>NZ_JAIQLH010000019.1 GCF_020037025.1 Streptomyces huiliensis | reverse complement strand
CACCCCCGAAACCGCGCTCCGCGCGGTTGTCCTCAAACGCCGGACGGGCTGAAATCAGCCCGTCCCGCGTTTGAGGACGAGCGGCGAAGGGGCGGGACCGGGGCTCACCCCACGAAGTGGCTGGGCCGCCCACCCCGCCGCACCAGCCGCCCCACCCGCTCGGCCTCCTCCCGCCGCACGAGCCGAGCAGCACCGCCCTGGAGCAGAAGCACCGTATGCCAAGGCGTAGCCCAAGCATCCCCCGCTTCCAGCAACCGGATCCCGAACTTCTCCGCCCCCACCGCCTGCGGATGAATGGACAGCCGCACCTGCCGCGGAAAGTGCTCCGCGATGAGCTCACCCCAAGCCCGGCTCCGGGCGATCACCTCGTACGCCCGGGCCCGGCAGTCACGCTGCAGCGCCGACCGGCTGCCGTCGAAGTCCGCCGTGTCCTCGAAGAGGAAACGGGTGATGCCCCGGTAGAGCCGGGCGGTCTCCTCGTCGGCGCGGACGAGGGCGCGCAGGGCGTCCGCGGAGGGCGCGTACGCCTCCGTCACCAGCCGCCGTTTGGTGTCGTGGTCGGCGTCCCCGTGCACCGCCCGCAGGTCGAACGTGTCGAGGTGCCGCAGCCCCTCCGCGTCGATCATGGCGCGCAGGGCGTCGCCGTACGCGTCGATGTGCTCGTCCGGGACGTGGATGACGTCGCCGAAGATGTGCCCGTCCGAGCAGATGACGATCCGGGCCCCGGGCTCGTAGACCTCGCCGACGCGCGCGCAGAGCCGGTCGAGGAAGGTCAGGGAGAGGCGTTCGCCCTCGTCGGGGAGGTGGCCCAGGACCTTGGCCGGGTTGGGCGACTTGCAGGGGAAGCCGGGCAGGGTGAGGACGACGGGGTCGCCGGCATCCGTGAACCGGCGGATCTGCCGCAGCGTTTCGAGGTGGTCGGCCGGGTTCGGCGACCCCGGCCCGGTCGTCCGGTGGTACGGCAGGAGGAGGCGCAGGACCTCGGTGGCGGTGTCTGTCACCGCCGGCGCGATGCCGGTCGTCATGGCGCCGTCACCCCCGCCCGTACGGGCAGCGCGGCCCGTCGTACGCCACCGGCAGCTCCGCCGTGCCGCGGCCGAGGACGGCCGGGATCCAGCGCAGTTCCTCGTCCGGGACGGCCAGGCGGAGGCCGGGCAGGCGGGCGAGCAGGGTGCCCAGGGCGACCTGGAGTTCGATGCGGGCGAGCGCGGCGCCGGGGCAGAAGTGGATGCCGTGCCCGAAGGCGAGGTGGGAGCCCTGGGCGCGGTCCAGGTCGAGGCGGTCCGGGTCCGGGAAGCGTTCCGGGTCGCGGTTGGCGGCGCACAGGGAGACGATCACGGAGTCGCCCGCCGGGACGCGGGTTCCGTGCAACTCGGCGTCCTCGGCGAGGAAGCGCCAGGTGGTGAGCTCGAACGCGCCGTCCAGACGGAGCAGTTCCTCGACCGCGGCGGGCATGAGGGACGGTTCGGCGCGCAGTCGCTCCAGCGCCTCGGGGTGGCGGAAGAGGGCGACGAGGGCGGTGGTGATCTGGTTGGTCACCGGTTCCTGGCCGGCCACCAGCAGCTGGAAGATCATGGAGTCCAGCTCCTCGGGCGTCAGTTCACCCGCGTCGCGGGCGGCGACCAGCCGGCACAGCAGCCCGTCGCCGTCGGTGGCCCGCCGGTCGGCGACCACCTCGGCGATGTAGTCCTCCAGGCCGCGCAGCAGCGCCTCGTAGGCGGGACGCCCGGGGTCGGTGGGGCCCACGGGGGCCACCACACCGCCCCACTCGCGCCGGAAGCGGGCGGCGAGGTGCGGCGGCAGGCCGATGACCTCGGCCAGGACCCGGAAGGGGAAGTGGGCGGCGAACCCCTGGACCAGGTCGGCCGCGCCGTGCGGGCCGCCGGCCGCCGGCAGGGCGTCCACGAGCTCGTCCGCCAGCTCCTGGAAGCGCGGCCGCAGCGCCTCGACGCGCCGCGGCGCGAAGGCGTCCGTGATCAGCCGGCGCATGCCGGTGTGCTTCGGCGGGTCTTGGTGGAGGAGGTGCGCCTGGAGCCGGGAGTGCTGGGGCTCCGGCATGATCGAGGCGCGGGCGCGCCAGCGGTCGTTGCCCAGGGCGTGGTTCTTGCCCAGCCGCGGGTCGGCGAGGGTGCGCTGGGCGGCGGCGTACCCGGTGACCAGCCAGGCCGTGACGCCGCTGGGGAAGACGACGCGGTGGACCGGGCCGGCTTCGCGCATCCGCGCGTAGAGGGGGTAGGGGTCGCGCTTGTAGGCGGGGCCGGAGAGGGGTATGGGGTCGGAGAGGGGTATGGGGTCGGGCGTGGGCACGTGCTTGGGCTCCTCGTGAAACGTGAACGGTGAGGAAGTCGTGCGTCAGGGGTGGTGAGTTCCCGTACGTTCGTGCCGTTCGTGCGCGGTTCCGTCCCTGCCCGCCGGCCGAAGGCCCTCTCTATCTCGCTGAAGGCCCGCCTTATCTCCAGGTAGTCGGCCGACCGGCCGGGCGAGTTCCCCGAAGCGGAAGGGACAATCCTCACGTGCCGTCTCGGCGCCTCCGACTGCGGTGAGCGGCCTCCGGCATGTCACGATGCGGCGATGACCGCACGTCATTCCCTCAGTCCGTACAGCCTGCTGTCCGGCTTCGTCCTGCTGCTCGCGGCCCTGTTCGGGGTCGCCTACGCCGTCGGTTCCGCGGCCGGTCCCGTCTCCCCCGGCATGCACCGCAGTGATGGCGGGGGCGCGTCCGATCCGGGCTCCGGCCGGAGCGGCGGAGGCAGCGGGGGCATGGACGGCATGCCCGGGATGGGGCACTGATGAGCGCGACGACCACCACCGCCTCCCCCGCCGCCGAGACCGAGATCATCGTCGGCGGCATGACCTGCGCCGCGTGCGTCAACCGCGTCGAGAAGAAGCTCGGCCGGCTGGACGGCGTGACCGCCAGCGTCAACCTCGCCACCGGCCGGGCCCGCGTCAGCCACCCCGAGGCCGTGACCGCCGACGAGCTCATGGCGGTCGTGGAGGGCCTCGGGTTCACCGCCGCGCTGCCCCGGCCGAAGACCGAGGAAGCCCCTGAGGAGGAGGCCGGCACCGGCTCGTCGCCCCTCGTCCGGCTGCTGATCACCGCCGTGCTGTCGGTACCCGTGCTGGTGCTCTCGATGGCCCCGGGGCTGCAGTTCCGCAACTGGCAGTGGCTGTGCTTCGCCCTCGCCACGCCCGTCGCCGCGTGGGGCGCCTGGCCGTTCCACTCCAAGGCGCTGCGCGGCCTGCGCGGGGCCGCGGCGACGATGGACACCCTCGTCTCCCTCGGCGTCCTCGCCTCCTACGCCTGGTCCGTGTACGCGCTGTTCTTCGGCGGCGCCGGCGATCCGGACATGCGGATGCCGTTCACGCTGTGGCCGGAGACCATGCCGGGCACGGCGGACGTCTACCTCGAGGCGGTCGTCGCCGTCCCGCTGTTCGTGCTGACCGGGCGGCTGCTGGAGTCCCGGGCCCGGGCCGGCACCGGTTCGGCGCTGCGGGCGCTCGCGTCCCTCGCCGCCAAGGACGTCGCCGTGCGGACGGCGGACGGCGAGGAGCGCCGCATTCCCGTCGCGGAACTGCGGGTCGGCGACCGCTTCCTCGTCCGGCCGGGCGAGCGCGTCGCCACCGACGGGACGGTGGTGGCGGGCAGTTCGGCCCTGGACCTGTCGCTGGTCACGGGCGAGAGCGCGCCCGTCGACGTCACGCCCGGTACGGCCGTGATCGGCGGCGCCGTCAACTCCGGCGGGCTGCTGGAGGTACGGGCGGAGGCCGTCGGCGCGGACACCCAACTGGCGCGGATCACCCGGCTGGTGGAGGACGCGCAGGCGGGCAAGGCCCGGGTGCAGCGCCTCGCCGACGCGATCGCCGGCGTCTTCGTCCCGGCCGTGCTGGCGGTCGCCGTCACGGTCCTCGGCTTCTGGCTGGGCGCCGGCGCGTCCCCGCAGGCGGCGATCACCGCCGCCGTCGCCGTCCTCGTCGTCGCCTGCCCCTGCGCCCTGGGCCTGGCCACCCCGACCGCGCTGCTCGCCGCGACCGGCCGGGGCGCCGGGCTCGGCATCCTGGTCAGCGGCCCGCAGGCGCTGGAGGGGCTGCGCCGGGTGGACACGGTCGTCCTCGACAAGACCGGCACGCTGACCACCGGTTCGATGGCCGTGACCGAGGTGGCGGCCCGCGAGGGCGGCTGCGGTCCGGAGGCCGCACTGCGGTACGCGGCGGCGGCCGAGGCCGGTTCCGAGCACCCGGTGGGCCGGGCCGTGCACGCCCACGGGCTGGCGGAGGCGGACGGTCCGCTGCCCGCCGCCGAGGAGTTCGCGGCCACGGCCGGCGTGGGCGTCCGGGCCGTGGTGGACGGCAAGCGCGTCGAGGTCGTCCGGGCGGAGGCGGACGGGCTCCCCGACGCGCTCGCCGAGGCCGTCCGGAGCGCCGGGCGGGACGGCCGGACGGTCGTGGCCGTCCGGGTCGAGGACACCGTCGAGGCCGTGATCGCCCTGGGCGACACGGTCCGCGCCGGCAGCTACCGGGCCGTCGACCACCTCAAGCGGCTCGGCCTGCGGCCGGTGCTGGCCACCGGCGACGGCGAGGCCGCGGCCCAGGCCGTCGCCGCCGAACTGGGCATCGCCGAGGTACACGCGAAGGTCACGCCGGAGGGCAAGGCGGACCTCGTCCGCGCGCTGCGCGAGAAGGGCCACCGGGTCGCGGTCATCGGCGACGGCGTCAACGACACCGCCGCCCTGGCCGGCGCCGACCTCGGCATCGCCATGGGCAGCGGCACCGACGCGGCCATCGGCGCGGCCGACGTGACGCTGGTCCGCGAGGACATGGGCGCCCTGGCCGACGCCGTGCGGCTGGCCCGCCGCACCTCGCTGACCGTACGCGCCAACCTGGCCTGGGCCTTCGGCTACAACGTGGTGACCGTGCCGCTCGCCGCGGTCGGGCTGCTCAGCCCGATGGTCGCGGCGGCGGCGATGTCGGTCAGCTCCCTCCTCGTCGTCGGCAACAGCCTGCGGCTGCGCGGCTGGCAGCCGGCCCCCGCCCGTACGACCGCCCCCGCCCGCAAGGGCGCTCCCCGTCCTCGGAAGGCCGTCGCATGAACAACCCCGTGATCCAGGCCGCCAAGGCCGCGCTCGTCCCCGTCGCCGCCTGCGTGGTGACCCTCGGCGGCCTCGGCGCCTGGACGGCGTCCGGCGCGGCGGGCCGGCCCGCCGAGGTCGTCGCGGAGGACGCCCGCGTGCTCCTGCCCTTCGACGGCGACGACACGGCGGCGTTCGTACGGCTCACCAACAGGGGCGACGCGGACGACGAGCTGGTCTCCGTCACGGCCCCCTCGGCGGGCGGTGCCATGCTCGCCCGGACGGTCACCAAGGACGGGGCGGGGAGCATGCGGATGATCCGCTCGGTGACCGTGCCGGCCCGCGACGTCGTCGCGATGTCCCCGCACGGCACCGACATCATGATCAACCGCCCGCCGCGGCTCGCCGTCGGCGACCGGCTCCCGCTCGAACTGCGGTTCCGCGAGACCGGCACCGTACGGGTGGAGGCTGAAGTCGTACGGCCGGGGAACGACGCGGCGCCGCCGCGGTAGGCGGGACGACGGGAGCTCGCTCGGCGGCTCGCGGGACGCTTCGGGCGTCCTGCGGGCCGCTCGACTTGTGCACCGGCTTCATGTCGGCTTTATGTCGGCTTTATGTCGGCGGTTCGTACGAACCGTGCGGCGGGTCCGCCGCCGCCGCTTGAGCCGAGGGGCCCGCGGGCACAACGCCTGCAAGGCGCCCCGCGCTCCGACGCGAGCCGGTGAGCGCGTCCAGGGGGATCGATGGACATGCGGTTCACGGGCGGTTTGCTGTGGTTCCTCCCGCTCTTCCTCCTCGCGGCCTGCCTCATGCTGCTGGCCCGGGGCTCGGGGCGGGGAGAAGCGTCCGCGGGGCCGGCCGGCGGCGGACGGGCCGGCGGGGCGTCCGCCGCCGGCGGTGACGCCGAGCGGTCGGATGCCGGAGCATGGGATGTCGGGGGCCACGGAAACAGGTGCGGCGGAGGGGACTCCGGCGGGAACGACGGGCACGCGGACGGCGGGGTTCCGTACGGTGGTTCGGCGTCCTAGCGCCCATCTCCTCCTCGCGCGGAAACGCCGTACCGGTCACCCCGAACCCGTCCCCCGCGCAGCCCAGGAACCGCGCTCACTTCCCCGGCACCAGGTGTTTGAGCAGCGCCTCGCCGATGCCGCCCAGCCGGCCGACCTGTTCTAGCGTCAGGACGTCGATGAGGCGGGGACGGACGCTCTCGACGTGGCGCGGCGCCGCGGCCCGAGTCCGGGCCGGGCGCGTCGTACGGTTCACCCCCGCCGTCAAGGCCGCGGCCCGGCCCGCACCGGGGCCGCGGCCTGAGCCCGGACCGGGGCCTGAGGACCGGGGACGGCCCCGGCCCCCGGACCGGCAGCGGCTGCCGGTGCGCCGCCCCGGGAAGCCCCCCGGGGCGGCGCGCCGTCGCGCCTCCGACGCCCGCCGGACGGGTCAGCAGCCGGCCCCCGCCCCGGCCAGGACCGGCATCCGCGCCGCGCTCTCCCGTTCGGCCGTCTCCAGCTGGTCGATCAGCGCCTCCCGCGCCCGCGCCACGCGCGAGCGGACGGTGCCGATCGGGCAGCCCGCGACCAGTGCCGCCTCCGCGTACGGCAGGCCGAGCAGCTGGGTCAGGACGAAGGCCTCGCGGCGCTCGTAGGGCAGCCGGTCGAGCAGCTGCGACAGGGCGACGCCCTCGTCGAAACCGGGCAGGACGGCGGACTGGGTGCGCTCCGCCGCCGACTGCCAGTCGTCCGTGTCCGACAGCCGCGGCCGGGCCGCGAGGAAGCGGAGCCGGTCGACGACCGTGCGCCGGGCGATGGACAGCAGCCAGGTCCGGGCGGAGGACCGCCCTTCGAAGCGCGGCAGCGAGCGCAGGGCGCGCAGGTACGTCTCCTGTACCAGGTCGTCCGCGCCCTGCGGGTCGTTGCTCAGCCGGGCCACGTACCGGCGGACGTCGGTCTGCGTGGCGCGGATGAACCGTTCCACCGCGTCGGCGTCGCCGCCGCGGGCGGCCAGCGCCCAAGCGGTGACCGTCTCGTCGTCACGCACGGCGGCCTCCCGCGCGGGGGGCGGTGGACCGGCGCGGGCCGGTGCCGGGGACGATGGCCGGGTGCACTGCAGCGACGTACGTACCGCCCTGTCCGCCCGCATCGACGGCGAGGCACCCCCGCCGGGCGTCACCTGTGTGGCGCTGGAGACGCATGTACGGGGCTGTGCGGCCTGCCACCGGTGGGGCGAACGGGCCCGCCGGCTGAAGGTGCTGGCCGCGCGGCTCGGCGTCGGCTGAGCGGTCGGCTGAGCGGATCCCGTTCGGCGCGGCGTCGGCGGGTCGGTTCCCGTTCGGCGCGGCGGCCGAGGGAGGGACGTGCCGTCGCGGCACGTCCTGGTTGCGGGCAGGGGTCATTGCCCGGGGTCCTTCCTGGAATCCGGGCGTCCGGCCGCGGGGCGGCGGACGGCCCGGGAACGTGTCACGGCCTGTCCGGCGGCCGTCGGCGGAAGCACCCCGCAAGGCACCCGAGGGGTCCGCGCGGGACGACCGGGCGGACGGGGGTGGGTGGTCGGGGGTTCAGCGGCCGACGGCGAGGGCGGCGGGTGGACCCCGGGTGATCAGGGCGTACGCGTACAGCAGCCGGCGCAGCCGCTGGGCGGCACGGCCCAGGCCGGCGCGGATTCGCGGGGGCCGCGGGCCGGGGGCCGGGTCGCCGAAGAGGAGGAGCAGCGGGGCGAAGAGGCGGGCGCCGACGGCCCGTCCGAGCCGGAAGGCGCCCTGTTCGCCGCCGGACAGCCAGAGGCCGCAGATCAGGGCGACGAGCACGTGCGCGGACCACATGCCGACGGGTCCGTGGAGGCCGTGGATGCCCAGCATGTCCATGTGCATGCCGTGCATGCCGTCCATGCCGTCCGTCGCGCTCATGCCGCTCATGCCGTCCGCGCCGTCCATGGCCCCCATGGACAGGGACGTGCCGCCGGACGACGGGGTCCCGCCGGGCGACGTGCCGTCCGCGAGCATGCCGCCCATCGCCGTACCGTCCCCCGCGCCCCCGCCGAGGTCCGTCCTCGGGACGGCGCCGCAGGTCAGCCGGGAGAAGAAGCTCGGCGACGGCTGGGCGCCCGCGCCGTGGCCCCCGGCGCCTCCCGCCCGGGCCCCCGCCTCGGAGACGAGCTGGGCCAGCGTGAAGAAGAAGTGCAGCGCCGTCTGGGCGCCGACGGTGGCGAGGGTGATGAGCAGCGGTCCGCGTTCGCGTCCGGCGAGGAACCAGGCGCAGCCGCCCGTGCCGGACAGCGCGGCGACGATCGCCCACCACGGGACGTCGGTCCCGGACATGAGGGCGTGGCCGAGCGCGGCGAGCAGCACGCAGACCGCCGCGAACATCGCGGCCCGCAGTGCGCGCGGTGCCTGCCCCGCCTGCTGTGCTGCACTCATGACGTGCACATCGTTGCACCCGCGCCGCGCGGCGCGACGGCGGGGTGCGCATGTTCGCGCGTTCGGCCCCTTCTTCCGTCGTCCTCCGTCGCCGTCCGTCGCCCCCGGTCGCTCCCCCGTCGCACGGGCCCCTTCGTTCCCCAGGGGCGCGGCTCCGCCCCGTACCGTCCGCCCGGCGGTACGGGGCGGCGGGCCGCCGGCTCGGGGGGAAGACCGGCAGTCCGGTCCCGTCGCGCCAGTGGGACTCGCAGGCTCAGTGTCACCCGCCGGGCGGACGGCCCGGAACGTGTGCGGGGGCCGGCTTGGAGTGCGGCGGTCACACCCCGTGTGAAAGGAGCGCTTCCGCTTCGCCTTCACCTTCTCGAGTTCACCTTCACCTTCTCTAAATGATCGATCATCGATCATTACTCACCAGTAACCGTTGACCAGGCCCGCGGCACCCACCTAGCGTCGACTGTCGCCGGAATACATCTTCCGCTCACCGGAACACCCTCCCGGCGGCATCGCACCGGGAACGCGAAAGGGGATCACCCATGTCCCAGCTCGACCAGCTGCCCGACCGTGACCCGGCGGAGGTCGCCGAGTGGCTGGAGTCCCTGGACGCCGCCGTCCGGACCGGCGGCCCGCACCGGGCCGCGTACCTGCTGCGGCGGATGGCGGAGCACGCCGCGCGGACCGGCGTGGACCTCCCACGGCTCCCGGAGACCCCGTACGTCAACACCATCCCCACCGCCGAGGAACCGGACCACCCCGGCGACGCGGACCTGGAACGCCGCGTCACCGCCTGGAACCGGTGGAACGCGGCCGTCATGGTGAGCCGCGGCAACCAGCGCGCCGGGCTCGGCGGCCACATCGCGACGTACGCCTCGGCCGCCTGGCTCTACGAGACGGGGTTCCAGCACTTCTTCCGCGGCAAGGAGGCCGACGGCAGCGGCGACCAGCTGTTCCTCCAGGGCCACGCCTCCCCCGGCGTCTACGCCCGCGCCTTCCTGGAGGGCCGGATCGGCGCGGACCGGCTCGACCGCTTCCGCCAGGAGGCGGGCGGCGACGGACTGCCGTCGTATCCGCACCCGCGCCGGCTGCCCTGGTTCTGGGAGTTCCCCACGGTGTCCATGGGGCTGGGCCCGCTCTCCGCGATCTACCAGGCGCGCTTCAACCGTTACCTGGAGCACCGCGGCATCAAGGACACCTCGCGCTCCCGGGTGTGGGCGTTCCTCGGCGACGGCGAGATGGACGAGCCCGAGTCGACCGCCGCCCTCGCCCTCGCCGCACGCGAACGCCTGGACAACCTCACCTTCGTCGTCAACTGCAACCTCCAGCGCCTCGACGGGCCCGTCCGCCCCAACTTCAAGATCGTGCAGGAGTTGGAGGCGCAGTTCCGGGCGGCGGGCTGGCACGTCGTGAAGGCCCTGTGGGGCGCGGCGTGGGACGGCGTCCTCGCCCGGGACACCACCGGCGCGCTCGTCCGCCGGCTGGGCGAGGTCCCGGACGCCCAGTTCCAGACGTACGCGACCCGGGACGCCGGCTACGTCCGCGACCACTTCTTCGGCTTCTCCGGCTCCGACCCGGCGCTGCGGGCGCTCGGCGCCGAACTGGGCGACGCGGAGTTGCTGGAGCTGTTCGGTGCGTCCCGCGCGGGGCACGAGCCGCGGAAGGTCTACGCCGCGTACCGGGCGGCCGTCGAGCACCGGGGCGCGCCGACCGTCGTCCTCGTGCAGACGGTCAAGGGGCACACGCTCGGCCCGGGCTTCGCGTCCCGGAACGCCAACCACCAGATGAAGAAGCTGACGGGCGAGGAGTTCCGCGCCCTGCGGGACCTGCTCGAACTGCCCATCCCCGACCGGGACCTGGGCGGTGGCCTGCCGCCGTACGCCCACCCCGGCGAGGACTCCCCCGAGGTCCGGTACCTGCGCGAGCGCCGCGCGGCGCTCGGCGGCCCGGCCCCGGCCCGCAGGGTGACGGCCGCGGCGCTGCCGGAGCCGGGGCCCAGGCCGTTCGAGGCCCTGGCGAAGGGCTCGGGGAACCAGGAGATCGCCACCACCATGGCGTTCGTCCGGCTGGTCAAGGACCTGATGCGGGAGGAGGGGACCGGCCGGCGCTGGGTCCCGGTGGTCCCGGACGAGGCCCGGACCTTCGGCATGGAGTCCCTGTTCCCGTCGGCGGGCCTCTACTCGCCGTCCGGGCAGACGTACGACCCCGTCGACCGCGACCAGCTCCTGTACTACCGGGAGGCGAGGGACGGCCAGATCCTCAACGAGGGGATCACGGAGGCGGGTTCGCTGGCCTCCTTCACGGCGGCGGCGACGTCGTACGCGACACACGGCGAGCCCGTGATCCCGTTCTACATCTTCTACTCGATGTTCGGCTGGCAGCGCACGGCTGATCAGTTCTGGGCGCTCGCCGATCAGTTGGGGCGCGGTTTCATCATCGGGGCGACCGCCGGCCGCACGACGATGACCGGCGAGGGCCTCCAGCACGCCGACGGGCACTCGCACCTGATCGCCTCCACCAACCCGGCGGCGGTCGCGTACGACCCGGCGGTCGCGTACGACCCGGCGGTCGCGTACGACCCGGCGTTCGCGTACGAGGTGGGGGTGATCGTGCGCGAGGGCCTGCGGCGGATGTTCGGACCGGACGCGTTCGGATCGGACGCGTTCGGCCCCGACTCCGAGAACGTCTTCTACTACCTGACCGTCTACAACGAGCCCAAAGCGCAGCCGCCGATGCCGCCCGGGGTGGAGGAGGGGATCCTCAAGGGCCTCTACCGCTACCGGGAGGCGGACGGCCTGCCCGCCGAGGCCCCCCGCCTGCAGCTGCTCTCCTCCGGCACGGCCGTCCACTGGGCCCTGGACGCCCAGCGGCTGCTCGCCGACGACTGGGGCGTGGCCGCCGACGTCTGGTCCGCGCCGTCCTGGACGGAGCTCCGCCGCGACGCCCTGGCCTGCGACGCGGCCCGGCTGCGGGGCGCCGTACCGGGCGAGGACCGGATCCCGTACATCACGCGGGCCCTGCACGGCGCTCCGGGACCGGTGTTGGCGGTCAGCGACTGGATGCGAGCGGTTCCCGACCAGATCGCGCCGTGGGTGGAGCAGGACTGGACGTCCCTCGGCACGGACGGTTTCGGACTCTCGGACACCCGGGAGGCGGCCCGCCGGCACTTCGGCGTCGACCCGGGGTCGATCGCGGTGGCCGCGCTGGACGCGCTGCGGCGCCGGGGCGAGGTGAAGCCGGAGACGGTACGGGAGGCGGCGGAGCGGTACGGGGTAGGAAGCTGACCCTTGTCGTCCAGCTTCCTTACTCGCCGATCCGTCAGGAGGACGCCTTCCCCGCACCCGCCCCCGCTCCCGCTCCCGCCGCGGCCCGCTTGCGCCGCCGCCGGCTGGGCAGCCACGCCACGCTGTCGTCGTCGCCGACGTACCGTCCGAGCGCTCCCTTGATCACCGAGAGGGCGGCGGGCAGGGAGGCGATGGCGGCGGCCTTGAGGGCGGAGACGTCGGTCAGGTCGAACCCGTCGGCGATGAGGAGGCCGAGGAAGGTGGTCAGGTAGGCGGCGATGGTCCGTTCGGCTATGTCGGCGAGCACCTTCTTGTTCATGGGTCCGTCCGTCTCTTTCGGTGGGGTCTGATGATGTGTACACCACATCATCGGGGCCTACCGCAAGCCGTCCGTGGGTAGCGATCCGGCGTCGCCGCCCGTGACGGCACGGGCGGCCGTGCCCAAGGAGGTTGGCCGCATGGCCCGTTACGCGTCCCCCGGCTCCCCCGACGCCGTCGTCTCGTACCGCCCGCGCTACGACCACTGGATCGGCGGCGAGTACCGACCGCCCGCCCGGGGCGGCTACTTCGAGAACCCGACGCCGGTGAACGGCGAGCCCTTCACGGAGATCGCGCGGGGCACCGCCGAGGACGTCGAGCGCGCCCTGGACGCCGCGCACGCAGCGGCCCCCGCGTGGGGCCGCACGGCACCGGCCGACCGGGCGGCGGTCCTGCTCCGCATCGCGGACCGCATGGAGGAACACCTGGAGGCCCTCGCCGTCGCGGAATCCTGGGAGAACGGCAAACCCGTCCGCGAGACGCTGGCCGCCGACATACCCCTGGCCATCGACCACTTCCGCTACTTCGCGGGCGCGTTACGGGCCCAGGAGGGCAGCCTGTCCGAGCTGGACGAGGACACCGTCGCGTACCACTTCCACGAGCCGCTCGGCGTGGTCGCCCAGATCATCCCCTGGAACTTCCCCCTCCTGATGGCGGCCTGGAAACTGGCCCCGGCGCTGGCGGCGGGCAACGCGGTGGTCCTCAAACCGGCCGAGCAGACACCGGCGTCGATCCACGTCTGGCTGGACCTGGTGGCCGACCTCCTGCCTCCGGGAGTGCTGAACGTCGTCAACGGCTTCGGCGTGGAGGCGGGCAAACCCCTGGCCTCCAGCCCGCGCGTCGCCAAGATCGCGTTCACGGGCGAGACCACGACCGGCCGCCTCATCATGCAGTACGCCTCGGAGAACCTGCGCCCGGTCACCCTGGAACTGGGCGGCAAGAGCCCCAACATCTTCTTCGACGACGTCTCCGCCGACGACGACTTCCGCGACAAGGCCCTTGAAGGCTTCACCATGTTCGCCCTCAACCAGGGCGAGGTCTGCACCTGCCCGTCCCGCGCCCTGATCCAGCGCGGCCACTACGCCGACTTCCTCGCCGCGGGCATCGCCCGCACCGAGGCGATCGTCCCGGGCCACCCCCTGGACACGGACACCATGATCGGCGCCCAGGCGTCCAACGACCAACTGGAGAAGATCCTCTCCTACTTCGACATCGGCAGACAGGAAGGCGCCCGCCTCCTCACCGGCGGCCACCGCCTCGACCCGGGCGGCGACCTCAAGGGCGGCTACTACATCGAGCCCACGATCTTCGAGGGCTCCAACAGCATGCGCATTTTCCAGGAGGAGATCTTCGGCCCCGTCGTAGCCGTCACCCCCTTCACCGACTTCGACGACGCCATGGCCCTCGCCAACGACACCCTCTACGGCCTCGGCGCCGGCGTCTGGACCCGCGACGGCACCACCGCCTACCGCGCCGGCCGCACCCTCCAGGCCGGCCGCGTCTGGACCAACTGCTACCACCAGTACCC
This sequence comes from Streptomyces huiliensis, assembly GCF_020037025.1. Lineage (GTDB taxonomy): Bacteria > Actinomycetota > Actinomycetes > Streptomycetales > Streptomycetaceae > Streptomyces > Streptomyces huiliensis. Next base: position 56,606 of record NZ_JAIQLH010000019.1, on the reverse strand, counting down.
GGCCCACGCCGCCTTCGGCGGCTACAAACAATCAGGCATCGGCCGCGAGGGCCACCACATGATGCTGTCCCACTACCAGCAGACGAAGAACCTCCTCGTCTCGTACTCCCCGAAGAAGCTTGGGTTCTTCTAGCAGCACGAAGACAGGCGTTGGTTCCCGCCATTTTCGGCAGGAACCAACGACAGATTATTACCGTCTACCGCTTGAACGCCCGTAGTTGGCGGTCAGGGTTGTGGCGTACTGAGCCGGCACAGTCCAGCCCGCGAATGTCCGCGCAAGATACGACTGCAACGCTTCCGACACTCCCAGGAAGGGCCCGAACTGCGTACGCCATTCGTTCTGAGCGGCTGCGCTCGGGAAACCACGGAAAACTGCCACCTCAGGGTCTCTTTCACCCCAGCATCCCCACCTTCCGGAAGGGCCGGTCACGGCGATAACGTTCGCCGAAATCGCGATCGACCCCATGACGTCGCCGTCTGGCTCATGACCGATCGCCGCCCAGTAGTCATCCACACCGGCCTCGACGGATAGCGAGATCGCCGGGTACATCCGATAATCCGCGAGATAGAACGCGTCGCACTCCGGTTCAAGAACCAGCAGTTCGACGCATGTGTCGCCGTACCACCGCGCCATCGTGCAAAGCGCCGGCCAGAATTCCGGGGTAAGGACTGCATCGAACTCACAGAACAGTGAGTCGCCTATGTCCTTCTTGAAGACCTGGCCGGGCAACCTGGCGTCAAGGTCGAAGGTGGTCGCAGCATGAGACCGAACACGCAGATACTGGCTGCGGTCAGTCACGATCGAGCCCATCTCTGCCATCAGTCCTCACCCAACCTGATCTTGATGTCCATTTTTCTTGGATCCTGGACGGTAGTAATCCGCCGCCCGACTCGGTAATGTCCCCGTATTTCGACGAGATCGGGCAGTCGCTGTTGTGAACGAGCACCGGAGCCTTGTCGGCCAGCACATAGTAAGTGTGGTCTTCGGCGACGGTGAGGTTGTAGGTACGTGCTCGGAGGCCATACGAGCGGTCGGTCTCGACCCGAACGTTTTCCTCAGTACTGGTACGGAGGTTGGTGCGGGGGGGCAGGTCGCGGGCCAGGGTCCAGCGGTGTGCGGTACCTGACCGGCCGGGGCATCACCGACCTGAAACGGACCGCGCTGGTGGGCGGACACCCGTTGGACCTGTTGTTCTCCGACGCGGGCGAGAACACGGCGGTACTGATCGGCCCCGAGCCCGGCGGTGACGCCGCGCGGCGCCTCCGGCTCGTCCACGCGCGAGGCGACCTGCCCATGGGGCTACCCTCCGGAGGGCGTGGGGCTAAGCCCGGTCCGGTGAGCAGGGTGGTGCGGGCGCCCGCCTGGCGGATCCTGGCGGGCGGCACCGCGCCGGCAGTGTCGTTCGGCTGAGTCCCGCGGCGCGGCCGGGCCCGGCGGCCCACTCAGCCGTTGGTCAGGCTCCGTACGACGTACATCATGTGCTGAAGGTTTCCCGCCCACAGCCACTCCCTGCGCCCACCCATGCCCTCGCTGGTTGAGAGCGGGCCGTTCGCGCAGTCGCTGAGCCATTCCTCACCGCCTCCGGCTCCCGCTCTCCGGAACTCGGGCAGCCGGACGATCCGGCGGGCCGCACCGCGGGTGACGGCGATCCGGTCGGGCCCCCGGGGCAGCGTCTTGAACAGCAGGTACGAACTGGCAGTGGTGTAACGGAGCACGCCCCAGGACGGCCCTCCCTTCCCCGTGGAAGGGGCCTGCGCGAGGGCGCTCGGAGGCTGCACGCCGTAGTCGCCGTAACGGAGCAGCGGGGTATAGGGCCTGCCCGTCGCCCGCACCTCGTGCCACATGCGCCACTCCGCCCGCGCCCTCTCGCACGATCCCCCTTCCAGCATGCCGGCGGTCAGCTGAGGAAAGGCCCCGCCGAGCAGCGCAACGCTCCGCCAGGCCGCCAAGGGCATCAGCGCGTCGAGGGCGCACAGCGCCTCCTTACTCGCGTCAGGCCGGCCGTCGAGCACCGCTTCCATGTCGAGCAGCAGGTCCACGGGCACCTCCGCACCGGTCCGGGCCAGCAGGCTCCGGACGCGCTCTCCCCGGCGGTCGTCCCACTCCCCCGTGACCCGCACCCGGACGCCCAGTCCGCGCAGACAGCGCCGTGCCGTCTCCCCGGCCGCCGTCTGTCGCGCCTCCGTCCTCTCCGGCCCGGTGACCGGCCGCAGCAATCCCAACTCACAGTAGATTGAGAGCGCTTGGTCCACGGCGGGGAACTGGGCGTCCCCACCGCAGGGAGCGTCGGTCCACCCGCCGTGACGGCTCACGGCACTCACCCGACCGACGTACTTCCCCACCCCTGCGGTGAGGGCCTCCTGGGCCACTCCGGGCAACGGCGGCAGGTTCCACAGCGGCCTGATCGCGGCCCGAACGTCCGGCGCCAATCGCCGGAAGACCCCGGCCGCATGCGACCGGGCCGGCAGAACGGGAACATAGAGCGGTCCGGACGTCGCGGGCTCCCCCTCGGCACCACCCGTGCGCTTCCCTCCCCTTCAGGGTCGGTTCGCCGCAATGCGCGGGAAGAGAGCGCCGTTTCAGCCCGCATGGCCGATGCGTTCCCGTACCTGGTAATGGCGTGCCACGAGCTGCGCACGCGTCACGCGCGTGGGGCCGGACACGAAGGCCAGGGCGCGGGAAACCGCCTCGCGCAGACTGACGATGTGGTGGTGCACGCCCCCACCGCGTCGAAAAGGACGCGCTTCGTGCCGCCGAGCCGGGCGAGTCCACTGCCCATACATCGATCGGGCCAGGACTGGAAGGCACAGGAGCGGGACAGTGAACAACTCGACGACCTGTCGATAAAGGTGTTTTCCCGTATCCGTTTCCGTGAAGCGCCCGCTTGACCGGCAATTACGTTCGGGCACTTACCCCACCAAAACGCACACTACCTGAATTGGCGTCAACTACCGCTGATCCACTAGACTTTGCATCGCAACGGCAACAAGAAAGGGCGCCATCCATGGGCACCAAGTTCATCGAGGTAGACGAAACCCGCAAGGGACTTCCGGGCGTGGAAGAGGGAGTGAAGACGATCGAGGTCGGTGGTCAGACGATCACGACGCCGATTTACGTTCAGCGGATCGACTTCGACGACCTCGACCCCGAGGTGACCGAGGAGTTGACTACGGTCAAGTTCGCCGTGACGGTGACCGAGGAGATGGAGGACTTCACGGGGGAGGTGGACGAGGACGGCTCGCCGGTGACCGAAATCAAGGAAATTCAGGTTCCGAAGTGGCTTGAGGTCGACCTGGGCGCCGAATCCTTGAAGCGGTACGAGGAGGTAATGGCGCCCTACTTCGCCGCCGCGCGCGAAACCGAGGCCCCGGTGATCCCCGCGCCCCGCAAGCGCCGGAAGAAGTAATTCGCCGCACCCTCGCCACCCCTCTCCTGGAATTCGGGAGAGGGGTCGCCCCCGTTTCAGGGCGTCACTGTTTCGCGGACAGCGGCTCGTGGTGGCGCCAGAGGAGGTACCGGTCTTCCCGGCGGAGTTCCGCGGAGCCCCATTCGATGCGCATGACGCCGTGCTCCATGGAACACGCGTAGGCGACGAGCACCAAGCCGTGCCCCTCGGGTATCAGCGCCAGGTCGGGGTGGATTCCCGGCCCGTCGAGCTCTTCCTCCAGACCCAAGTCCAGGGCCTGTTGCATGGGCTCGGGCCCATGGCGCCGGATGAGATCGGCCCGGAGGCCGGTGGCGCGCCGCAGACGGGCGGTCGTGACGGGAACGTCCTTCTTCGCGTAGCGGAACGGATAGATCACCTGCCCACAGACGATCACCACCGTACGCCCCTGGAGACGAACGGACTCCCCGAACCGGCCCAAACCGGAACCGAGTGCCTCGCACTGCGCCGCGTACAAGCCGTGCTCGTAAGCCTCCAACGGCGCAGCGCGGCCATCGCCTTCCCCAACACGGTCAGGTCGTGGAGCCGGTGCTCGGCCGCCTCGCTCACCGCCAGCTGCGCGACGTCGGCGCGACGGGCGCGGGCGTGCTCCAGCCCGTCCGCCTCAAGGCGCGCCCACGTACGCAGCAGCATGCGGGCGTAGTCGGCGGGCGCGGTGCTGTGCAGGACGCCGAAGTAGGCGAGGCCGGCGACCTGGAACCCCGTCAGCACATCGGGCGCGGCAGCGGGCTCGGCGGGGCCGCGGCCGGCGGCGGTGGGGTCGGTTGCGGGGCCGAGGAACTGGGCGAGGAGCCGGAGGAAGATGGCGTAGACGCGGTCGGCGGGCCAGTCCAGGGGCCGGCCGGTCTCCCGGCCCGCGACCAGAGCGCGGACCTGCGAGGGGAGAAGGACGTCGGCCCAGCCCGTCGGGTCGTCGAGCACGGTGGTGTAGCGGGTGATGCCATCCGGCCCGGGAGCAGTCAGCGCCCGCAGGGTCTCCAGCAACATCTTGCGGGCGCAACAGCCGGGCCCCGCTGGCCCGCCCTGGTCGGCGACGAGAAGGTAGTTCGCCGCCTGGTGCACGACCAACTCGAGCTCCTCGCGGGTGCCAGGGGCCGGCCAGACCAGCGCGCTGGGCGGCAGCTACCCCGCCTGCGGCGGTCGGCCGCGAGCTGCAGGTCGGCACCGAAGTGACCCCGGGCCCGGGCGGCGTCCCAGCGGCGCACGATGAAGCACGTCGCCCGCGCCTGCGGGGCGAGACCGAAGAGATGCTCCAGCAGCCCTTCAGCGAACTCCTCCCCGCGATGGTCGGGGACGACGGTGAAGTCGAGTCCGAGGCCAAGCACCAGCCGCCGTCGGGCCGCTGCTCGACGGCGGCCTCGCCGCGCGCGCGACCCGCCGACGAGCGTCCACCCTGCACTCCGCCACAGGCCAACTCGCCTGGGCCACCCGCATCATCCGCGACGGCCACTACTCCGAAACCGCCGGTCGCGTGCTCTTCGCCGAACTCGCCGAATGCGTCGGCTGGATGAGCCACGACGTCGCCCAGTGGCCCGCCGCCATCCGCTAGCTCACCCTCGCCGTCCACGCCGGCCGCGAGAGCGGCGACCGCAACCTGACCGCCCACCTACTGCAGTGCCTCGCCCGCAGCTGGGGCTACCTCGGCAGACCCGAAGTCGCGGCCGACTGCATCGCCCTAGGCCTCTACGGCACCTACGGCCGGGCCCACCCAGTACTCCGCGCCGGCCTCTACGCCCTCGCCGGCCGCTTCGCCGCGCTGCGCAACGACGCCGCCGAAGCCCGCCGCAACCGGCTCCACGCCCAGGAAATCTTCCACGAGGAGACCCTTGAGGAGCTCCCCGCGTACGTTACCTACCTCGACACCGCCGAGCTCTGCTCCACCCTCGGCGAGGTCCTGCTCTCCCTCGCCCGCACCAGCGGCAACCCCCACCCCGCCGCTGACGCCGTCGCCGCGGCACGAGTCCTGTTCGTCGTCGGCGACTTCGACGCCGCCTGCCAGGCCGGCCGCAAAGCCCTGACCATGGGCACCGCCGTGGACTTCTCACGGGTCCGCCGACGTTTCCTCGACCTGGCCCGCGAGGCCCAGCCGCACGAGGCGGTACCAGCCGTGCGGGACCTCAGGGGACAACCACTCGCTGCCGCCCGGCCCTGACCCGCCCTGTCAACCTCCGCAACCCGCCGAGCTGGTCCCTGTCGTCGCAGTCCGCCAAGGAGCACGCGTGGACGAAGCCACCGCGTGGAAGGAGGCGCTGACCCCGGCCGCGTACGTAGGTCGGAATAGTCACGACCCTTCAGGGCTCTGTCCTATGAGGCTTCACCTCTGATTACTCAACCCATAGAGTCCGCGAACAGGGTCTTGGTTCCTTGATCGTCACAAGCCCGGCCGGTGTGCCCGGCCGGGCTTGCTTGCTTCACACAAGGAAAGTTAGCTGACGAGCTCGATGCCTCCGTGAGTGCCGTCTCCGTTGGCGCCGGGGTAGACGCCCAGGTTGCCGTTGGCCCAGCTGATGAGGATGTCGTTGATTTTGTGGGCGTTGTTGGCGAATGAGCCGGTAGTCAGGGTGCGCGCATTCTTCCAGGGGGAGCCGGCCTCACGGAGCTTGGTGTGGCCGTGGTACCCCTTGGTGTCGACGCCGGAGTAGATCCTCGTCTCGCCGTTCTGCCACTGGACCAGCAGGTCAGAGGTCGTCTTCCCGGTGAAGTCGCCCGTGCTGATCTGTACAGCGCCATCCCAGGACTTGCTGGCTTCAGTCAGCTGAACGTGGCCGCTCAGGCCCTTTGAGTGGATGTCCGTGTACATGGCGGTGGAGCCGTTCTCCCACACCACGAGGACGTCGTCGCGCTGGCTGTTGCCGGTGAATTTGCCGGCCGTCACGAGGCGTGCGTTCTTCCAGAAGGGATTGGGGTTGTTCTTCGCACCCTTCTGCAGGGTCTTCTCACCGTGGGCTCCCTTCTCGTCGAGGTGCGCATACTCGGTTACCTCGCCGTCCGTCCAGCGGACGAAGAGCCCGTCCCGGCCATCACCGGCGAAGTCACCACCGGTGATGGCTCGGGCGTACTTCCAGGTGCTGTTGGCACCGGCGATCTGGTACTCGGCAGAGAAGGGCGTCTTGGGGTCACTGCCCATGGAGCCCTGGTACAGGCTGGCCGATCCGTCCTTCCAGATGACGAACAGGTCCATGTATCGCTTGCCGTCACTGCGGCCGGTGAAGTATCCGGATGCCGTGTAGGCGGCGTTCTTCCAGTCCTTGCGGCTGAGGAGGTCGCGGGCGCCGATGGTCTGGATCCAGTCCGCGATGTCGTCCACACGGGTGCTGGTGGCGTTCCGGCGCGTCTCGCTCTCATCCGTGCCCCAGCAACCAGCCTGCCAGAAAGTGGAATTGATCGCGGCCAGCTCGGCCTTGCCGCCCTTCTCACGGAAGGCAGGTGAGCCCGTGTCGCCCTTGCACAGGGCGGCGTCGGCACTCTTGCCCGCGAGGTCCAGGGAGGCACCGGATATGGCGGAGACGTTGAAGTCGGTGGAGTGGAGGCGGTCAGGCGTCCACTCGTCCTTGGTACGGCCGTAACCGGCGGCGCGAAGGTCCTCGCCCTGCCGGGGCTCGCTCGTAGCCACAGGCACAGGGGTCACACCGGCCACTGGCTTTGCGAGCTTGACCATGACCAGGTCACGGTCTCCGCGCGGCACGAGTTCGACGGCGCCGACAGTGGTTCCGTCCGTCCCCGACAGGTCGGTGCGGCCCACAGTGACGCTCGTCTTCATCTTCGGGGTTCCGCCAGTGATGCGGAAGCCCGTCGAGGGGTCGTCGGCGAAACAGCTTGCGGCCGTGAGCACCCACTGGCTCTCCACCAGCGCACCGGTGCACGCGCGCTTGCCATCGCCGATGTCGATCTTGGCAGTGAATTGGTACTGCCCGTCCTTGGCCTCGTCGCCGACGACGGCGTGCGCCTGGGGGCCGGCCAGGATGCTGGTGGCGACGGAGGTGGCGAGGAGGCCTGCTATCCACGCGGCGCGCGGACCATTGCCAGACATGGAGGTTCCTTCAGGGTCGTGGGATCTACGAAAGAGGGCAGGCTGAGACTTCCTTCGCCTGCCGCTCACTTGTGGTTCGGCTGTCGCCGGCGGCCTACTTCTTGGCGACGATCTCCAGCAGGTCGAACTCGCGGCGCTGCGGGTCATCGGTCTCACCGACGCCGGTCCACTTGTTCTTGTCCAGGTTGTAGGACTTCTCCTCGTTGGCCGTCACCATGTTGAGCTTGACGGCGTAGGCGTTGCCTTTGGCCCCGTAGACCGAGGGAATCTCCAGGCTCAGGTAGCCGGTCTTGCCGGTGACGCGGAAGCAGAATTTACCTTGGCCGACGGTGTCCGTCGTCTGCATGCCGCGGGCGTAGACCTCAATGAGGTTGGGTCGGCTGTCGCAGGCGACGAGCATGATGTGGCCGTCACCGCGCTTCAGCTTGATGCCCCGGTCCTTCAGGATCTTGTCGGCTTGGGGGTACTCGAAGTCCTCGACACCTGTGGGCGGGGTATCGGCGGCCACCGCTGCGGTGGAGCCGGCGATGGCCGTAGCAGCGACGACGGCGCTGGCGGCCAGCACCCGGGAGAACAGCTTCATGGGTTGGTTCCTTGCCCCTCATAAGCAACGACGACAGAAAACGCGCATGGTCGCGCTGCCCGTCCAGCGAGGAACTCGTGGCCTTGCGATCTGCCTCTGAAGACCCTTGTCAAGGCTGATGGCGCGTCAACTGTGCCCTGCGCTCGGACTGGCGACCTATTGATATCACTTGAGAAGCTTGTCCGAAAAAGCGCTACATGCGCTATCTATGTCGTTTGGACTTCACAGGGGCTTACGAGAGCTTTGAGAGCTCTGACGGGAGAAGCCCCCAAAAGATATCATGTATAGGGCACGTATACGATCCGGAGGGTATTGCAGGCCTTTGCCGCTTCCCGGCAAGTTCCTGACCAAACCCGGTAAATATTGAGGAGATATGCACAAACGGAAGGCTTCGCGGCCTAACGCCGTGAAGATACGATTTGTCCGTTCTGCGGCAGCGATGACGACGACACTCGCGGTCTCGATCGGAGCGCTAGGGCTACCGGCCGCGATGGCAGCGCCTGCGGAGCAAGGTTCCGAAAGGAAGACGGCAGTCAGTGACCGCGGCCGGGTAGTCCAGGCGTGGCGGTCTGGAGACCGCGCGGTCAAGGCTGCCGCCGGCAAGGCTCTGCTCGGCTCGGACCAAGACATCCAGGAGTTCCTCAAGTCCGGCCAGCGCATGGCCGTCGAAGAGGACAACCGGTTCAAGGTTCTACGGATGTTGAACTCCAGCGGTAAGGGAGTTCGCGACGCCGCACAAAAGGCGCTGGATGACGGCTCCGGCGAGGCCCTGGCCAGCTTCCTCGACTCCGGCTACAAGGGGCCTTTCCAGGACGACCAGCGCGTCGCGGTCCTCACCGCCATGAACAACGGCGAGCGCGCGGTGCGCAACGCTGGCCAGAAGGCGCTGAACGACGGCTCCCCCGACGCGCTGGCGAAGTTCCTCGCCTCCGGGCAGTACACGGCCCAGGAGGAGGACGACCGCGTCGAACTCCTCTCGATCATGCGCGACGGTGGCCCGCAGGTGAAAAAGGCCGCTCAGGAGGCCATGAGCGGTTCCCCCGAGGACATTCGGGACTTCCTGGAGACCGGGCAGAACGTGGCGCGCGCCCGTGACCAGGAAACGATGACCATCGCCCAGCTCGCTGACGCCGCAGCGAAGGCGGGCAAGCGAGCCAAGCGCGAGACCGACGCGGCCAAGGCAGCAGCATCCCGCGCCGAACAGGCGGCATCGGAAGCCAAGAAGGCCGCACAGAAGGCTGCCAAGGAAACGGCAGAGGCCAAGAAGGACACAGGGCGCGCGGCCAATGCCGCAGGCCGAGCAGCGGACGCAGCCAACGGCGCCGCGGATGCCTCTCGCACGGCCATCCAGGCAGCGAACACGGCGATGTCGGCGGCGCGCACGGCCGCGACCGCAGCATCAAGGGCCGCGGCCGCGGCGGCTGCCGCTGGACAGGCAGCCCAGCGTGCCTACGAATACGCGAGCGCCGCGGCCAAGAACGCGGGGGAGGCTTCAGCTGCTCGTGAGGCAGCGCAGCAAGCCCGCGGTGCGGCGGCCGGCGCCCGTACCGCGGCAGCAGCCGCGCTGAGCGCGCTGAACGCGGTGAACGAAGCGGTGAACTCCGCGCATGCAGCAGCCAACGCCGGTGCCAACGCAGCTGACGCCGCGACAGCGGCGGCTGAAGCCGGCGCATACTCGGACACCGCTGGGGAGGAGGCCCGCCGGGCACAGGCCGCAGCCGCCAGAGCGCGTAACGCCGCCGCTGCCGCGAACGCCGCCGCCAATCGGGCCGAGGCACTGTCCCGCAAGGCCGCTTCGGCAGCGCAAGAGGCCCACAACGCAGCCAACAACGCGGCCAAGCATGCGGAGGCGGCGGCCAAGGCAGCCGACGAAGCAGCCAAGGCCGCTGGCAAGACCAAGGACTGGGCGAACAAGGCCACCGAGCACGCCAACGAAGCCATGAAGGCCTCGGACGCGGCAGCCAAGGCAGCCAAGCAGGCCCACGACGTCGAGCAGATCGCTCGCGCCTCTGAGGCTGCTCAGCTGGAGGCCGATAAGGCCCTGGCCATCCAGGAAGCTCAAGACCTGAAGGAGAAGGAGCAAGAGGGCAAAAAGGCCGAGGCCTGGCAGGAGGCCGACTCCGAACGGCAGGACAAGGAGACCGACGAACTCCTCAAAGAAGCGACTGCCAAGGGCAGCAGCACCCACGACGCAGTGACCAAGGGACGCCAGGCCGCGCTGCGCCTGATGTCCGTCGGCGGACCGTGGACTCAGGAAGCCGCCGCAGATGTGCTGTCCGGTGCGGACGCCGATGTGCAGCAGTGGCTGCGCTCGGGTCGACAGCTTGCGGTGGAACAGGACAACCGGGCCCGTGTCGGCCATCTCGTCGACCACGGCAAATCAGCGGTGAAGAAAGCCGCTGAGAAGGCGCTGTCCGGCTCCTCCGACCAGATCGAGGAGTTCCTGACAACCGGCCAGCATGTTGTCCAGGCCGACGACTACCGCGTTCAGGTCCTCGAACTGATGAAGGAGGGCGGCAAGTCCCTCAAGAAGGCGGGCAGCGACGTGATCGACGCAGGCACGCCCGATGCCCTGCGGAGCTTCATCGAAACCGGACAGTACACAGCCCGCGAGGAAGACGACCGCGCAGAGACGCTGTCGATCATGAATCAGGGTGGGCCCCGGGTGAAGGCCGCCGCCGAGGTGGCGCTCAGCGGCCCGACGTATATGTTGCGAGACTTCGTCGCTGAGGTCCAGTACAAGGCCGCCAAGCAGGATCACGACGCTGCGGTCCACGTCTCCGAGGTCAACCGCCTGGTTGCCAATGCCCAGCGCTCAGCCGCTGACGCCAAGGCACATGCTGCTCAGGCCGCCGAAGCAGCGGCCCGGGCCCGCCGCGCGGTCGTCGAGGCCGACAAGTACGCCAAGCAGGCCAAGGCATCGGCCAACGAGGCTCGTGGCTACGCAGACTCGGCCAAGAAGTCCGCACAGGATGCTGATCGCTCCGCCGCACGGGCCGCAGAGTCAGCCCGCCAGGCCAAGCAGGCGGCGGCCTCCGCCAACAATGCAGCAGCGGCTGCCACCGACTCGGCCAACCAGGCATCTGCTTCGGCGGCTCAGGCCCGCACGTATGCAGAGCTGGCCTACGCCTCGGCCGACTCCGCTCGCCAGTCCGCGCTCGCCGCACAGAAGGACGCCGCCGAGGCCGCCAAGGCCGCGGAGGAGGCGAAGCTGTTCGCGGTGACCAAGCAGCGTAAGGAGGCCGAGGAGTGGCGCAATAAGAATCCCAAGCCGGACGAGGGTGACCATCCCGGCACGGTCGACGCGCTGCAGGACTACGAGAACGGCTCGACCCTGTTTTCCTTCGACGGCACCTGCTATCTGAACGGCGTCCCTCTTCCCAGCAAGTTGGGTACTGGGTCCTGCGAATCTCTGGCCGCCGACTTCGACAGGTGGATGGGCCAAAACGCCAGCGGCCTCGCCATCGACTCCTTCAAGGACAGTGATCAGGCGCCCGCGATCCTGCTGGCCGGGTACTGCGCCTGGAAGAGCACCAGCATCTTCTCCAACGCGAACAACCGCGGTAAGTGCGGCCCGGACTTGATCAAGCAGCTGGCGGACGTTCCTCCCGCCACGATCACCAACGAGGCCGGTGTAGGCTCCGGACTTTCCAAGCTATTCCGGCCATTCGGCAAGAAGCTCGGCAAGAAGTTGGGCTGGAAGTGGTTGCAGGGCTCGCGGCCGCTCGACCAGATCGCCCGCAACCGGTACTTCCACGAGCTGTACAAGGACACGCTGCGGCGTGAGATGGAAAAGCCTGTGGTCAAGGACCCGTACCTGGTAAACGTGATGGATAGTCTGTGGCGGCCGGGCGCCAAGATCGGCAATGGCAGTTCTGCTGCGGCCGTGCGGTTCGAACTCGCCACGGGGAAGCCAGTCGGTGGCCGGTGGCACTCCGTGAAGGTCGAACAGTCCGTCGACGGATTGACAAACTGGCTCAAGAGCCGAGCGGGCCAGAAGGCGAGCACTAGCGATCTTCAGGCAGTGCACAATGTCCTGCGGGACTTGGAGAACGCTTTGAAGGGCAACTGATGTCAACGCCTCCGTGGTGGGATGATCTTCTCGCGGCCAGTGATGTGCTCGCGGCCAGCGACCGGGACGACCTTGAAGCGTGGCGGGGCGAACCCGAAACCGATGATTCCAGCCTGCTCGTAGAGCCCGACGAGGATGACGTCCCCCCGCCGATTATGCGCCTGGGAAACCTCGCGCAGGCGTTCGCCAAGAATGCCTCCAGGATGGATCCACTCGAGCGGCGCCAGGTGCTCGGCGTGCTGGAAAGGATCCTGGTCACTGGCAGCGAGATGGACGACACGGTCGTGGTCACCGGATTCTTCGAAGCGCTGCTTATGGCGTGGGACCAAGGATTTGATCTGCAGTCAGTCTGGAGTGACCTCGGCCCCAAATCCCAGGCTGCCTGTCTTATCCTCAATGAAGGCTGGGGAGTCGAGTCGCCCCCCTGGATGCGCTGATCCCAGTCGAAGGCCACGTCGATGTCAGAGGGCTGGGCCCGCAACCGCAGAGGTTGCGGGCCCAGCCTTTCATTGACGAGTTACTCATGACGAGTTACTCACGTGCACGAGCCCGGGCAGCACTTGTAGGACGTGTTTTCCGCGCTGGGCGGGTCTGCCGGTGGAGCGGCCGACGTCCGGGGGAGGACGGTCGATGCCATGTATCGGCTGGGGGAGGAAACGCTCGTCCGGCTGCCACCGGCCGAGGGCGGGGTCGCGGACGTGGCGCGGGAGCGGGAGTGGTTACCACCACCGGCGGGCGCGGCTGCCCGTGCCCGAGGCGCTCGAAGCCGGGGAGCCGGCCGAGGGGTTTCCGTGGCCGTGGTCGGTGTACCGGTGGCTGCCTGGGTGCCACCCCGTCGAGGGGGCGCTCGACGATCCGGCGGGGGGCGCCCGGAACCTGGCCGGGTTCGTGGCGGCGATGCGCGAGGTCATCCTGCCTTGGACACCGCCGCCTGCACACCGCGGCGGGCCGGCCCGCGATCGGCGCGCTGCGCCGCATCCCGGAGGAGGGTGTCGATTGCGACGCTGCGCTCGCCGCCGGGGAGGACGCGTTGGGCGCCCCCGAGCCGGCCGGGCCGCCGGTGTGGCTGCAGGCCGACCTGATGCTGGGGAACCCCTCCTGGCGTCCGGGGGCTCGCCGCCGTCATCGGTTCTGGGTGCGCGGGGGGGGCGGGCGATCCGGCCTGCGACCTCTTCCCGGCCTGGAACCTGCTGCCACTCGGAGCCCGCCCGGTCTTCCGCGACGCCCTCGGCGTGGGCGCCGCCGCCCGGCGCCGCGGCCCGGGCCGAAACCTCCCCCAGGACCTGCCCCCACCGGACGGCCGATCCCTCCGTAGCCCGCAGCGCCCGGCACGTCCTTCGGGCGGCGACGGGAGATGTCGCCAACGACACCGTCGCCGAGACGAGTTGACGGGATTCACCCCGCCTCCGCGACACGCCCGACACGCCCGGATCACCACCGGCCAGCCCGGAATCCTCCCCCGCCCCCCGTTCAGCCCGTCACCGGCGTGTCCCTCCCCCGCCCGGAGCAGTCTCGTCACCGAATGGAGCAATACGGACACGCTCCGGATGCCGCCATGAGGGTGCCGGGTGAACCTCGGATCAAGGAGGTACACCCAATGAAGTCAATTCGTACCGCTCTCTGCGGCACTCTGACGGCAGTCGCCGTCTGTGCGGCACCCGCCGCCGCCTACGCCCTCGAAGCCCCCTCGGCCTCGGCCGGTCAGGTCGTCAAGCACGGCGACCACGACCGCGACCACGGTGACCGCGATCACGGTGACCGTGACCACGGCCGGGACGACGACCACGGCCGCGACCACGACGGCCGGGACGACGACCACGACCGGAACAAGGGGCGTGACCACGACGACGGCTGGAACGAGGACCGCGGTCGTGACGGACACGACGACCACGGCAAGGACGACGACCACGGCCGGAACCATGACGGCCGGGACGACGACCACGACCGGAACAAGGGGCGTGACCACGACGACGGCTGGAACGAGGACCGCGGTCGTGACGGACACGACGACCACGGCAAGGACGACGACCACGGCCGGAACCATGACGGCCGGGACGACGACCACGGTCGTGACAACGACCACGGGCGGGACGACCACGGTCGTGACCACGACCACGGCCGGGGCCACCACGACGACCACGGTCGTGACCACGGCCGCCACCACGGCGACCACGACAAGGGTCACCACGACCGCCCGCACGGCTGGTCGCACGCGGGTGGCGGTGCCACCGCGCCGGTGGCCGCCGCGGAGTCGTCGTCCGTCGACACCCCCGTGCTCATCCTCGCGGGTGCCACGGCCGGTATCGCCGGTGGTCTGATCTGGTCCCGTCGCCGGGCTTCCCGCACGGTCAAGCAGTAACAGGAAGCGGACCGGAAACATGTCAGAAAAGCGCACAGGTGGTTTCGGCCGCCTGCTGACAGGGGCGGCCTGGGTAGCACTTCTGCTGGCCCTCTGGCTATGGGGCCATGACATCGCCGAGGAGCCGATATCCACGGCTCCGGTCACCGGTGACGTCAAGCCCTCGGGCCGCCCTCCCGCGCATGGCCTGCTCCCGGCGCACTCACCGCTGCCGGGGGCGGCCCCGCAGACCCTGGCCATCAGGGCCATGGGTCTGCGGGCCCCCATCGAGGGGCACGGCCTCGACCCCCAGGGCGGGGTCGAGGCCCCCTCGTACGACCGGCCCAACACCGTCGCCTGGTACAAGGACGGGCCGGCGCCGGGCGCCGTCGGGGCCGCGGTGCTCGTCGGACACGTCGACACCAAGACCTCGCGGGGCGTCTTCTACGAACTGAGCACCGTGAAGCCGGGCCTGAAGGTGAACGTCGTCCGCAAGGACGGCAGCACCGCCGAGTTCACCGTCGAGGACGTCGCCGTCGTCCCCCGGGACCACTTCGACGCCGACAAGGCGTACGGCCCCAAGGACCCGAAGCGCGCCGAGCTGCGTCTCGTCACCTGCGGCGGCGAGTACGACCGCGAACGGCACGAGTACACCGCCAACATCGTCGTGTCCGCCTACCTCACCGGGACGACCGGCGCACCCGCCACCCCGGCCCCGGTCCCGGCCCAGCAGTCGGCCGAGCCGGCGGAGTCACCGGAGCACGCGGACGCGGACGAGGGCGAGGGCGCGGACTCCGGCGAGTCCTGACGGAGGCCCCGCGTCACGCCCAGCGTCACGCCCCACGGCCCGCCCCGCGTCACGCCCCACGGCGCACCCCCCCCGTCACGCCCCACCCCGCCGCGCCCGCAGCGCGAACAGGTGCGGCACCCGTGGCCCGGAGTCCGGCAGCCGCCACCAGCCGCCCGGGTCCCGCACCATCCCGGGCACTCGCGGCCAGGGCAACAGCTCGGTCTCGCGCAGCACTTCGAGCTCCAGTCCGGCCCCGAGGACGGCCCCGACCGTCTCCCCGAGCCCGTGCCGCCACTCGTAGCTGGTCACGGCCTCCCGGAGCGGCGGGCCGTCCGTGTACGTCCGGGGGTTGTCGCCGCGGATCGGGCCCCGGCCCTCCAGGTAGTCGTGGCGCAGCAGCAGCGCCTCCTCGCCGGGCGCCGGGACCGGGCCCAGGGCGTTGAGCAGCGGGTGGAACTCCACCAGGTACAGGACGCCGCCCGGCCGGAGCAGCCGGGCGACCACGTCCGCCCAGGCCGCCAGGTCGGGCAGGTAGCAGAGCGCCCCCTTCCCGGTGTAGACGACGTCGAACCGCCGCCCGCCGAGCGCCTCGACGGCCCGGTGGACGTCGGCCCGGACGTACTCGACGTCCCGGCCGCTCCCGGCCGCGAGCCGGCGGGCCTCCTCCACGGCGGCCGAGGAGAAGTCCAGGCCGACGGTGCGCGCGCCCCGGTCGGCGAAGGCGTGGGTCTCGGTGCCGAGGTGGCACTGGAGGTGGAGGACGTCGCGGCCGGCGAGGTCGCCGAGGTCGGTCCACTCGAAGGGGGCGAACCAGTCCTCGGCGGTCCGGGAGCCGTCCAGTCCGTAGAAGTCGCTGGCGACGTGGACGGGGGTGCGGGCGTCCCAGTTCCGCTCGTTGGCGCGCAGCATCTCCTCGGTGCCGGGCATCTCCTCGGTGCCGGGCATCACGTCGGTGCCGGGCATCACGTCGGCACCGGGCGGGCGTTCACCGGGCGGGCGTTCACCGGACGCGGTGGTCGTGCGGTCGTCTGCCGTCATGGGGCCTTCCTACCACCGTCGGACACCTCGATCACCCCGCCGGCCGGCAGGGCGAAGGCGAGCGCTGCGGCGCGGCGCCAGCGGTTGCCGGGCAGGGCGGGGTGCAGCGCGGCGAGTGCGCCGCAGTACTTGGTGAAGACCGCGGGCCGGACACCGTGGGCGTGCAGCAGCCGGTCCGCGTCGGTCAGTCCGCCGGTGCCCTTGGTCTCGACGAGGACGAGGCCGGGGGCGCACCGCACCGTCGCGCCCGTCCGCCGGTCGGCGCAGACGAGGCCGGCGTCGCAGGTGACGCGTTCGCCGTCCGCGACCAGGGTGGCGCGCAGGTAGTCGGTGGTGACGGAGGGCGTGAGCTCGGCCGGGGCGGTGATGCCGTAGGCGGTGCGCAGGGTGGCGTCCAGCCAGGCGCGGTACGCCGGGTCGAGCGGGGTGGCGTCGCCGGTGAGCGGCAGCCGGTGCTTGACGGTGTCGCCCCGGCCGCCCTTGAGCTTGACCTCGAACTGCCGCTCCCCGCTGTCCCGGTAGACCCGCTCGCGGATCTTGAAGCGCTGTCTGCGGCCCTGCCGGTGCTCGTGGAAGGAGCGCAGGCCGGGGGTGTCGTAGTAGACGGAGTGGTAGTGGAAGGCCCGCCTGCCGTCGATGGCGAGGACCCGGTAGGCGCCGCCGGGACGGTGCGGGGCGGTGAGGGAGGCGACGAGGTCGCCGAAGACGCGGACGGGCACCAGGTAGCTGCGGTCGAAGCGGGTGAGCAGGCCGGAGCGGGCGTTGACCTCGGCGAGGGCGATGGTCCCGGCGGCTCCGACGGCGCGTTCCAGGGGGTGCGGCGTCCGCGGGCCGGGGACGACGGCGGCCGGGGCCGCGGTGCTCACGCGGCCTCCCAGGTGGGCGTCTCGCGCACCGACGGGCGGGCGGCGGGGGCCTGGTGGGCGGTGCCGGGCCGGAACTCGCGGTAGCGGACGTCGACGACCATGAGGTCGCGGACGTAGTCGATCTCGGTGACGGTCCAGTGCAGCGGTTCGCCGAGGCGGTGGGCGAGTTCGGCGCGGAGCGCGGCGGGGTCGGTGAGGACGACGTCGAGGGTGACGACGCTGCGGCGGGAGCGGGTGAGCAGCCGCGGGTGGTCGGCGACGTACACGACCAGCAGCAGGACGGCGCTCAGCGTGGCGGCGTACCCGAGGCCGAGGTGCGGCAGGCCGCAGAGCAGGCCGAGGACGAGGGTGCTGAAGTAGTAGGCGACCTCTTCGTGCTGCACCGCGTCGGAGCGCAGCCGGATGATGGAGAGCACGCCGAAGAGGCCGAAGCCGAGCGCGGTCCCGCCCTTGGCGCCCACCTCGGCGAGCGCCGCCACGACGGAGAACAGGGCGACGTTCAGGGCGAGGTAGGCGGGGACCAGGTCCCGCCGCCGGTGTCGCGGATGGTAGATCGCGAAGGTCAGCAGGCACACCGCGAGCAGGTCCAGACCCAGGTGGGCGGCGAGGTCACGCACGGATTCCACGGCTTCTTCCTCCCTCTGCGGCTGCGGCGGTCGCAGTCCACGGCGATCGTGGACCGCGCCGGGCGCAGAACATCAGGGAAACGATGGGTGAACGGAGGGGGTCCTCCGGGTCCATTCGAGCGAACCGTGCGGGTCCTTGACGGCGGAGCGGCGGAGCTGTCCGGATCCGGCGGGTTCCCGTCGTGTTCGGCGTACTTGCGGCGGGAGGAACCGCTGTGCCGCGTGGGCCGCGAGACCGTCCGGGTGCGGCCGTCGGGCCTCTGGCGGTCAGCGGCGCGGCGGGGCAGGCTGAGGCCCCTGCCGGCACCGACATCCGAGGAGGGCACCCGTGACCCCGATCCGATCGCAACCGGCCGCCCCCGAGCGCGTCGCCCTCGCCCCGGCGGCGGCCCGGCTGCTCCGGAGCCTGCGCCGGAAGCACGGGCCGCTGATGTTCCACCAGTCCGGCGGCTGCTGCGACGGCAGTTCGCCGATGTGCTACCCGAGGGGCGAGTTCCGCACCGGCGGCAGCGACGTGCTCCTCGCCGAACTGGCCGTCGAGGGGGTGGCCGAGCCGGTCGGCTTCTGGATGGCGGCGGACCAGTTCGAGCGCTGGCGGCACACCCACCTCACCGTCGACGTGGTGCCGGGACGCGGCAGCGGCTTCTCGCTGGAGGCCCCGGAGGGCGTCCGCTTCCTGATCCGCTCGCGGCTGCTGACGGACGCGGAGGCGCGGCTGCTCGCCCCGGCCGCGGACGGCGCCCGGGGCGGGGGTCCGGGGACGGGGGCGGGCCCGGAGACGGGGACGGAGGCGGCCCCGGAGACGGGGACGGGCTGACCGGCCGCACCGGATCGCGCTGAAGCCGAACCGCGGGATGCCGAACCGCCGGATACCGAACCGCCGGATGCCGAACCGCCGGATCAGGACGCCGCGTCCGCCAGCGACAGCGTGTGCAGCCGCTCCGGCGGCCCCGGCCGGGCGTAGTACCACCCCTGCGCCGTCTCGCAGCCCAGTATCCGCAGGTGGTCCGCCTGCGTCCCGGTCTCCACGCCCTCCACCGTCACCGACAAATCCAGGGTGTGGGCGAGCGAGACGATGCCCTCGACGATCTTCACGTCGACGGGGTCGGCGGGCGTGCACTGCATGCCGCGGGTGAAGGAGCGGTCGAGCTTGAGCGTGCTGACCGGCAGCCGGCGCAGGTAGGAGAGGTTGGAGTAGCCGGTGCCGAAGTCGTCGAGGGCGATGTCGACGCCCAGGTCGGCGAGTTGCCGCAGCGGCCGGAGCTGCTCCTCGTCGGCGCCGATCAGGGCGTTCTCGGTGACCTCCAGGCAGAGCGCCGACGGGTCGAGACCGGCGTTGTCGAGGACGGCGATGGTCTCGGCGACGAGCGCGGGGTAGCGCAGCTGCGACGGCGAGAGGTTGACGTTGACGCGCAGCGGCACCCGGCAGCGGCCGTCGCTGCGCCAGGCGCGGGCCTGCCGGGCCGCCTCCTCCAGGACCCAGCGGCCGAGCGGGACGATCAGCCCGGTGCTCTCGGCGAGCGGGATGAACTGGTCGGGCCCGAGCACCCCGTGGACCGGGTGCAGCCAGCGGACCAGCGCCTCGGCCCCGCGCACGGTGCCGTCGGCGAGCCGGACCAGCGGCTGGTACTCGATGAAGAACTCGCCGTTCTCCAGGGCGCCGGGCAGGCAGTTGGTGAGGTCGTGCCGGGCGATGGCGCGGGCGTCGCAGTCGGCGTCGGCGAGCTCGTAGCGGTTGCCGCCGGCGGCCTTGGCCCGGTACATGGTGATGTCGGCGCTGCGCAGCACCTCGGCGGCGTCGGCCTCCCCGGGGCGGCCGTTGACGATGCCGATGCTGGCGCGGACGGACAGGTGGCGGCCGTCGAGGTGGACGGGGTCGGTGAGGGCGGTGAGCATCCGCCGGGCGAGGGCGGTGACGTCGCGCTGGGCGGTGGGTCCGGTGGTGAGGGCCACGAACTCGTCGCCGCCGAGCCGGGCCACGAGCTCGTCCGGGCCGGAGGCGCAGGCGCGCAGCCGCTCGGCGACGGCGACGAGGAGCTGGTCGCCGACGGCGTGGCCGAGGCTGTCGTTGACGGCCTTGAAGCCGTCGATGTCGAGGTAGCAGAGGCCGAAGTGGCTGTCGGGGCCCAGGGGTCCGCCGGGTGCCAGGGTGCGGTCGAGGCGCTCGAAGAAGAGGGTGCGGTTGGGCAGGCCGGTGAGGTCGTCGTGGGTGGCCTGGTGGCGGAGCCGCTCGTGCAGCTCGCGGCGCTCGGTGATGTCCTCCATCAGCGCCAGCTGGTACTGGGGGCGGCCGGCGGCGTCGCGCAGCAGGGAGACCGTCAGATCGGTCCAGAGGACGCTGCCGTCGCCGCGGTAGTACGGCTTCTCGACGCGGTAGTGGTCGCGGTCGCCGCGGACCAGCTCGGCGTAGAGGCCCCAGACCTCGGGCGAGTCGTCGGGGTGGACGAGTTCGCCGACGTTGCGGCCGGCCACCGGGCGGTCGAGGCTGCCGAACATCCGGCAGAGCGCCTCGTTGACGTCGGTGATGTGCCCGTCGACGTCGGCGATGCCGACCCCGATGGCCGCGCCCTCGAAGACCGCGCGGAACCGCTCCTCGCTGGTGTGCAGGGCCTGCTCGGTCTCGGCGCGGGCGGCGAGGGCGGCGCGGGAGATGGCCTCCTGCTCGGCGAGGGCGCGTTCGCGGAGCTCGGCGGCGAAGCCGGCGGCGAGGGCGTGCTGGAGCCGGGTGCAGCGGGCGCGGCACTCGTCGGCGGGGACGGCGTCGTCCGGCGGGCAGTAGAGCAGCAGGTAGGCGTCGACGGCGCCGAGGATCAGCGGGAGGGTGGCGGGGTCGGTGCAGTGGCCGCGGACCAGGGCGGCGCCGACCTCGGTACCGGGGGCCGGGTCGAAGGCGCGGGCGTGCAGCGCGTCGCGGAGCCGGGCGGCCAGCGGGACCAGGAAGCGCTCGAACTCGCCGCGGGACAGCGGGGTGGACGCGGCCGGGTGGACGGCCCGGCTCCACAGCGCGGCGAACCGCCGCAGCCGCTCGTCCTGCACGGCGCTGTCGTCGGGGGCGTACGGGAGGGGGTACGGGAACGGTTCGGCGGTGCGCGCGCCGGCGGCGGCCTGCGGCTGACCGTGCAGGGTGCGGCCGTTCGGGGCGCCGGTCACGGCTTGCGCCCCACGCCGGCCACTCCGGCGAACCCCGCCGTGAAGACGGGGTCGGCGGCGGGCTCGGTCTCCCCGGCGCCCCGCGCCTCCGCCTCGCCGTCCGGGTCCTCCCGGGGGTCGGGGCGCCAGGTGGGCATGGGCACCAGCCCGGGCTCGACGAGGCTGAAGCCGTCGAAGAACCGGGCCACGTCGCGGCGCGAACGGGTGCACAGCGGTGAGCCGATGGTGCGGTAGACGTTCTCCACCTTCTCGCCCTCCTCGGGTTTCATCGGCCCGCCCTCGGTCGCGGCGTGGGTCAGGACGAGCAGGCTGCCCGGCGCGAGCGCGTCGCGCAGCCGGGCCACCGCCGCCCAGGGGTCGTCCTCGTCCGGTACGAAGTGCAGCACGGCGACGAGGAGCAGGGCGACCGGCCGGTCCAGGTCGAGCAGGCGGGTGACCTCGGGGCTGCGCAGGATGGCCTCGGGCGAGCGGAGGTCGGCCGCGAGGACCCCGGCCCGGGCGTTCCCCTGGAGCACGGTGCGGCTGTGCGCGACGGCGACGGGGTCGTGGTCCACGTAGACGACGCGGGACTCGGGGTCCGCGGCCCGGGCGGTCTCGTGGACGCTGCCGACGGTGGGGATGCCGGAGCCGATGTCCAGGAACTGGGTGACGCCCCGCTCGATCGCGTGGCGCACGGCGCGCCGCATGAACGCGCGGTTGGCCTGCATGATCTTCGGCATGTGCGGGAACGCCTCGATGGCGCGTCGCCCGGCCTCCCGGTCGACCTCGAAGTTGTGCGAGCCGCCCAGGTAGTAGTCGTAGATGCGGGACACGCTCGGCACGGACAGGTCGATGCCCGAAGGGGCCCGGCAAGGACGCTCCATCACTCTGTCTCTCCAGCTCATCGCAGGGGTGTTGAGGGGTCTGAGCAGAGGCTACTGATCGTTCGTTCGAATGGTAGAAGCAAGCGGAAAAGCACGGTCCGCATGTGCTCGCCGCTCCCCCTTCGACTCCAGCAGGTCTGCGGTTCGTCGCGGTTCAAAACCACTCGTTCGCGTGAGATGCGTCTCTGTCTGCCGTCATGGGTGCCGCCGGTGTGTCCACCCCCTCCGCCCCGGCTCGTACGGATCGGGACCAGGTCTCGCATTATTGATCACATCATTGCCGACTACAGCAAATGATCATGGACCGCCGCTCCCCGCGCAAGGGGCGCGTCCCGGTTCGGGAGGGCGCGCGGACGTGCGACAGGGACCGCCCCGGGCGTCGGACGCCGGGGGTGCGGCCCCTGTCGTACGTCTGGTGCCAACGAGAGGTTTGCCCGGCCGGAAGCCGGTGCGCGTGTGCGGAGGTTACGGGCGCAGCGCGCCCGGTCCCGTCAGCGGCGCGGCCTGCGGTACGGCGTTCTTCGGGTGGTGCGGGTCGAGGAACCACCGGCGCGCCGAGACCAGCCACCAGACTCCGGCGAAGCCGAGCACCGCGACCACCGCGATGGGAGCGTAGTTGAAGGTCTCCAGCGTCACCGGGTGCACCTGCGGCAGCACGAAGAGCACGGTGATCAGCGCCACCCACCCGACGGCCACCACCCCGATCGGCCGCGACCAGCGGCCCAGGTGCCAGGGACCGCGCTCGAAGCGGTCGCCGAGGCGCAGCCGCAGGAAGGTCGGGATGACGTAGGCGATGTACAGCCCGATGGTGGCGATGCTGGTCACGGCCGCGTAGGCGGTCTCGTTGATCAGGTACGGCAGACCGAGGACGAACGCTCCCCCGGCCGCGAGCCACACCGCGTTGGTGGGCGTCCGGGTCGACGGGTTGATGCGGTGCCAGACGCGGGAGAAGGGCAGCGCGCCGTCGCGCGAGAAGGCGTAGATCATCCGGGAGTTGGCGGTGACGGAGGCCATCCCGCAGAACAGCTGGGCGGCGATGATGACCAGCAGCAGCGCCTTGCCGCCGCTCGCGCCGAGCGCGTCCATCAGGATCTGGGCCGGCGGCACCCCGGTCGTCGAGTCCAGCGAGCCGTCGTAGCTCTGGATGGCGAACGTCATGCCGACGAGCAGCACGAACCCGGCGATCCAGGAGAGCCAGATGGAGCGGACGATGCCGCGCGGGCCGGCGGTCGACGCGTCGTTGGTCTCCTCGGTCATGTGGGCGGAGGCGTCGTAGCCGGTGAAGGTGTACTGGGCCATCAGCAGCGACAGCAGCCCCACGTAGAAGCCCGAGTCCCAGCCGGTGCGGTTGACGAACTCGCCGAAGACGACGGACGACGACTGGTGGTGGTCCGGGACGAACGCCAGCGCGCCGACGATGACGAGCACGCCGACGACGTGCCACCACACGCTGACGCTGTTGAGCACGGCGACGATGCGGACGCCGAAGGTGTTCAGGACGGCGTGCAGCAGCAGGATGATCCCGAAGAGGGTGATGGTGTGGCCGGGGGTCGCCGCGAAGTCGAACTGGAGGTCGAGGTAGGCGTTGAGGAAGGAGGCCGCGCCGAAGTCGACGCCCGCGGTCACCGCGATCTGGCCGAGGACGTTGAACCAGCCGGTGAACCACGCCCACGCCGCCCGGCTGCGCTCCGGGGCCATCCGGTGGGCCCAGAAGTACAGCCCCGCGCTGGTCGGGTACGAGGAGCACACCTCGGCCATGGCCAGCCCGACGATCAGGGTCATCAGGCCGACCCCGACCCAGCCCCAAGTGATCATGGCGGGGCCGCCGGTCGTCATCCCGTAGCCGTACATGGTCATGCAGCCGGACAGCACGGAGATGATGGTGAACGAGACGGCGAAGTTGGCGAACCCGCTCATGCTGCGGGCGAGGGTCTGGCGGTAGCCGAGCTGGGCGAGGCGCTCTTCGTCGGAAACACCGGAAGCGCCGGAGGCGCCGGAGACGCCTGAGACGCCGGGGACTTCGAGTGGCACGGAAACCTCTTCCTCGGTTCGATGGGCCGGAGCGGCGGTGGGGGAAACCGTGGTGCGGTCGTGCGGGTCGTGCGGGTCTTGCGTGTCGTACGGGTCGTACGGGTCGCGCCGGTCGTACGGGTCGTGCTGGTCGTGCTGAGGGGGTTTTGGGGGGCTCAGCCGGGCCGCGGCGGCCGGCCCGCCGCGGCCCGGGCCGCCCAGGCCCGGTACCGCAGGAACAGCTCACGCGGTTCCCCGCAGTACGACCAGGGCGCGTCGCAGGCGTACGGACCGATCGCGGCGAACACCTCGTGCGCCTCGGCGTGCCGGCCGGCGAAGCCGAGGGCGTGCGCGAGGTAGTTGGCGTCGTCCGCGAAGTTGGCGTGCGGCCGGGGCGACCGGTGCCGCCACCAGCCGTCGAGGACCCGGTCGATGTGCGGACAGTCGTTCCAGGGGTGCACCGTCAGCCCGTACGCCCCGCCGGACTCCGCCCTGCGCTGCCGGTAGGACTCGGCGAGGGCGACCAGGGGGAGGACGGCCAGCGGCAGTCCCGCGGGGGCGGTCTGGGCCTGTTCCAGGGCCCAGTGGAACATCTCGCCGCCGGATCCGTGGTTCCGGTCGAACAGGAAGGTGAGCACCTCGTGGTGCGCCTCCCGGTTGTACGGGTCCCGGGCCGTCGCCTCGGTCCAGATCCGCCCCAGCAGCTCCCGGTCGGGGGCGTGGACGCGTACCAGGGCCAGCAGGACCACCCACGGCGAGGGGTCCGCCGGGGCCGCCTCGGCGGTGGCCACGCAGGTCTCCCAGGCCTGTTCCATCAGCTCCCGGCCCGCGTCCCGGCCGGCGACCAGCGAGCGCAGGGCCTGGACATGGGCCAGTACGGCGAGGGCGTCCGGGGAGCCGGGTTCGGCCCGGCTCCAGGTCTCGGCGAAGCGGAGGTTCACCCCGGCCCGGGCGAGGACCTGGAGCCGGAAGATCCGCCGGTCCCAGTCGTGGCCGGTGGCCGCGAGCAGGTCGCGGGGGCCTTCCCAGCGGCCCATGGCGGCGTCGTCCACGGCGGCGCGCAGCGGGCGGTCGTCACGCGCGGGGTGTGCGTCGAGCTCCGCCTCCGCGGGGTCGGCCGGCCCCGCCCGCCGCGCGGACCGGCCGAATCTGCGGCGCTGCATCCGGGCGCCCCTCCCTGCCTCGCGGTCGTCTGCCGAACGGTTCACGTGCGGTGGCGCAGCGCCCGCGGACGATCAATGGCATTGCCATGACAAACGCCACGGCGGGCCGCGCGAGCGGGAAAGGTGCACACCGGAACCGGATCGACGGCCGTCGGGCGGCGGGACGGGCGAACACCCCGTCCCGGGCACACGGGTGGGCGCACGCCCGACGGAACCACCGCGACCGGAGACGATCGGCCCTGGCCTCGGTGCGGCCACAGCTTATACACACAATCGTGCGAGGGGACCGGGCTCCCGGATATCGACTTCATCAACTTCTCTCACTCCACCCCCACTTGCCGCAGCGCACGTCGCCGAGCAGCGGACACCTCCAGCGGGAAGTAGAGGTAACACACGCCACCCGAGCCGCTCTTGACCCGCCCCTGCGCGTCGTGCCGCTTGGTCCGCAGCCAGACGTTCTCGAACTGGCGCCTCTTGTACACCCGTTGCACGGCGGCGTCCGAGGGCGCCGCCGGATCGTGGACGACCACGTCCCCGCCCTTGGTGAAGCCGGTGACGCACATCAGGTGCCCGGCCGTGCCGTACCCGGCCCCGTCCAGCTCGGCGGCGAGGAAGGACTGCGAGGTGATGACGGGGACGCCGGCCCGGACCAGCCGCTCGGCGTCGTTCAGCGACCGCAGCCGGGTGACCGTGCTCTGCAGGTCCCGGTAGGTCGCCGCGTAGGCCGCGTTGAACGGCCAGTTGCCGCACCCCTTGTACTGGTAGTCGTAGGTGAACCGGGCGGCGTGGCAGACCTGCGGGTCGGCGTAGGACGGATCCACCCAGGCCAGGTCTGCGGCGGACGGCCGGCGCCCCCAGTACTCCACCGCCATCTGCGAGGAGGTCGGACTGCACCACGCCTCGCCGCCGTTGTCGTACTCCGGGTACTGCCCCTTGTGGATCTCCTGCGAGTAGCGCGGGACGCTCAGCCGGTGCCCCGCCCCCTCCCCCGGCTTCGAGGCGGGCACGGTGAACCGGTCCGGGATGTCGGACCCCATCGCCCCCACCCGCCACACCGCCGGGGTGCGCCCGCTGCCCGGCCGCCGGCAGAGCGTCAGCCGCAGGGTGTACGAGACGAACCGCGCGCCGCCCGCCGGGACGACGGCGAGGGTGTCGGTGGAGACCTCGCTCCGGCCGTCCTTCTGCCCGTCGACCGAGGTGCGCCGGATGTCGCCGGCCGCGTCCCCGGAGGTCCAGCGGCCCATGACGTACCAGGGGGTGTGCTTGCGGTCGGCGTAGGCGGCGCGCACCTCGGCCTGGATCCAGGTGCCGGGCGGGGTGTGGGCGTTCCAGGAGACGATGATCTCGGTCGCCGGGGCGGGCAGGGTACGGACCGGGGAGGTCCAGGTGGCGTACTCCCAGCGGGCGGTGGTCCCGGTGTGCGGGTCGGTGTACTCCAGGGTGCCCGCCGGCCGGTCGAGTACCACGCCCGGCCGGCGCCCGTCGCGGACCGCCGTTCCCGCGCGGGTGCCGGCGCGCCAGTCGGCGAGGGTGGTCCAGGAGTGGTGGTCGACGGTCCCGGAGGTCCGCCGGGCGCCGCCCTCGGGGACGGCGGCCAGGGCGGTGCCGGCCCGGGAGAGCGACGCGGCCGCCGTGACGGCGAGGGCGGCGGCCAGGACGGAACGGCGGGGCGGGCGGGGTGACGAGGAGGACGTGGGTCTGCTGGCCATGGCGTGGTCTCCCGGTTCGGCTGTGCAGTGACCGTAGGGGGCCCGCCACGCGGTCCGGTCGAACCGCGCGGTCCGGACGGGCCCACTATCCCGGGCCGGACGGCCGGGAGCCAGTGACGTGGCGTACGGCGCGCCAGGCTGGTGGAGCCCGCCCGCGCCCCGCGGCCTAAGGTGACCCCGTGCACGCCCCCTCCCCCGCCTCCCCCTCCCCCCTCACCGCCCTCGCCCGCCGGCTGCGCGCCCGCCCGCCGTCCCTCGGCCCGGTCCGGCTGGTCGCCGTCGACGGCCACGCGGGCTCGGGGAAGACCACGTTCACGGCGCGGCTCGCCGAGGCGCTGGGCGGCGGTACGCCGGTCCTGCACCTGGACGACCTCGCGACGCACGACGAGCTGTTCGCATGGACGGACCGGCTCCGCGCCGGGATCCTCACCCCGCTGTCCCAGGGCAGGACCGCCCGCTACCGGGCCTACGACTGGACGGCGCGCCGCTTCACGGGACCGGAACGCGAACTCCCGGCCGCGCCGGTGGTCCTGCTGGAGGGGGTGGGCGCGGGGCGCCGCGCCCTGCGCCCCCACCTCGCGTGCCTGCTCTGGATGGATCTGGGCCGCAGTGACTCCTGGGGCAGGGGTCAACTCCGCGACGGGGAGGAGCAGGCGGAATTCTGGGCCGGATGGATGCGGGCGGAGCGCGCGCATTTCGCGGCGGACCCCACGCGCCCCTATGCCGAACTCCTGGTGCGTCAGAGTTCCTTGGGGTACGAGGTGCTGCCGGGACCTCACGGGACCGACTGAACCCCGCCCTTCCCTACGCTGCGTAGTCACCGCGTCCCAGGACCCGCCGCCCCCGCACGTCCGGCACCCGCGGACCACCCCAACTCGGCTTGACCCCGGGCCCTTACAGGACTTACGTTCTGAAGGAGCGACCCGGGAAGGGTCGCCGACGGACGCGAAGCCCCCGGTTGTTCCCCCGTGACCGGGGGCTTCGTACTCCCCACAGGGCGTCGTTTCGCCCCATTTGCCCCACCACTCGGCCGAGAGACCATCACCCACGGTAACAACCTGCCGTGGCGCCTCACGAATGCTCCGGAACCGCTCCCGGCGACCACGAAGGAAACCTCCGCACCCTACGGGCGACGCCGATCGCGCAGGTACGATGCCAAGCGGCGCACCCGTCGTCGGCGGGCGCCGGCAACACTGGTCAACTCCCGCCCACAGAACAATGGTTCGAACGACGCGGCCGGGCACCCGCCCGGCGGCGCGGCACGGGGGCAGGGTTTGTGGGGGATGCGATGGACTTCGGCACACAGGGCCCGCCCGCCCCGGCAGATCTCGCCTGGCTGCGCGGTGTGGACGCCTGCACGATGGGCGCCTACGCCCAGGCGGAGGAGGAGTTCCGGACGGCGGTGCGCGTCGACCCCGGGATGGCGGACGCCTGGCTGGGCCTGCACGCCCTGCGGGCCGAGACCTCCACCGCGCTGCTGCGCATGTACCGCCACCGCGACCGGTTCGGCCAACAGCGCGCCCGCCACCGCCGCCCCCTGAACTCCTGGTACTGGCTGGGCTGGTGGGTCCAGCCCGTCCTGGAGACCGGCCGCGACCTGCTGCTCGCCCACGCCTCCCACTGGCTGGACGGCCGGCACGTCCCCGAGCTGGACCGGGCGCTCGCCGAGTGCCCGCCCGTCGACACCGACCCGCAGGTCCGCTTCCTGCACGCCTGCCGCGCCTACCTCGTCAAGGACTGGGAACAGCTCGTCCGGCACACCGAACCCTTACTCGACGACTCCCTGCTCGGCATCGAGGCCGGGCTGTTCGGCGGCATGGCCCGGGTGCGCCTGGAGATGTACGGCCAGGCGGAGCCGCTGCTCTCCACGGCGCTGATGCGCTGCCGCAGCGAGCAGCCGCAGCGCAAGGAGCTCCGCTACTGGCTCGCCCGCGCCCACGAGGGCACCGGCCGCAGCGCGGCGGCGCTCCCCCTCTACCGCGCCGTGCACCGGGTGGACCCGACCTTCATGGACACCTCCGCCCGGCTGACCGCCATCTCGGCGGGCGACGGGTTCGACGAGCACGCGGACCTGTCCCCGCCGCTCCCCTACGGCGGCCCCGGCCAGGACCCGCCGGACGCCGCGGACACCGCCGGCGATCCGGAGGCGCGGGCCGGCGACGTCCTCACCGGCACGGCCCCGGCGCCCGCTCCCGTCGGCGGGGTACGGGAGGTGGCCCGGGTCCCCCCGCAGCCCTCCGCCCCGCCCGTGCCCGGCCCGTCCGACCCCGTCCTGCTCGCCAAGGCGCTCGCCGAACTGGAGCGCATGGTGGGCCTGGAGCCGGTCAAACGGCAGGTCAGGGCGCTGTCCGCGCAACTGCACATGGCTCGCCTCCGGGCCGGCCAGGGCCTCCCCGTCCAGCCCCCCAAGCGGCACTTCGTCTTCTCCGGCCCCTCCGGCACCGGCAAGACCACGGTGGCCCGGATCCTCGGCCGGGTCTTCTACGCCCTCGGGCTGCTCGGCGGCGACCACCTGGTCGAGGCCCAGCGGGCCGACCTGGTCGGCGAGTTCCTCGGCCAGACGGCGGTCAAGGCCAACGAGCTGATCGACTCCGCGCTCGGCGGCGTCCTCTTCGTCGACGAGGCGTACAGCCTCTCCAACTCCGGCTACAGCAAGGGCGACGCCTACGGCGACGAGGCCCTCCAAGTGCTCCTCAAGCGCGCCGAGGACAACCGCGACCGCCTCGTCGTCATCCTGGCCGGCTACCCCGAGGGCATGGACCGCCTCCTCGCCGCCAACCCCGGCCTCGGCTCCCGCTTCACCACCCGCGTCGACTTCCCCAGCTACCGCCCCGCCGAACTCACCGCGATCGGCGAGGTGCTGGCCGGGGAGAACGGGGACGCGTGGGACGAGGAGGCACTGGACGAACTGCGTTCGATCAGCACCCATGTCGTGTCGCAGGGCTGGATCGACGAGCTGGGCAACGGCCGGTTCCTCCGCACCCTGTACGAGAAGAGCTGCGCGTATCGGGACCTACGGCTGTCCGGCTACGGCGGTTCCCTCTCCCGCGACGACCTCGCCACTTTGCGGCTGCCGGACCTGATGCAGGCATACGGCGAGGTGCTCTCGGGCCGGGGCCCGGAGAAGTAGCCCCGGCCCCGCCCTTTCACCGTTTCCTGCGGGGGCAAGCCCCCGCACCCCCGGGGCGGGTTATCTCAGCCCGTCCGGCGTTTGAGGACGAGCGGCGAAGGGGCGGGACTGGGGCGAACTCACCCCGACACGGCCTCCCGCTCCAAGGGCACCCGCGCAGCGGCCAGCGTCACAGGCCCGCGAACCCGATGTGCAGGATCCCGCACCTCCCCCACCAACATCTCCAACACGTCCTCCAACGCCACCAACCCAAGCACCTTCCCAGAAGCATCGGCGACAGCAGCCAGATGAGCAGCAGCCCGCCGCATCACCGTCAGCGCGTCATCGAGCGGCAGCTCGGCCCGCAACGTCTCCACCCGCCGCCACACATGCTGCGGCACGGGCCGGTCCCGTTCCTCCAGATCCAGCACGTCCTTCACATGGATGTACCCCATGAAGGCGCTACCGGAGGAACGCACCGGAAACCGCGAGTACCCGGTCCGAACGGTCAGCTCCTCGATCTCCCGAGGAGTGACGGACGGCGCCACGGTCACCAGACCACCCGGATCCAACAACACATCGGTAACCGGCCGGCTCCCCAGCTCCAGAGCGTCCTCCAGCCGCTCCTGCTCGACGGAATCGAGCAGCCCGGCCTGCCGCGAGTCCTCCACCAGATGAGTCAGCTGCTCACTGGTGAAGACGGCCTCCACCTCATCCTTGGGTTCGACCCGGAACAGCCGCAGCACCCCGTGCGCGCAGGCGCCGAGCAGCCGGGTGACCGGCCGGCAGAGCCGGGCGAAGGCGACCAGGCCGGGGCCCAGCCAGAGGGCCGCCCGGTCGGGAGCGGACATGGCGAGGTTCTTCGGCACCATCTCGCCGATGACGAGGTGCAGGAAGACCACCAGGGCCAGCGCGATGACGTACCCGAGCGGATGGATCAGCCCACCGGGCAGGCCCACCGCGTGGAACACCGGCTCCAGCAGCTGCGCCACCGTCGGCTCGGCGACCGCGCCGAGCGTCAGCGAGCAGACGGTGATGCCGAACTGGGCCGCCGCCATCATCTGCGGCAGGTTCTCCAGTCCGGTCAGCACGGTCCGGGCCTGCTTGGACCCTTCCGCGGCCCGCGGTTCGATCTGGCTGCGGCGCACCGAGACGAGGGCGAACTCGGCGCCCACGAAGAACCCGTTGGCCAGCACCAGCACCAGGGCGAAGAGGAGTTGCAGCACACTCATCGCACCTCTCCCCCCACCATCGCCGCACGGACGAAACGCACCCGCTCCGCCCGGTGATGCCCCACCCGCCGCACCGACAGCCGCCAGCCGTCGGGCAGTTCGGCCGTGTCCCCGGGAACTGGAATGCGGCCGAGCAGATCGGCGACGAGCCCGGCGACGGTCTCGTACGGACCCTCCGGCGCGTCGAGCCCGATCCGGTGCAGGGCGTCCACGCGGCAGCTCCCCTCCGCGTCCCACGCCGGGCGCCCGTCCTCACAGGGGACAGGGGCCAGGTCGGGCCGGGCGGCGTCGGCGTGGTCGTGCTCGTCGCGGACCTCGCCGACGAGCTCCTCGACGATGTCCTCCAGGGTGACGACACCGGCCGTCCCGCCGTACTCGTCGACGACGACGGCCATCGGCTGCTCGCTGCGCAGCCGCTCCAGCAGCGGCTGCACCGGCAGGCTCTGCGGGACGAGCAGCGGGGCGACGGCGATCCGGGTGAGGGGCGTGCGCAGCCGCTCCTCGGCGGGGACGGCCAGCGCGTCCTTGAGGTGGACCACGCCGACGACCTCGTCCAGCCGCTCCCGGTAGACGGGGAAGCGGGACAGGCCGGTGGCCCGGGTCAGGTTGAGGACGTCCTCTGCGGTGGCGCCCGCCTGGAGGGCGCTGACCTTCACCCGGGGCGTCATGACGTGCTGGGCGGTCAGCTCGCCCAGGGAGAGGGTCCGCACGAAGAGGTCGGCGGTGTCCTGCTCCAGGGCGCCGGCCCGGGCGGAGTGCCGGGCGAGCGAGACGAGCTCGCCGGGCGTGCGGGCGGAGGCCAGCTCCTCGGCCGGCTCCACGCCCAGCGCCCGCACCATCCGGTTGGCGACCGTGTTCAGCAACGTGATCACGGGCCGGAAGAAGTGGGAGAACGCGCTCTGCGGGCGGGCGACGAAGCGGGCGACCTGGAGCGGCCGGGAGACCGCCCAGTTCTTGGGCACCAGCTCGCCGAGGACCATCTGCACGGCGGCGGCCACCAGCATGCCGGTCACCACCGCCACGCCGGGCGCGGCGCCGGCCGGCAGCCCGGCCGCGCCGAAGACCCCGGTGAGCAGCCGCCCGAGGGCGGGCTCGGCGAGCATGCCCACCACCAGGGAGGTGATGGTGATGCCCAGTTGGGTGCCGGAGAGCTGGAAGGAGAGTTCGCGCAGGGCCTCGACGACGGTGCGGGCCCGGGGGTCGCCGTCCGCCGCGGCCCGCTCGGCCTCCGGCTTCTCGACGGTCACGAGGCCGAACTCGGCGGCGACGAAGAAGCCGTTCGCGAGGATCAGGAGCAGGGCCGCCGCCAGGAGCAGCAGCGAGACGGTGATACTCATGGCGCCGCCTCACGATGGGGGGCGGCGCAGGTACTACAGGACGGTCCGTCCATCCCGGAGGGGATCACTCCTCGGTTCGCAGGTGTCCCGCGGGCCGCTCGGGAGCGGCCGGGTGGCGGGACGGGGCAGGTGGGTGCCCGTGTACACCAGAGTAATCAAGGAACCGGGAACGGCGTGGCCCGACCGGTCTCAGGTCGTGGTGCGACCGGTCTCAGGTGGTGGCCCGGCCGGTGCCGAGTTCGGCGACGAGCGCGTTCAGGGTACGGGCCTGGGTGATGGCCTGCTCCCTGGCCATGCCGGGCTGAATGCCCATGGCGGGCAGCGTCGTTCCGTCGGCGAGGTCGAGGTGCACCCAGGAGTCGCCGGGCCGGAGGTTGACCCGGACGATCTCGGCC
The DNA here is from genome assembly GCF_020037025.1 of Streptomyces huiliensis. Classification (GTDB taxonomy): domain Bacteria; phylum Actinomycetota; class Actinomycetes; order Streptomycetales; family Streptomycetaceae; genus Streptomyces; species Streptomyces huiliensis. The sequence goes on along the minus strand of NZ_JAIQLH010000019.1, from coordinate 23,849 downwards.
CAGGCCAGCCGCCGGACGGTGGTGAGGTTCACCACGGTGACGCCCTCGGGCGTGGCGACGACCTTGGGGCGGGCGAGCAGGGCGAGGACGCCCAGGCCCAGCAGCCCGGTGCCGATGAAGGTGGCCCGGTCCCCCGCGGTGAACGACTCCAGCAGGAACGACATCACCGTCATGACGACGACGAGCGCACCGCCGACGCCCAGCAGCACGACCCGGGTGAGGGTCGGGCGGAACACGGCCGGGAGGCTGGTCTGGGCGTTTCCGGGCGCTGCGGGGCTGGTCACGTCGGTGCGTTCCTTCGTCGGACGGTGCGCGGGGGCCGCGGGGTCAGAGGCGGCAGGCGTGGATGCCGGTGGTGAGGATGGCGCGCGCGCCGAGGTCGTACAGCTCGTCCATGACGCGCTGCGCGTCCTTGGCCGGGACCATCGAGCGGACGGCGACCCAGCCCTCGTGGTGCAGCGGCGAGACGGTGGGCGACTCCAGGCCGGGGGTGAGCGCGACGGCGCGCTCGACGTGCTCGACGCGGATGTCGTAGTCCATCATCACGTAGCGCCGGGCGACGAGGACGCCCTGCATCCGGCGGAGGAACTGCTGGACCTTGGGGTCGTCGGCGGGGGCGCCCGCGCGGCGGATGACGACGGCCTCCGACTCCAGGATCGGCTCGCCGATGATCTCCAGCCCGGCGTTGCGCAGGGTGGTGCCGGTCTCGACGACGTCGGCGATGACCTGGGCGACGCCCAGCTGGATGGCGGTCTCGACGGCGCCGTCCAGGTGGACGACGTCGGCGTCGACGCCGTGGTCGGCGAGGTGCTTGGTGACCAGGCCCGCGAAGGAGGTGGCGATGGTCATGCCGCCGAACTCGGAGACGTCCTTCGCCGTGCCCGGGCGGGTGGCGTAGCGGAACGTCGAGCCGGCGAAGCCGAGCTGCATGATCTCCTCGGCCCGGGAGCCGGAGTCCAGCAGCAGGTCGCGGCCGGTGATGCCGATGTCGAGCTTGCCGGAGCCCACGTAGACGGCGATGTCGCGGGGGCGGAGGAAGAAGAACTCGACCTCGTTGGCGGCGTCGACGAGGACGAGTTCCCTGCGGTCCTTGCGCTGCCGGTAACCGGCCTCATGGAGCATCTCCGACGCAGGCTCGGAGAGAGAACCCTTGTTGGGGACGGCGATGCGCAGCATGAGGGCGGTTCCTTAGTGCAGGGGGATTGGGGGAAAGCGGGGGGCGGATCAGAGGTGGGCGTACACGTCGTCGAGCGAGATGCCGCGGGCGACCATCATCACCTGGAGGTGGTAGAGGAGCTGGGAGATCTCCTCGGCGGTCGCCTCGGCGCCCTCGTACTCGGCGGCCATCCAGACCTCGGCCGCCTCTTCGACGACCTTCTTGCCGATGGCATGGACGCCCTTGCCCACCAGTTCCGCGGTGCGGGAGGTGGCGGGGTCGCCGGCGGCCTTCTGCTGGAGCTCGGCGAAGAGCTCCTCGAACGTCTTCCTGTCCATGGTGGTCCCTACCCTACGGGGTCCGCCCCGGGTCTCAGTGCCAGGGCTCGGACACCGAGCGGAGGGTGACCGCCGTGGCGACGGCCGCGGTGACGGCCTCGTGGCCCTTGTCCTCGGTCGAACCCTCCAGTCCGGCGCGGTCCAGGGCCTGTTCGTCGGTGTCACAGGTGAGGACGCCGAAGCCGACCGGGACGCCGGTGTCGGTGGAGACCTGGGTGAGGCCCTGGGTGACGCCCTGGCACACGTAGTCGAAGTGGGGCGTGCCGCCGCGGATGACGACGCCGAGGGCGACGATCGCGTCGTAGCCGCGGCCGGCGAGCACCTTGGCGGCGACGGGCAGCTCCCAGCTGCCGGGGACGCGCAGCAGCGTCGGCTCGTCGATGCCGAGGTCGTGCAGGGCGCGCAGGGCGCCGTCGACCAGACCGTCCATGACCTTCTCGTGCCACTGGGCGGCGATCACGGCCACCCGCAGGTCACGACAGTTCTTCACACTCAGCTGGGGGGCGCCCTTGCCGCTCACGTCACTCCTTGGTTTGTCGCAGTTGCCGGTGGTGCTACTGGTTCGGTGCTACTGGTTGTCGCAGGGGGAGACCTGGTGGTCGTCCAGCCAGGGCAGGTCGTGCCCCATCCGGTCCCGCTTGGTGCGCAGGTACCGCAGATTGTGCTCGCCCGCCGCCACGGGCATCGGCTCCCGGCCGGAGATCTTGATGCCGTGTTGTTCGAGGGCGATGGTCTTGTCGGGGTTGTTGGTCATCAGCCGGATGGAGCGGATGCCCAGGTCGGTGAGCATCTGCGCGCCGGCCGCGTAGTCCCGGGCGTCGGCGGGGAGACCGAGTTCGAGGTTGGCGTCCAGCGTGTCGTGGCCGGCCTCCTGGAGCTCGTAGGCCCGCAGCTTGGACAGCAGCCCGATGCCGCGGCCCTCGTGGCCGCGCAGGTAGACGACGACGCCGCGGCCCTCGGTGGCGATCCGCTCCAGCGAGGCTTCCAGCTGGGGGCCGCAGTCGCAGCGCAGGGAGCCGAAGACGTCGCCGGTGAGGCACTCGGAGTGCACCCGGACCAGGACGTCCTCGCCGTCGCCGAGGTCGCCGGAGACGAGGGCGATGTGCTCGACGCCGTCGCGGACGGAACGGTAGCCGTGCGCCCGGAACTCGCCGAAGGCGGTGGGCAGCCGGGTGGTGGCCTCCCGCTTGACGGTGGGTTCGGCGGACTTCAGGTACGCGATCAGGTCCTCGATGGAGATGATCGCCAGGCCGTGCTTCCGCGCGAACGGGATCAGTTCGGGCAGCCGCAGCATCCGGCCGTCCTCGCCGGCGATCTCCACGATGGCGGCGGCGGGCCGCAGCCCGGCCAGCCGGGCGAGGTCGCAGCCGGCCTCGGTGTGGCCGGGGCGGACCAGGACGCCGCCGGGCTTGGCGCGCAGCGGGAAGATGTGGCCCGGCCGGACGAAGTCCTCGGGGCGGCTGTCGGCGGAGGCCAGCAGCCGGATGGTGGTGGCCCGGTCGGTGGCCGAGATGCCGGTGCCGACGCCGTGCGCGGCGCTCGCGTCGACGGTGACGGTGAAGGCGGTGCGCATGGTCTCGGTGTTCTTCTCGACCATCTGCGGGAGGTCGAGCCGGTCGACGTCCTCGGCCTCCATCGGCATGCAGATCAGGCCGCGGCACTCGGCCATCATGAAGGCGACGGTCTCGGCGGTGGCGAGCTCGGCGGCGACGACGAGGTCGCCCTCGTTCTCCCGGCCCTCGTCGTCCACCACCACGACGGGCCGGCCGGCCGCGATGTCGGCGATGGCGCGCTCGACGGGGTCGAGTCCGGTGGCCTTGGGGGCCTCGTGCGGGGCGGTCATGGGTCACTCCGTGGGGGTCGTGGACGGGCTGTGCGGATCGGCCGGTCAGGCGGCCCGGGTGAGGGCCGGCTCGGCGGCCGGGGCGCGGCGGGCTGCGGCGCGGGAGCGCAGCCACCAGTCGCGCAGGCCCCACAGGACGAGGCCGAGGTAGACGACGTAGACGACGCCGCCGAAGGCCAGCCCGCTGGAGAAGGCGAGGGGGACGCCGACGAAGTCCACCAGCAGCCAGGCGAACCAGAACTCGACGAGCCCGCGGGCCTGGGCGACCATCGCGGCGAGCGTGCCGACGAAGATGTACGCGTCCGGCCAGGGGTTCCAGGACAGCTCGGGCACGGCGGTGAACAGGCCGCCGACGGCGAGCGTGCCCACGGCCGTCCCGCCGAGCAGCAGGGCCCGTTCGCGCCAGGTGGCGAAGCGCACGGCGAGGCCGTCCTGCGTCCCGCGCCGCCCGAGGTGCCACTGCCGCCAGCCCCACACCGAGACGCCGATGACGAGGAGCTGCTTGCCGACGCCGCCGCCGAGGTGGGCGGTGGCGTAGGCGGTGACGAGGATCAGGCCGGCGAGGAACTGGACGGGCCAGGTCCATATGGACCGCTTCCAGCCGAGGGCCAGGGCGATCAGTCCGGCCGTGTTGCCGATCAGGTCGGACCAGATGACGTGCTGGCCGAAGGCGGCGAACGCCTCGTCGCCGAGCCAGGAGACGGCGCTCATGCCCGGCCCCCCGCGTTGATCCGGTCACCGAGCAGCCGCTCGGTGTACTTCGCGAGCACGTCGACCTCCAGATTGACCAGGTCCCCGACCTTCTTGATGCCGAGGGTGGTCAGCTGGAGCGTGGTGGGGATGAGGCTGACGGTGAACCAGTCGTCCCCGGCCTCGACCACGGTCAGGCTGACGCCGTCCACGGTGATGGAGCCCTTGTCGACGACGTACCGGGCGAGGTGGGCGGGGAGCGAGACGCGGACGGTCTCCCAGTGCTCGCCGGGCGTCCGCTCGGTGATCGTCCCGGTGCCGTCCACGTGCCCCTGGACCAGGTGGCCGCCGAGCCGTCCGCCGAGCTTCATCGGGCGTTCGAGGTTGACGCGCGCGCCGGCGTCGAGGGCGCCCAGGCTGGAGCGGTCGAGGGTCTCGGCCATGACGTCGGCGGTGAACTCGCCGTCGGCGGTGGTGACGACGGTCAGGCAGACGCCGTTGACCGCGATCGAGTCGCCGTGCCCGGCGTCCTCCGTGACGAGTGGGCCGCGCAGCCGGAACCGGGCCGAGTCGCCCTGGCGTTCCACGGCGACGACCTCGCCCAGTTCTTCGACGATTCCGGTGAACACTGGTCAGTTCTCCTCTGGGGCGGTGGCGAGGGGGGCGGCGGTGACCCGCAGGTCCGGGCCGATGCGGACGACGTCGGTCACGTCCAGGCGCAGGGCCCGGTCGATGGTGCCGATGCCGGCGTCCCCGAGGGCGGCGGGCCCGGCGCCGAGCAGCGCCGGGGCCAGGTAGGCGACGACGCGGTCCACGGCGCCGGCGGCCAGGAAGGCGCCGGCGAGCCGGGGGCCGCCCTCCAGCAGGACGGAGCGCACGCCGCGGCCGTAGAGCTCGGCGAGCAGGGCGGGGATGTCGACGCCGGCGCCGTCGGCGGGCAGCCGGGCGACGTCCACCCCGGGCAGGTGCCCGGTGTCGGCGTCCTTGCCGACGGCGATCAGGGTGGGCGCGGCGTCGTCGAGGACGCGGGCGCCGGGGCGGACGGTGGCGTGGGTGTCGACGACGACGCGCAGCGGCTGGGTGACGGCGCGGTCGTCGGGGAGGCCGCGGACGGCGAGGTGCGGGTCGTCGGCGCGCAGGGTGCCGGAGCCGACGACGACGGCGTCGGCCTCGGCGCGCAGCCGGTGGACGTCGGCGCGGGAGCCGGCCGAGGTGATCCAGCGGCTGGTGCCGTCGGCGGCGGCGCTGCGGCCGTCGAGGGTGGCGGCGTACTTCCAGAGCACGAAGGGCCGGCCGCGCAGGACGGCGGTGAGCCAGGCGGTGTTGCCGGCCGCGGCCTCGTCGGCGAGCAGGCCGCCCTCGGTGTCCACGCCGGCCGCCGCGAGGGTGGCCGCGCCGCCGGTGGCCGCCGGAGTGGGGTCCGCGACGGCGTAGACGACGCGGGCGACGCCGGCGGCGATCAGCGCCTGGGCGCAGGGGCCGGTGCGTCCGGTGTGGTTGCAGGGTTCGAGGGTGACGACGGCGGTGCCGCCCCGGACATCGCGTCCCGCCGCGGCGGCGGCGCGCAGCGCCTCCACCTCGGCGTGCGCGGCTCCGGCGCGGCGGTGCCAGCCCTCGCCGGCGACCCGCCCGGCGGCGTCGAGCAGGACGCAGCCGACGACGGGGTTGGGGCTCGTGGAACCGAGGGCGCGCGCGGCGAGCGCGATGGCGCGTCGCATCGCGTCTGCTTCGGTCGCGGTGGCCACCGGGGTCCTCCTGCCTCTTCGGGCACGGACTCCGGGGCTGTCGTGAGAACGACGGAAAAGCGGGGACGACGGCGCCGGGAACGCCGCGTGCCCCGTGCGGGACCCTCCTGGAGAGGACGGCCGCACGGCCACGGCTCTGCTGCCGGTGCCTGCCCGCCGCGCACTGCCTCCCATCCGGACTTTAACCGTCGGTCCAGGAATTTCACCTGGTCAACCGGCCGCTGGCTGCGGCCGGGTCGCGGACTGTAACCGCCGGTTCGGAATTTCACCGACCCCGGAGTGCGCTGCGTAATGATCTTTTCTGGTACATGGCGCCCGAGCCGTTGTCCAGGGGACGTCCGGCTCCGACGGTCCGAGCGTACGCCGAGCCGCCGCGCGGTGTCCACGGGACTTGACAGAGCGTGTGGCAGGTCACGCACGGGCCCGCGTACCGTGCCCCAGGGGGCCGGTGAACAGCGACGGGACTGGGGGTCCGCGGCATGGAGGTTCAGGGCGGGAACCGCACGGAGGGGGCCGGCAGCCGGAATGCCGGTCTCCGGAAGGGGGCCGGGGACCCGCGCCTGCGCCGGGCCCGGCTGGCCGTCGCCGCCGTCTTCGCCGTGCACGGCGCCGTCACCGGCAACTTCGCCACCCGCGTCCCCTGGATCAGGGACCACCTCCACCTGAGCGCGGGCGAGTTGGGCCTGGCACTGGCCTTCCCGGCGATCGGGGCGGCGCTGGCGATGCCACTCGCGGGCCGGGTCACCCACCGCTTCGGGACCCGGGCCGCGCTGCGCGGGCTGCTCGCCCTGTGGTGCGCCTCCCTCGCCCTGCCCGCCCTCTCCCCCGGACTGCCGGTGCTCTGCGCGGCGCTCGCGGTGTACGGCGCGGCGTCCGGGACGGCGGACGTCGCGATGAACGCGCTGGGGGTGGAGACGGAGGAGCGGCTCGGCCGGTCGATCATGTCCGGGCTGCACGGGATGTGGAGCGTGGGCGCGCTGGCCGGCTCGGCGGCGGGCACGGTGGCGGCGCACGCGGGGACGGACGCGCGGTGGCACCTCGGCGCGGCGGCCGCCGTCCTGGTCCTGCTGGGCGCGGCGGTGTGCGGCCGGGTGCTGGACGTACGGCCGCGGGCGGAGGAGAGCGCGCCGCCGCGGTTCGCGCTGCCACCGAGGTCGGCCCTGGTCATCGGGGCCGTCGGGTTCTGCGCGGTGTTCGCCGAGGGGGCGAGCCTGGAGTGGTCGGCGGTCTACCTGCGGGACGTCGTCGGCTCCGGGGCGGGGCTCGCGGCCGCCTGCACCACGGCCTTCTCCTGCGCGATGGCGGCGGCCCGCTTCGCCGGCGACGCGGCGGTCCGCCGGTTCGGGCCGGTGCGCACGGTCCGGGCGGGCGGGGTGGTGGCGGGGTGCGGCGGGGCGCTGGTGGTCGGCGCGCCGGGGGCGGCCCTGACGATCGCCGGTTTCGCCCTGGTGGGGCTGGGCATCGCGGTGGTCGTCCCGCTCGCCTTCGCGGCGGCGGCGCGCAGCGGGCCGGAGCCCAGCCAGGCCATCGCGGGGGTGGCGACGATCACGTACACGTCCAGCCTGGTCGCCCCGTCGGCCATCGGGCAGCTCGCCGACGCCACCTCGCTGACGGTCTCGTTCGGGCTGGTGACGGTGCTGGCCGCGCTGCTGGCGGGCACCGCGGGGGCGCTGCGGCCAGGGGCCGGCGGCGGGGCGCGGGCCGCCGCGGCGGAGGGCGGCTGAGCATCGGAGGGAGGGACGCCGGCCGTCCCCATCGAGGGACGGAACGCCTCCGCGGGCCGCGCGGCCGGGGTTACCGGTCGCACGGCCCGCGGTGGAAGGGGACCTCAGAGGGTGAACGTGAGCTCAGTGGCCTCAGAGGCTGATGCCGAGGATGTTGACGGTGTTGCGGACGTACTTGCCGCCGTGACCGCCCTTGTGGCCCCAGCCGTCGTTGTCGCAGTCACGGTCGTGGCCGCGGTGCTTCCAGCCGTTGTCGCAGTCGTCACCGCGGCCCCAGCCGTGGCCCCAGCCGCTGTGGTGACCCCAGCCACCACCGTGGCCCCAGCCGCCACCGTGACCCCAGCCACCGCGGTCGCAGTCACGGTCCCAGCCGCCCTTGTGGCCCCAGCCACCGCCGTGACCCCAACCACCGCCGTGGCCCCAACCACCGTTGTGGCCCCAGCCGCCGTTGTGGCCCCAGCCGCCCCGGTCGCAGTCACGGTCCCAGCCGCCCTTGTGGCCCCAGCCACCGCCGTGACCCCAACCACCGCCGTGGCCCCAACCACCGTTGTGGCCCCAGCCGCCGTTGTGGCCCCAGCCGCCCCGGTCGCAGTCACGGTCCCAGCCGCCCTTGTGGCCGCCGCCCCAGTTGTTCCAGCCGGAGATGTAGATGTTGCCCCAGCTGTTGTGGTGGTCCCAACCGCCGTGGTGGCGGCCGCGGTCGCAGTCGCGGTCACGGTCGTGGTCGCGGTGGTGACGACCCCGGTCGCAGTCGCGGTCACGGTCCCGGTCGCGGTCGCGGCGGTCACGGTCGCGGTGCTTGTCGCGGCCCTTGTCGCGGTCGCGGTCCCGGCCGTGGTCCCGGCCGTGGTCCCGGCCGTGGTCCCGGCCGTGGTCCCGGCCGTGGTCCCGGCCGTGGTCGTCGTCCCAGCTCGCCACCTTCGGCGTGGACGAGGACTGCGGCGCGGCGACGGCCACCCCGGCGGCCGGAACGATGACGCCCGCGGCGAGGACCGCGGCGGCCGCTGAGCGGCCGACGAGCTTACGCATGTATGTCTCCTGGTTTGGCAGGAAATCGGACAATCAACGCATACCTCGCCCCACCCCGGGACCTGCCGAGCGTCCCGGTCATACAGCCTTACGAGGTGTTAATTGCGCCGATCGCAGCAGCGCCCGGGCGACTCCGCCCGCCGCCCCCACCGGCCGTCAGCGGCCTGACCGCCGCCCGCCGTTCTCCGCGCGGACCACCGCTGACCCGCGCTTAACATGGTGCGGATCACCTCGAACAACCACAGTGGGAGCATTCATGGGCCTCGGCGTGCGCTGGACCCTGCACGGTGACGGGCGCACCCCCGCCCCCGGGGCCGTCGTAGCGCCGGACGAACGGCTCTCCTGGCCGCGGACCGCGGGCCTCGGCGCGCAGCACGTGGTGGCGATGTTCGGCGCGTCATTCGTCAGTCCGGTATTGATGGGCCTGGACCCCAACCTGGCGATCATGATGTCGGGCGTCGCCACCATCATCTTCCTGCTCGCCACGCGCGGCCGGATCCCCAGCTACCTGGGGTGCAGCCTGTCGTTCGTCGGCGTGGCGGCCGTCATCCGCGCCCAGGGCGGCGACAGCGCGGCCGTCACCGGAGCGATCTTCGCGGTGGGCGCGGCGCTGTTCCTGAGCGGGCTGGCGGTACGCCGGTTCGGCGCCCGGATCATCCACGCGGCGATGCCGCCCGTGGTGACCGGCGCGGTGGTGATGCTGATCGGCTTCAACCTCGCCCCGGTGACCGCGAGCACCTACTGGCCGCAGGACCAGTGGACGGCCCTGCTCACCATGCTGTTCACCGGGCTGGCCGTGGTCTGCCTGCGCGGCTTCTGGTCGCGCGTGGCGATCTTCCTGGGCCTGGTCTTCGGGTACGCCCTCTCCTGGGCCCTCGACCGGATCTTCGGAAAGATCCACTCCGTCAACGGCGGCCCCGAGGCCGTGGACCACTGGCGACTCGACCTGTCGGGCGTCGGCAAGGCGGACTGGATCGGCCTGCCCTCCCTGCACGGCCCGTCCTTCGGCTGGTCGGCGGCGCTGGTGGCGCTGCCGGTGGTGATCGCCCTCATCGCGGAGAACGCGGGGCACGTCAAGGCCGTGGGCGAGATGACCGGCGACCCGGTGGACGACCAGCTGGGCACCGCGATCTCGGCCGACGGCGCGGCGACGATGCTGTCCACGGCGGTCGGCGGACCGGCCAACACCACCTACTCCGAGAACATCGGCGTCATGGCCGCGACCCGGGTCTACTCGACCGCCGCGTACTGGGCGGCGGCCTGCTTCGCGCTCCTCTTCGGCGTCTGCCCGAAGTTCGGCGCGGTCGTCGCGGCCGTGCCCGGGGGCGTGCTGGGCGGCATCACCGTCATCCTCTACGGCATGATCGGCCTGCTCGGCGCGCAGATCTGGGTGCACAACAAGGTGGACCTGCGCAATCCCCTGAACCTGGTGCCCATCGCGGCGGGCGTGATCATCGGCGTCGGCGGCGTCAGCCTCAAGATCAGCAAGAACTTCGAGCTCAACGGCATCGCCCTGGGCACTATCGTGGTCCTCACCGGCTACCACGCGCTGCGCTTCCTCGCCCCGCCCCACCTCAAGGCGCAGGAGCCGTTGCTGGACGAGGGGACGAGCGGGTACGACGGGCCGGCGGCCGAGGTCGGGCGGGACGGTCGCGATGGGGGCGACGGGCGGGACGGCCGGCCCGGGGCCTGACGGACCGCCGCCGACCTGCGGCGTCGTCACGGACCGTCACCCATTCCGGTTAACTTGAGGGCCCGACCCCCTACCCTCCGTATTCGCCTGTCACTCTGTGTGCATGGAGATGACGCGAGCACGGACCACACCGCCCAACACACCACCCATGACCGGCATCGAACGGGTCGTCGCCCGGATGCGGGCGCTGGCCGCCGAGTTGCCGCCGGAGGACGGGGTGGCGGTGTTCAACGGGGTGTATCTGGCGGTCACCGAGGAGGTGGCGCGGCGGGTGCCGGACGGCGGGTTCGGCGACCACCTGGCCACGGCCACGCTGGACGTGCTGTTCGCTAGCCGCTATCTGGGTGCCGTCGACGAGGCGGCGGCCGGACGAAGACCGCCGGCCTGCTGGCGCCCGCTGTTCCAGCTCCGCGGCCACCCCGCCGTGCGGCCGGTGCAGTTCGCGCTGGCGGGCATCAACGCCCACATCGGCCACGACCTGCCGCTCGCCCTCGCCGACACCTGCCACGGGCTGGGCGCCGAGCCGAGCGACCTGGAGGCGGATTTCCACCGGATCGGCGAACTGCTGGTCTCCCTGGAGGAGCGGATCCGCGAGGCCCTGATGCCGGGCCCCGACCTGCTGGACGTGGCCGATCCGCTCACCCACCTGCTGGGGTCGTGGACGCTGGAGGCCGCGCGCGGGGCGGCGTGGGCGGCCTTCCGGACGCTGTGGGCGCTGCGTGAACGGCCGGGGGTGGCGGGCGAGTTCGCCGAGCGCGTCGACGCGAGCGTGGGGCTGGTGGGGCGCTGCCTGCTGACCCCGCTGGGGTGCGGGGACGGCCGGGACGACGGGCGGCGCCCCGCGCACCGGACGGCCGGCGGCGGGGCGCTTCCAGGAGGCCGGTCCCTGGTCCGGCCCTCGGGTCAGTCCTCCGGCAGCTCGACGGGCGCGATCTCGTCGTAGACGTCGCCCGGGCCGGGGTTGGTCGGGTCGGTGGCCCCGCCGAACTGGTGCATCACGCCCCAGACGGCGTTCAGCGCGGTCTGCACGGCGCCCTCGGCCCAGCCGGCCGTCCAGGAGATGTCGTCGCCCGCGAGGAAGATGCCGCGCTTGTCCTCGGGGAGGCGGTCCTGCATGAAGTGGGTGAACAGGCGGCGCTGGTAGCGGTAGTGGCCGGGGAGGTTGGCCTTGAACGCGCCCATGAAGTAGGGCTCGTTCTCCCAGGAGATCGTCACCGGGTTGCCGATGATGTGCTTGCGGATGTCGACGCCGGGATAGATCTCGCCGAGCGACTTGAGCATGACCTCCAGGCGCTCGTTGGCGGAGAGCGGCAGCCACTTGAGGCTGTCGTCGCACCAGGTGTAGGAGAGGCAGATCACGGCGGGCTTGTCCGGCCCGTCGTCCAGGAGGTAGGTGCCGCGCGTCATGCGGTCGGTGAGCGTCATCGACATGACGTCCCGGCCCGACGCGTCCTTGTCCAGCCAGAACGGCCGGTCCACCGGCACGAACAGCTTGGAGGACTCCATGTAGTGGGTGCGCTCGACCGCCGTCCAGTGGTCGATCGGGAGGAGCGCGTCGTCGCACTCGATCTTCGACAGCAGCATCCAGGACTGCGCGGTGAAGATCGCCGCCCGGTAGGTGCGGATGTCGCCGTTGGCGTCGGTGACCGTGATCCGGTTGCCGGCCGTGCGGTGCAGCCGGGTCACGGCCGGGCGGGGCGCGCCGTCGTGCAGCGAGGACAGCGAGGTGCCGTGCGGCCAGTGGACGAGCTTCGCCGGCTCGCGCTCCCAGAGCCGGAGCGGGAGCTGCTGGCTGCCGCCGACGATGCCGCGGTGGTGGTCGTCCGCCTCGGTGTAGACGACGCGCAGGATCTCCAGGATGGAGTTGGGGAAGTCGGTGTCCCAGCCGCCGGTGCCGAAGCCGACCTGGCCGAAGATCTCCCGGTGGCGGAAGGACTTGAAGGCTTCCGACTCGCAGAGGAAGCCGTAGAAGGTCTGGTTGTCGAGCTTCTCGACCAGCTTGGCCCAGATCTCGCGGATGCGGGGCACGTCGCGCTCCCGCATGGCGCGGTTCATGTCGGAGAAGTCCGCGCCCTCCTCCAGGCAGGCGTTCCAGGCGGTGGCGACGTCACGGTAGACCTGCGGGAGGTCGTCGACGGTCTCCGCGTAGTGGCTCTCGCCCTTGAGGTCCACGACGGTGGACGGGGTGCAGGGGGCCAGCGGGTTGGGGAACGGCTTGGTCTCCAGGTCCACCAGGTCGATGTAGTGCTGGAAGGCGGTGGAGGACGGAGGGAAGCGCATGGCGCCCATCTCGGCGGTCAGACCCGCGTCCTGGCCCTCGGCGCAGCCGTCGAAGCCGACCGTGCGCAGCCGGCCGCCGATCTGGTCCGCCTCGTACACGACGGGCTTGAGGCCCATCTTCATCAGCTCGTACGCGGCCACGATGCCCGAGAGGCCGCCGCCGATGACCGCGACCTCGGCACCATGCTCGGTGGCCGGTATCTGGCCCAGGCCGGCGGGGTGTGCCAGGTAGTCGTCGTAGGCGAAGGGAAAGTCCGGGCCGAACATGGTGATCGGCGGCTCGTTCTGCTGGACCTGCTCGTCGTGGACGGCGGTGGGCACCGTGGACGTCATCGGCTGAACTCTCCTGCGTGCAAGGGGGTGTGAAGTGAGGCGAAGGGGGTGGGCTCAGGCGAGCCGGGTGTAGAGCTCCGGCCTGCGGTCGGCCAGATAGGTGTTCTCGGCCCGGGACCGGTGCAGCAGCGCGGGATCGGCCTCGGCGACGAGCAGGTCCTCGTCGGCGCCGGCCCGGGCGCGTACGGTCCCGTCCGGGGCGGCCAGGCAGGACAGCCCGGCGAAGGCGAACTCGCCTTCGGTGCCGCACCGGTTGACGTAGGCGATGTAGAGCTGGCTCTCCCAGGCGCGGGCCGGGACGATCGTCTGCGGCACGATCTCGTAGGGCCGCATCAGCGCGGTCGGGGCGAGCAGCAGCTCCGTGCCGGCGAGCGCGTGCGCCCGCACGGGCTCCGGGAACTCGACGTCGTAGCAGATCAGCAGCCCCAGCCGGACGCCGTCGAGCTCGGCCTGTACCACCGCCTCCGTGCCGGGCGTGAAGTACGTCGTCTCGTACGCGCCGAAGAGGTGGGTCTTGCGGTAGTGGGCGAGCGGGGTGCCCTGGGGGCCTATGAGCTGGAGCGCGTTGTAGATCGCGGCGCCGTCGCGCTCCGGGTAGCCGTACCCGATGGCCAGTCCGTGCCGGGCGGCGATCGCGGCCACGGCCTGGGCACCGGGGCCGTCGGCCGGTTCGGCGCGGTCGGGGACCAGGTCATCCAGGGCATAACCGGTGAGGTAGAGCTCGTTGGTGAGCAGCAGCCGGGCACCGGACTCCGCCGCGCGGCGGGCCGCGGCGTCCAGCGCGCCGAGGGTGGCGTCCGTCGAGGACGGAACGCCGCAGGGCCCTTGGAACAGCGCGATACGCAGCGGCTTCATATGTCCTCTTCGAGTGTACGGCGCGGTGGCGTGAAGGCGTTTCGATGAACTTTCGACGGGATTCCGGTCAGGATTCCGTTAAACGCCTTGACGGTACGGCCCGGCGTCAGGGAGCGACAAGCTACGGATGTTGCGTGCTGCCGAGCGATTCGTTGCGCCTTTTCCGGCGTCAGCGGCGATTCGTTGCGCGCCTGTGCGACAGCACCGACTCCCCCGGCCCGCGGGTGATCGTCAGCGGCCTGACGCCGCCGCAGCGTTCCCCATCATCCGCCCCAGCACCCGCGCCAGCACCGAGCGCTCCTCCACGGACAGCCCGGCCGTCAACGGGCCCTCCAGGCCGACGAGGACCCGCCGCATGTCGTCGAGCATCCGTCGGCCCTCCTCGGTGACCTGGAGCACCGCCTTCCGCCCCCGTCCGGCGGGTGTCGTGCGCGCCACGGCGCCGGCCTGCTCCAGCCGGCCCACCGTGGCCTGCATGCTCTGCGCGGTCACCCCGGCACGCCGCGCCAGTTCGCTGTAGGAGAGGCCGGGCTCGCGGGCGAGGTGGCCGAGGGCGCCCATCATGCGCAGCGAGTACCCGTCCCGGGCGGACAGCACGTGGTGGGCAGCGTCCTGGACGAACCGGCCGAGCCCGATGAGCATCAACGGCAGCGGCATCCCCGGCGGACCACCGGCAGACGGATCACCGGCGGGCGGACCACCGGCAGACGGCGCGTCCGGGGCGGCGGCTCCGGGCTCCGTGCGGAACGCTTCCGTCCGCTCGTCCCCGGCCATCCCCATCACCTCTCGCCGCATCTCGCCCGCATCGCATCCGCGTCACGCCCGCCTTACCGCCGGTCTCCCGTAACCGGGGCCACTTCCGGCCACGCCGCCCAGGGATGCTAGCGTCTCACGATGTTTAAGCCAGACTGAAACCCTCGGCCGGCCCGGTTCTGCCCGCCCGACCGCGATGGGAGCGGAAAGCCATGACGAAACTCCTGCTCAGCCTGCATGTGCTGGCAGCGATCCTGCTCATAGGTCCGGCGACCGTGGCCGCCAGCCTCTTCCCCCGCTTCGCGCGGCAGGCCCTGGCCCCGGACGGCGACCGCACCAAGAAGGGCACCGCGGCCCTGCGGATCCTCCACCGCATCACCCGGGTCTACTCGGCGATCTCGGTGACCGTTCCCGCCTTCGGCATGGCGACGGCGCAGCGGATGGGCGTCCTGGGCGACACCTGGCTGGTCATCTCGATGGCGCTGACCGCGGTGGCCGCGGTGCTGCTGGCCATCGCGGTGTTCAGCCAGGACGCGATCATCGACGCGCTCGACCTCCAGGACACCGAGCCGGAGGCGGCCCCGAAGCTCGCCGCCGGCCTGCCCAGACTGTCGATGATCACCGGACTCTTCGCCCTGACCTGGGCGGTCGTCACGGTTCTCATGATCGTCCGGCCGGGTTCGACGACCGGAGCCTGACTCGGGCAAGATCGGTTCCTCACGTCCGCTCACCCGACGAGAGGAACCTCCCATGACCGAATGGCAGTTGACGCGGACCTTCGCCGGCCCCACCGGCGAGGTCCGCTGGGACCGTCTCGGCGCGGCCGGCCGGCCGCCGGTCGTCCTGCTGCACGGCACCCCGTTCTCGTCCTTCGTCTGGCGCGCGGTGGCCCGGTCGCTCGCCCGCGACCACCAGGTGTACGTGTGGGACATGCCCGGCTACGGGCAGTCGGAGAAGGCGGCGGGGCAGGACGTCTCCCTGGCCGCCCAGGGCCGGGTCCTCACCGAGCTCCTGGCCCACTGGGGACTGGCCGAACCCCTGGTCGTGGCGCACGACTTCGGCGGCGCCGTCGCCCTGCGCGCCCATCTGCTGCACGGCGCCCGCTACCGCGCGCTCGCCCTCGTCGACCCGGTGGCGCTGGCCCCGTGGGGCTCGCCGTTCTTCCGGCTCGTCGGCGAACACGCCCCCGTCTTCGAGCAGCTGCCGCCCGCGCTACACGCCGCCCTCGTCCGCGAGTACATCGGCACGACCGGCGGCCCCGGCCTGCACCCCGCGACCCTGGAACGGCTCGTCGAGCCCTGGCTCGGCCCTGCGGGCCAACCCGCGTTCTACCGGCAGATCGCCCAGGCCGACCAGCGCTACACCGACGAGATCCAGGGCCGCTACGGCGAGATCACCCTCCCGGTGACCGTGTGCTGGGGCACCGACGACGCGTGGATCCCGGTGGAGAAGGGCCGCGAGCTTGCCGCCGCGATACCCGGCGCCACCTTCGAACCGATCCCCGGCGCGGGCCACCTGGTCCAGGAGGACGCGCCCGCCCACCTCACCACCATCCTCCACGAGTTCCTGCGCACGACGGCGGCTTCCTGACCCTCGACGCGGCACACCGCAACGGCCGAAAAGCGACCCTGCGACTGCAACGCGTGGTGCTGTCGCTCCAAAAGCGAGCCACTGGGACGGCGCCTCGCCGGCGCCGTCCCTCGTGCGGGGGACCAGGGGGGAGCCACCCACGACCGGCTCGCCGCACTGGCCCCTGACAAGCGCTGCACGACAGTGATCGACGGAGCGCCGGCCTACGAAGCGAGGGCGTTCGATCCGGCCCCGGGAAACGGGCCCGACCCGCGGGACAACGCGCCCGCACGGCACTGGTCCGCCTGGTGCCACGGCGCGGCGGGTGTCGACCTGGCCCGCGCGGAGCCGCTGACATCGATCTCGCCGACCGCGACCACGACCACGACCACCTGTGCCACGGCACCCTGGACAACCTCAAGCTGCCGCTCTGCACCCAGCGGCTGGGCTCGCCCGCCCGGGCGAACAGGCCGGCGTTCGGGCGCCCCGGCGGGCGAGGAGGCGCCCGGGCCGTTCACGGGCCCGGGCGGGATCGGAACACCACCTGCCGCGCTTCGGAGCACCGGACGGCGTACCGTCGGCCCCGCTCCCGGACCCGCCCCCGCCTCCGGGCACGGGGATCAGGACGGCGCCCCGGAACTGAACCGCCGCAGCAGCGGCGAAAGCACCAGCACCGACTTCGTCCGCTCGACGAACGGCTCGCCGGCGATCCGCTCCAGCACCCGTTCGAAGTGCCGCATGTCGGAGGCGAAGATCTGGACGATGGCGTCGGCCTCACCGGTGACGGTGGAGGCGGACGCCACCTCGGGATAACGGGAGAGGCCGCGGTGGATCGCCTCGGGCGAGGTGTTCCGGCGGCAGTAGAGCTCGATGAAGCCCTCGGTCTCCCAACCGAGGGCCCCCGGGTCCACCCGGACGGTGAATCCGGTGATGGCCCCTTCGGCACGCAGCCTGTCCACGCGCCGCTTCACCGCGGGCGCGGACAGGCCGACCTCGGCACCGATGTCGGCGTAGGAGCGCCGGGCATCCTCGGCCAGGGCGTGCACGATACGTTCGTCGAGCTCGTTGAGTCGCACTGCGGGTGAATCACTTTTCTACGGGATCCTGCTCTTCCTCCAGCAGTAGATCACGTCTCCGGCGTCCACCCCGACTCGCGGCGGCCGGGCTAGCCCTTCGCCGGTGCCTCGACGGCGTCGGTGCCGGCGGGACCCTCGGGGCCGTCCGAGCCTCCGTCCGCGTCGTTCAGCTTCGAGTGCCGCATGCCGTAGGCGAAGTAGATGACGAAGCCGACGGCCATCCAGAGGCCGAAGACCTCCCAGGTGATGACGGGCAGCTCGTACATCAGGTAGAGGCAGAATCCGAAGCCGAGCACCGGGAAGATCATGCCGAGCCGCAGCCGCAGTCCGCCGAAGAACGGGATGCGGACCCCGGAGAGCGGGACGGTGAAGGAGCGCTTCATGTCCGGCCGCTTCACGGCGAGGACGATGACGGCCACGTTGACCAGGGCGAACGCGAACAGGGTGCCGATGCTGGTGGCGTCCGCGAGCTCGGCCAGCGGGACGGCCGCGGCGAGGACGCCGCAGAAGGCGCAGGTGATGATCGTGTTGGCGACGGGCACGCCCTTGCGCGGGCTGACCTTGGCGAAGGCCTTGGGGACCAGGCCGTCGCGGGCCATCGCGAAGAGGATGCGGGTCTGGCCGTAAAGGACGGTCAGCACCACGCTGGCGATGGCGATGACGGCACCGGCCGCCAGCAGCACGGCCCAGAAGCTCTGGCCGGTGACGTCCTTCATGATGCCGGCGAGCGCGGCCTCGGAGCCCTCGAACTGCTTCCAGGGCAGGGCGCCGACGGCGATCGCGGCGACCAGGACGTAGAGCGCGGTGACGATCAGCAGCGACAGCATGATCGCCTTGGGCAGGTCCTTCTTCGGGTTCTTGGCCTCCTCGCCGGCGGTGGAGGCGGCGTCGAAGCCGATGTAGGAGAAGAACAGGCTGGCACCGGCGTTGCTGATGCCGGCCAGGCCGAGCGGCATGAACGGCGAGTAGTTGCCGGCCTTGATGCCGGTGAAGGCCACGGCGCAGAACAGCAGCAGGGCGGCGATCTTCACGCCGACCATGATGGCGTTGGCGCGGGCGCTCTCCTTGGCGCCGCCGAGCAGGAACGCCATGCAGAGGAGCACGACGAGCAGGGCGGGCACGTTGAAGATGCCGCCGTCACCGGGCGGGTTGGCCAGCGACTCCGGGATGGTGACGCCGATGGTGCCGTCCAGCAGCTCGTTGAGGTACTGGCCCCAGCCGACGGCCACGGCCGCGACGGAGACGCCGTACTCCAGGATCAGACACCAGCCGCAGATCCAGGCGACGATCTCGCCGAGCGTGGCGTAGGAGTACGAGTACGAGGAGCCGGAGACCGGGATGGTGCCGGCCAGCTCCGCGTAGGACAGCGCGGAGAAGAGCGCGGTGAGGCCCGCGAGGACGAACGAGATCACGACGGCGGGGCCGGCCTCGGGCACGGCGTTGCCGAGGACCACGAAGATGCCGGTGCCGAGGGTGGCGCCGATGCTGATCATGGTCAGCTGCCACATGCCGAGCGTGCGGCGCAGCGTGCCGCCTTCGCCCTGGCCGCCCTCGGCGACCAGTCGCTCGACCGGCTTGCGCCGCATCAGCCGGGAACCGGTCCTGGCGGGCGGCTGCGGGGGGCGCTTGCCGTTGCCGGCGGCGGGGGGCGCTGTGTCTTGGTCCAGCACGGGGGTCGCTCCGTTCATTGCGGCCAGTGGAGCCACCGGTACCGCAAGCGGCCACCCGTCGGTTGCGTCGGCAGGGGGACGACCGAGAAAGGAGGGGGACCGCGAGCCAGCGGTACCCGCCACTCCACGTACTGCGCGGAACCCTACGAGGTAGGGACCCGCGCTCGTAATGCACCATTCTTGCGCATGCCCGTACGATCGTTGCGTCTGCATGCCAAGAATGGACGTTCGTTGCATGTCACCTTACGAATCGGTACATGTAGGCGTCAACCACAGCAGGCGCGAGACCTGCGGAAAACGACGAAAAGGGGCGCGGCCGAATCGGCCGCGCCCCTTTTCCGGGCTCGTAGCGGGACTACTGCCAGCTGGCGTGCAGCGGCTTGCCCTCCGCGTAACCGGCGGCGCTCTGGACGCCGACGACGGCCCGCTCGTGGAACTCCGCGAGGTTGCTCGCGCCCGCGTAGGTGCAGGACGAGCGGACGCCCGCGATGATCGAGTCGATCAGGTCCTCGACGCCCGGACGGGCCGGGTCGAGGAACATCCGCGAGGTGGAGATGCCCTCCTCGAACAGACCCTTGCGGGCGCGGTCGTAGGCGGACTCCTCCGAGGTGCGGTTGCGCACGGCACGGGCCGAGGCCATGCCGAAGCTCTCCTTGTACAGCCGGCCCTCGGCGGACTGCTGGAGGTCGCCCGGGGACTCGTACGTCCCGGCGAACCAGGAGCCGATCATGACGTTGGAGGCGCCGGCGGCCAGCGCCATGGCGACGTCGCGCGGGTGGCGGACGCCACCGTCGGCCCAGACGTGCTTCCCGTACTTCTTCGCCTCGGCGGCGCACTCCAGCACCGCGGAGAACTGCGGGCGGCCCACGCCGGTCATCATGCGGGTGGTGCACATGGCGCCCGGGCCCACACCGACCTTGATGATGTCCGCGCCGGCCTCGATGAGGTCGCGCACGCCCTCGGCGGCGACGATGTTGCCCGCGACGATCGGGACCTGCGGGTCCAGCGACCGGACGGCCTTGATCGCGGCGATCATCGACTCCTGGTGGCCGTGGGCGGTGTCCACCACGATGGTGTCCGCTCCGGCGTCCAGCAGCGCCTTGGCCTTGCCGGCCACGTCGCCGTTGATGCCCACGGCGGCGGCGATGCGCAGCTTGCCGTCGGCGTCGGTGGCGGGGGTGTACAGGGTGGCGCGGAGGGCGCCCTTGCGGGTGAGGATGCCCGCCAGCTTCCCGTCCTTGTCGACCGCGGGGGCCAGCTTGCGGTGGGCCGCGTCCAGCTGGTTGAACGCCTCGCGCGGGTCGATGTCGGCGTCGAGGAGCAGCAGCTCCTTGGACATGACCTCGGACAGCTGGGTGAAGCGGTCGACGCCGGTCAGGTCGTGCTCGGTGACGACGCCGACGGGCCGGTGGTCCGCGTCCACGACGACGCCGGCGCCGTGCGCCCGCTTGGGCAGCAGGGACAGCGCGTCGGCGACGGTCTGGGTGGGGGCGAGGACGATGGGGGTGTCCAGCACGTGGTGCCGGCTCTTGACCCAGGTGATGACGTCGGTGACGACCTCGATCGGGATGTCCTGGGGGATGACCACGAGGCCGCCGCGGCGGGCGACGGTCTCCGCCATGCGGCGGCCCGCGATGGCGGTCATGTTGGCGACCACGAGCGGGATGGTGGTGCCCGTGCCGTCCGGGGCGGACAGGTCCACGCCCTGGCGGGAGCCGACCGCGGAGCGGCTCGGCACCATGAAGACGTCGTCGTACGTCAGGTCGTACGGCGGCTTCAGATCGTTGAGGAAACGCATACTGGCTCTCTCACCTGCAGGAATAGAACTACGAAGCGGGTGGGGAGTCAGCTCGAACCAGCGCCGGATCGGGCTGAGGTTCCTGGACCCATCATCCACGATGTCGTGGGCTGTTGGCCAATGACTGTGAGATTTCGCGGCATTCCTGTGGATTCGGCCAGCCGGTCGCGGCGGCCCCTGTGGCATCGGCCAAGCCCGGCCGGAAGGGCTGCGGACCCGCCCCCGTACGGTGGCGCCATGGCGCATCAGGAGATCATCTACCGCCCCTCGGGGCCGGAGGACGACGCGGCCGTGGCCGCCCTCGACGGCTCGTTCACCACCGACACCGTCTACGAGGTGACCGCCTCGCCGGACGGCTTCACCCTCCGGCCGGTGCGGGTCGACCCGCCCGTCCGCAAGGTGTTCCCGGACGACGAGCCGGACGGCGAGGAAGCGGGGGACGACACCCGCCGGTACGCGGCCTTCGACGGCGGCGTGCTCTGCGGTTTCGTCGTCACCGCCTACGAGCCGTGGAACCGCCGGCTGAGCGTCGAGGACATCGAGGTGGCCCCGGAGTACCGGGGGCGCGGCATCGGCAGCCGGCTCATGGACCAGGTCTTCGCACGCGCCCGGGAGTGCGGCGCGGGGCACGTGTGGCTGGAGGTCACCAACGTCAACGCTCCGGCCATCCGCTCCTACCTCCGCATGGGTTTCACGTTCTGCGGAATGGACACGACGCTGTACTCGGGAACGGAATCGGAGGGCGAGATCGCCCTCTTCATGAGCCGCCCCTGCCCCTGAGCCTCTCGCCCCTGACCCCCTCGGCCCTGCCCCCGGACGCTCAGACGTCCGGGTCGGCGCGCTCCAGCGCCGGGCGGGGCCCGGGAGCGGACTCCGTCAGCAGGTGGTCGGCCGCGGCCGTGTCCGTCACCAGGCTGGTGACCAGGCCCGACCGCAGCACCGCGCCGATGGCCGCCGCCTTGCGCGAGCCGCCCGCGATGGCCACGACCTCCGGGATGCGCCGGAGCCGGTCCGCCTCCACGGTGATGCAGCGCTCGCCCAGATCCCGCCCGATCCGGCGGCCCTCGGCGTCGAAGAGGTGCGCCGACATCTCGGCGGCGGCGCCCAGCGACGCGTAGTGGGTGCGCTCCTCGTCCGACAGCATGTCGTAGACCGTGGAGATGCCCGGCTCCCAGGAGCCGATGGAGACCGCGGCGACGGTCACCTTGTCGAAGTACTCGAAGGCCCGCGCGATCCCCGTCTGCCCGCGCAGGGCGGCGGCGGTGGCCGGGTCGGGGAGCAGCATCGGGGCGTAGATCGGGTGGGCCTCGCCGCCGGACACCTGGGCCGCCCGGCGCACGGCCTCCACCGAGCCGCGCTCGGCGGTGCCCGCGTCGTAGACGCCGGTGAGCTGGACGACGGTGCAGGGCGGCAGCCGGTGCAGGGCCGCCGCCATGTGGATGGTGGAGCGGCCCCAGGCCAGGCCGAGGACGTCGCCCTCGTTGACCAGCTCGCCGAGCAGCCCGGCGGCCACCTCGCCCAGGTTCTCCGGATCGGGCGCGTCCTCGGCCGCGTCGGCCGGGGACTCGACGACGACGGCGTGCCGCAGGCCGTAGCGGGCCCGCAGCGCGTCGGAGCGCTCCGCGTCCAGCTCGGCGGGCACTCGGATCTCGATGCGCACCAGATCGCGTTCGAGCGCCGTCTCCAGCACCCGGGCCACCTTGAAGCGGCTCACGCCGAACTCCTCGGCGATCTGGATCTTGGACTTGCCCTCCAGATAGAAGCGGCGGGCCATGGCCGCCGCCTGCACGAGTTCGGCGGGCCCCATCGGCGTCACTGAACGGCCCGTCGACACCGCGTTCTCCTCACTGCTGCGTTCACCTTGTGGACTCGACCGTCACATCCTGTCAGAAAACGGCGGTCCCGATCTTCGTCCGGCCCGGGCGGCGGCCCGAGGAGGCCCCCGGACCCGGTCGTCTCAGTGCCCGCAGGCCCAAGGCGCGGCCGTGGTGGCCGTCTCCGCGAGCTCACGCAGTGAGCGTACGGCGGCCGCCGGGTCATCGGTACCGTAAACGGCCGAACCTGCGACGAACACGTCGGCGCCCGCCTCGGCACACCGTTCGATGGTCTCGGCCGAGACGCCGCCGTCCACCTGGAGCCAGAGCTCCAGGCCGTGCCGGGAGATCAGCTCCCGGGTGCGGCGGATCTTCGGCAGCATGATGTCCAGGAACTTCTGCCCGCCGAAGCCCGGCTCCACGGTCATGATCAGGAGCATGTCGAGCTCGGGAAGCAGGTCCTCGTACGGCTCGATCGGCGTCGCGGGCTTGAGCGCCATCGACGCGCGCGCCCCCTTGGCCCGGATCTCCCGCGCCAGCCGCACGGGCGCGGCGGCGGCCTCGGCGTGGAAGGTGACCGAGCCCGCGCCCGCCTCGACGTACTGCGGGGCCCAGCGGTCCGGGTCCTCGATCATCAGGTGGCAGTCCAGCGGCGTGGACGTGGCCCTGCTCAGCGACTCGACGATCGGGACCCCGAGCGTGAGGTTGGGGACGAAGTGGTTGTCCATCACGTCGACGTGGAGCCAGTCGGCGCCCTTCACGGCCTGCGCCTCGTCGGCCAGGCGGGCGAAGTCCGCGCTCAGGATGCTGGGGTTGATCTGGACGGTCATGCCCCAAGCCTGCCATGCGGCGGCCGCCGGCCGGACAGCGAGGGTCGCCCTCGCGGAAGGGTCCGACCGGTTCCCCGGGGCGGAACCCGCCGGGCGGTGACGCCCTCGCGGACGGCCGGGGCCTCGCGGGGCCCCGGAACCGGCCCCTCAGCCCGTACGCCGCAGCAGCGCCAGGTACATCGCGTCCGTGCCGTGCAGGTGCGGCCACAGCTGGACGTCCGGGCCGTCGCCGAGCGCGGGGACGCCGCCGAGCAGCGGCCGGGCGTCGATCCACTCGGCCTCGACGCCGTCGCGCTTCAGGACGTCCTGGACGACGGCCTTCGTCTCCGCCGGGTGCGGCGAGCAGGTCGCGTACCCGACGACGCCGCCGGTGCGCACGGACCGCAGCGCCTCGTGCAGCAGGTCGCGCTGGAGCGGCCCGAAGCCGGCCACGTCTTCGGGGCGCCGCCGCCAGCGGGCCTCGGGGCGGCGGCGGAGGGCGCCCAGGCCGGTGCAGGGGACGTCGACGAGGACGCGGTCGAAGGTGCCCTCGCGCCACGGCGGGCGGGTGCCGTCGGCGGTGACGACCTGGTACGGGCCGGGGTTGCCGGCCAGGGCGCGGCCGACCAGCCGGGCGCGGTGCGGCTGGCGCTCGGCGGCCAGCAGGGCGGCGC
>NZ_JAIQLH010000189.1 GCF_020037025.1 Streptomyces huiliensis | reverse complement strand
CCGGCGCGGCCCGGTGGCGCACGTCGCGCAGGTCGGCGCGATGAGCGCGCCGCTCGGCGGCGACCGGCTGACGCTGACCGCCGCCGTCGCGGACGGCGCCGCGCTCCGCTTCACCACCACGGCCGCCACGATCGCCCTGCCCGGCCGGACCGGCGCGCGGGCCGCGTACGACATCCGGATCACCGTCGGGGACGGCGCCACGCTGCACTGGCTCCCCGAGCCGCTGATCTCCGCCGCGGGCAGCGACCTGCGCACCACCACCCGCGTCGAACTCGCCCCCACCGCCCGGCTGGTGCTCCGCGAGGAGCAGGTCCTCGGCCGCGTGGGGGAGCGCCCCGGACGGCTCACCGCCCGGCTGACCGTCCACCGCGCCGGCCGCCCGCTCTACGACCAGGAGCTGGCCTACGGGCCGGGCGCGCCCGGCTGGGACGGCGGTGCCGTCCTCGGCGGCCACCGGGCGGTGGGGCAGCTCCTGGTCGTCGACCCGGCCTTCGGCGGCACCCCGCCGGCGCCGGACCTGCCGCCGGCCGAGGGGGTCGCGGCCGCCGCCATGCCGCTCGCCGGGCCCGCCGTCGTGGTGAGCGCCGTCGCGTCCGACGCCCTGCGGCTGCGCACACTGCTGCGCACGGCGGAGACCGCCGTGACGAGAGAGCCACAGGAGGCATCCGTCATGACGTCATCCTTACGGATTAGTAAAGATTCACCCGAACAACCTGTCCATCTTGGTACGAGAGACGGAATCATCCCTGGTGCAGCTCTGTGATCATCGCCGTCCCGATCCGAGGACGGCGTTCCCAGCAGGGGGATTCCCACGTGAGACCTAAAGCGATACTCGGCGCGGCCACCGGCACCGTGATGACCGGCGCCCTCGTCGCGGGCTTCCTGGCCGCCCCGTCGGCCGGCGCCACCGAGCGCGTGCCCGGCGGCGCGGCCGAGGCCAAGGGCGTGCAGGCCGCCGCCGCGAAGGCGGCGAAGACGGGCATCAAGTGGCAGGACTGTCCCGCCACCTGGGGTCTGGAGAAGCCCATCCAGTGCGGCTGGGTGACCGTCCCGGTCGACTACGCCAAGCCGAACGGCCCGACGATCAAGATCGCCGTGGACCGTGTCCGCTCCACCGGCACCACCAAGGAGCGCCAGGGCTCGCTGGTCTACAACCCGGGCGGCCCGGGCGGCTCGGGCCTGAAGTTCCCGCGCAAGGTCACGACGAAGAACCCCATCTACACCAAGATCGCCAAGGCGTACGACTTCGTCGGCTTCGACCCGCGCGGCGTGGGCAAGTCCGCCCCGATCTCCTGCGTCGACCCCAAGCAGTTCGTCGCCGCCCCCAAGGCCGACCCGGTGCCGGGCAGCGAGGCGGACAAGCTGGCCCAGCGCAAGCTGGCCAAGCAGTACGCGGACGGCTGCGCCAAGCGCAGCGGCAAGATGCTGCCGTACATGACGACGATGAACACCGCCCGCGACCTCGACGTCGTGCGCGCCGCCCTGGGCGAGAAGAAGCTCAACTACCTGGGCGTCTCCTACGGCACCTACCTCGGCGCCGTCTACGGCACGCTGTTCCCGAACCACGTCCGCCGCATGATCGTGGACAGCGTCGTCAACCCGGCCACCAGCAACATCTGGTACGACGCCAACCTCGAGCAGGACGTCGCCTTCGAGGGCCGCTTCAAGGACTGGGAGAAGTGGGTCGCCAAGTACGACTCCGTCTTCCACATCGGCAACAGCCAGGCCAAGGTGCACGCCCAGTGGCTGAAGCTGCGCGCCGAGGCGAAGAAGAAGCCGATCGGCGGCGTCGTCGGCCCGGCCGAGCTCATCAACTTCTTCCAGAGCGCCGCGTACTACGACTCCTCCTGGATCCCGGTCGCCGACACCTGGGCGAAGTACCGCGCCGGTGACAAGAAGGCCCTCGTCGAGGCCGCAGGGCCGGACCTCGCCGGTGCCGTCTCCGCCGAGAACGGCAACGCCGTCTACACGGCCGTCGAGTGCGCCGACGCCAAGTGGCCCACCAGCTGGAAGAAGTGGGACCGCGACAACACCCGCATCCACCGTCAGGCCCCCTTCATGACCTGGGCCAACGCCTGGATGAACCTCCCCTGCGCCACCTGGAAGGGCCCGCAGGGCACGCCGCTCGAGGTCAAGACCTACAAGGGCCTGCCGCAGACCCTCATCGTGCAGTCCACCCGTGACGCCGCCACCCCCTACGTCGGCGCGGTCGAGCTGCACAAGCGCTTCCAGGGCTCCCGCCTGATCACGGAGAAGGGCGCCGGCTCGCACGGCGTCACCGGGCTCGTCAACCCCTGCATCAACAACCGGGTCGACACCTACCTGCTCACCGGCAAGGTCGACGCCAAGGACGTCACGTGCACCCCGCACGCCGTCCCGGCGCCGAAGGCCGCCGCGGCCAAGTAACAGGCCGACGGGCACACCCACTCCGCACCCCGGGCCGGACCACGGCCCGGGGTGCGGGCTTTTCCGAGCCCGGCCGGCCGGCAAACAGCCAGGAAGCCAAACGGCCAGGAAGCGACAGGAATGGTCACCCCATGACAACAACAGCCACAGCCACCGTCGTCGCACTGTCGTCCTACCCGGTCAAGGGCTGCGCCGGCACCTTCCTCGACCAGGCGGTCCTGACGCCCGCGGGCCTCGTCCACGACCGCGCCTTCATGGTCGTCGACGACGAGGGCGTCTTCCGCAGCCAGCGCAAGGACCCGCTCCTCGCGACCATCCGGCCCGAGGTCGGCGCCGACGGCGCGCTGCTCACCCTGCGGGCCCC
>NZ_JAIQLH010000188.1 GCF_020037025.1 Streptomyces huiliensis | reverse complement strand
GCGCCGACGGCGCGCTGCTCACCCTGCGGGCCCCCGGCGCCGGCGAGGTCGCCGTCGAGGTGGACACCACCGGGCCGCGGCGCGGCGTCGAGATGTTCGGCCTGCCGTACCGGGCCATCGACCAGGGCCCGGAGGCCGCCGCCTGGCTGAGCGAGGTGCTCGGCGCGCCCAGCCGGCTGGTCCGGGTGCCGCCGGAGCACGACCGCGTCACCGACGGGCTCACCCCCGGCAGCGCGAACTGGGCCGACAGCGGCGCCCTCCACCTGCTCTCCCGCTCCACCCTCGCCCTGCTCGACCGCAAGCTGGCCGAACGTGGCGCGGTACCGCTCCCCATGAACCGCTTCCGCCCCAACGTCGTCGTCGACGGCTGGGACGAGCCCCACACCGAGGACCGGCTGCGCCGCTTCACGGTCGGCGACACCGAACTCGCCTACGCCAAGCTCGCCGTGCGCTGCGCGGTCACCATGGTCGCCCAGGAATCCGGTACGAAGGCCGGCCCGGAACCGCTCCGCACCCTCGCCACCTACCGGCGGGCGGCGGCGGGCGGTGTCGTCTTCGGCGCCAAGTTCTCCGTCCTGCGGCCGGGCAAGCTGTCCGTCGGCGACGAGTTGAGCGTGGGGGAGTGGGGCGAGCCGGAGGCGTGAGGCCCCCGCTCCGGGTGGTCCAGGTGATCCGGATGGTCCAGGCGATTCAGGTGGTCTAGGTGGTCCGGCAGGCGCAGCCCGCGCCCGCGCAGGACGACGGGACCAGGGCGCAGCGCGCCACCCCGGCCGCCCGCGCGATGACCGCGCTGTCGCCGGTCTCCGTACTGCCGACGCGCGTCGTGTACACCGCGATCACCAGCGGGGCGCGGCCGGGCGGCCGGACGACCGCGATGTCGTTGGCGGCCCCGCGCTCGCCCGTACCCGTCTTGTCCCCGACCCGCCAGCCGGCCGGCATGGCCTTGCGGATGCGCTCGTCCCCGGTCCGGCACCCCTCCAGCCAGCGGTTCAACTGCTCGCGGTCGGGCGCCGCGAGCGCCGTGCCCACGGTGAGGGCGCACACGTCACGGGCCATGGCCGCGGGCGTCGTGGTGTCCCGGAGGTCGCCGGGGAGGTTGGTGTTGAGGGAGGGCTCGGTGCGGTCCAGCCGGGTGCGCCGGTCACCGAGCGTCCGGGCGAACGCGCCGATCGCCCGCGGCCCGCCCAGCTGCTCCAGCAGCAGGTTGCCGGCCGTGTTGTCGCTCGTGGCGATGGTCGCGTCGCACAGCTCGCGTACGGTCATGAAGCCCCGGGACAGGTTTTCCGGCGCCCCTGTGATCTTGGAGCCGTCGATGACCTCGGTGTAGTACACGGGACGGTCGAGGAGCCCGGAGTCGTCCCGGCGCGCCTTGTCCAGGATCGCGGCGGCGGCCAGGAACTTGAACGTCGAGCAGAGCGCGAAGCGTTCGTCCGCCCGGTACGTCACCGACCGGCCGGAGCCGGTGTCGAACGCCGCCAGGCCGATGCGGCCCTGGTACGCCTCTTCCATGGCACGCAGCCGCCGCGCCACTCCGTTTCCGGCTGCGTGCGCGGCCGGGCCGGGCAGGACGGCCGCCAGCGGTACGGCGGCAGCCGCGGTCATCAAACCTCTACGGGATATTCCGGTTTCCATGGCCGGCAGCGTAGCCCGGCCCCCCGAACACGGCGGAGAACGCGGCCCGGGTCGGCGAGTCGGCCCTCCGGTCCAGCACCGCGAAGACCACGCGCCCGAAGTGCCCGGAGAAGCGGCCCGTACCGGTGAGGTGGGTGGCGAACGCGGCGGCCACGTCCCCCGGTTGGTTGCGGAAGACGCCGCAACCCCAGGCGCCGAGCACCAGTTGCCCGTACCCGTGCGCTGCCGCGACCTCCAGCACCCGCCCGGCACGCGAGGTCAGCGCGGCGGGGATCCGGCCCACCCGGTCCGGCGTCCGCTGCGCGATGACCCCCGCGTTGGGGGCGGCCGAGGTCAGGAATCCGGCCCGGAACGGGGTACGGAGCAGCTCGCCGCGGTCGTCGCGGAAGACCGGCACGCCGGGGGAGTGGACGACCCGGTCGCTGTAGAACGGGCTGGGGTCGGCCCGGTGTTCCGCGTAGAACTCGGGCGCCTCGCGCAGGCAGGCGTACAGCGCCGAGCCGCGGCACACCGCCTCCTCCTGCGCCTGCGCGCCGTTGAGGTAACCGCCGCCCGGGTTGCGGGCGGAGGCGAAGTTCAGCACCGCGACCTCGCCGGCGTCCCCGTCCGCCGCCAGCCGGCGGGCCGCCGTCAGGCTGCCCTCCCCGGTCACCTCGAACACCGTGGCCGTCCCGGCCGTGCCCCGCTTGGGGACCGTGACCGGCCCCGGCCCGTACAGTCGCGTCCCCGCGCGGGCCGCCGCCACCGCGTCGCCGATCTCCCTCACGCGCCCGCCGGGCGCCGTGTACCGCCCCTCGGCGACGATCCGTTCCGTCTCCTGCGCCATTCCGCGCAGCCGTGCACTCATATGTCACTCCTTGTCACGGGCGTGACTCTAAGGACGCGAAGCCCGTGGCAACCACGGCTTTTCCACGTCACTCGTCCGCCGCGGCGGCCAGCACCCCCAGCACCTCGCGCAGTCGGCCGCGCACCTCCGGATCGCCGATGAGCCCGTCCGCCCCGATCAGCTCCCGCCCCACCGGCACCCGCACACAGGACGCCTCCACGATGCGCGCCCCGGTGTACCCCAGCACCGTCCGCAAGGTGGCCTCCGCCCCCTGCCCCCGCCCGGGCGCCGCCGCGGTCACCCAGGCCGCGGGCTTGTCGCAGATCTCGGTCCCGCCCACTGTCCAGTCGAGCAGGTTCTTGAACGAGCCCGGCAGCGTCCCCGCGTACTCCGGCGTGCAGACCAGCACCGCCGTGGCGGCCTCGATCGCCGCCCGCAGCTCCGCCACGGGAGCGGGCAGCGGGTCGGCGTCGTCATCGGGGTTGAAGTGCGGCAGCGCCGCCAGCCCCGTGTAACGGACGGTGCGTATGTCGTCAGGTGCGACGGCGTGGGCGGTCCGCAGCACGGCCTCGTTCGAGGAGCCGCTCCGCAGGCTCCCGGAGAGGAGCAGGACGGTCGGTGTCTGTGACATCCGCACAACTTACCGTCGCCGGGCGGAAATCCCGATGCACGCCCACTCCGCCCCTTGGTACCGTCGGCGGCATGTGCTTCTCCGTAGCCCAGGGCTGGTTCCTCAAGCCCCGCAGCGCCGCCTAGCGGCGAGCTGCGCACAGCGTTCCGTCAGCCTCGCCGCGCCTCGGTCCCCCGCCGGTGCGGTGCTTCGCGCTGCCCGGCTCCGATGACGACGACGATGACGACGTCACACACCGCGGAGCACATCTCATGAACGATCAGCATCACGACCACGAGACCGGCGATCTGCGCGACCTCCTGCCCGTCGCCGAGCCGACGTTGACGGCCGCTCCGGACGGCCTCGTGCGCTGGGTGGCCGGGAACGCCGCCCACCTGGCACCGATCGGGCCAGGGGAGTGCCTTGAGGGTCCGTTCGACGATCTGGAGCCCTTGCGCGGCCTCGTCGGCGACGCCCGCGTCGTCGCCCTCGGCGAGAACTCGCACCAGATAAGGGAGTTCGGCCTTCTGCGCCACCGCCTCCTCCGGTTCCTGGTCGAGGAACTCGGCTTCACCGCCTACGCCATGGAGTACGGCGCCGCCG
Source organism: Streptomyces huiliensis (assembly GCF_020037025.1). Taxonomy (GTDB): domain Bacteria; phylum Actinomycetota; class Actinomycetes; order Streptomycetales; family Streptomycetaceae; genus Streptomyces; species Streptomyces huiliensis. Next base: position 23,201 of record NZ_JAIQLH010000188.1, on the reverse strand, counting down.
AGGGCCGCGCCGTGGACGCCTGGGTGCGGGGTGGGGACGGGGATCTCGACGGCCTTCTGGCCCCCGGCCGAGCGGAAGGCGGCGTCCACCGCCTGGGGCTGCCCGTCGAGGTCCGGGACACCCTGCGGTGGCTGCGCCGCCACAACGCCGACGCCCCGCACCCGGTCCGCTTCCTCGGCTGCGACATCCCCGCGGCGGGCGGCTCGCTCGCACCCGTCCTCGGACCCGTCGTCGTCTACCTGGACGGTGTCGACCCCGGCGCCCTGCGCTTCCTGGAGGCCGCGCGGGAAATATCCGAGCCGATCGCCGGCGGGACGGTGATGGTGCCCGCCTACGCCCGGCTCGAGCTGGACGGGGCGACACAGGGCCGGCTCACCACCGCCCTCTCCCGGCTGCTCGGCCGCTTCACCGACCTGCGGGAGCTCCACACCGAGCGCACCGGCCGCGCGGCGTACGAGACCGCGCTGTCCGACGTCCGCGCGGCCGTCGCCACCGACCGGGCCCAGCGCGCCATGGCCGAGGCCCTCGCGGGTGCGCCCGACGCGGCCGGGTTCGCCGCCCGGGAACGGTATCTGGCCGACACCCTGCTGGAGTTCCTGGACCGGTCCGCGCCCGGCACCCGCGTCGTCCTCGTCGGGCACAACGCCCACATCCAGCGCTCCGAGGGCCCACTCGGGGCGCCCACCATGGGGAACCTGCTCGCCCGGGCGCTCGGCGCGGACTACGTGCCGATCGCCCTGACGGGCAACGGCGGCGAGACGGTCGAGAACGTGCCCGACCGCGGCCACCCGGCCGGGATGCGCTGGGGCCGGGCCGCCGTTCCGGATCCCGTACCGGACAGCGTCGAGGCGCTGTTCGCGGACGTCTGCGACCGGCCCGCGCTGGTGGACGCGCGGGCGCTGCGCGCGTACGCCCGCCGGCACGGGCTGCCCGAGCCGGTCCGCACCCGGCTGGACACCGCCTTCATCGAGATGCCGGTCCTGGAGGCGTTCGACGGAGTCGTCTGCGTACCGGGCACCAGCGTCAGCGCCGACCTCCTGGAGTGACCGACAGTCGCACCCTTTGCCCCGAAAGAGGGGTGAAAGTGGCGGTACGCACAGCGGCTGTGCGAGCATCCGGGCCCCACGCTCCTCGGAAGGCACAGCGATGTCCGCATCACGCACCCTCGCCGCCGCGGCGGCCGCCCTCGCCCTTGCCCTCGCCTTGCCCGCCGCCCCCGCGGCGGGCGCCACGGAACCCGGGCCGGAGCGGGGCGAGTTGCTGCTCACCGTCACCGGCGGCAGCCACACCTGGACCCGCGGCGTCCGGCTGAGCTGTCCGGGGCCCGGCGTCCGGCATCCGCACGCGGCCGAGGCGTGCGCGCGGCTCGCCGAGGCGCACGGCCGGTTGAACGCGCTCCGGCGCGAGGACCGGCCGTGCGGCGCCGAGCGGGAGCCGGTCACCGCGACGGCCGACGGCCGCTGGGGAGCAGCCGACCTGCACTGGAAGGGCACCTACTCCGGCCCGTGCGCCCTCGACGCGGCGACCGGGCCGGTGTTCCGCTTCTGAGCGGGTCGCCTGGTGCCCCAGGGGGAAACTCGCGTCCCCCTGATCGCCTGGGGCCCCAGGAGGGAACTCGCGTCCCGCAGGGCGCCTGGGGCCTCAGGGGGACTCACGTCCCCCGGGCCACCAGCGCCCCTATCGTCGTCAGCCCCAGCACGACCCAGGCGAACCAGAGCCAGCCGTTGCCCCCCAGCGTCACCGTGTACGCGGTCACGGCCACCAGGCCGCCCACGGTGAGCCAAGCCATCGTCTTCGTCGATCCGGGCACCCCGCACCTCCTCACGGCGGCCCCGCGCACATATGAGGCGCACATATGCGCGAGCCGCGGCCGGAGACCATCGTCTCCGGCCGCGGCCGTCAATGCCACAGCGCTGAAGGTGCTCGTCGCTCAGCGGCGCCCGAGCCGGTGCGTCAGCGACCGAGCCGGTTCACCTGCCGCGCGCCTGGAGCGAAGCCAGGTACGCGTTGTAGGCCGCCAGCTCCTTGTCGCCGTCCCGGTCCGCCTGCCGGTCGGTGCGCCGGGCCTGGCGCTGCTCGGAGCGGTACCACTGGAAGGCCAGCGCCAGCAGCACCACCACCGACGGGATCTCGCTGAAGGCCCAGGCGATGCCGCCGCCCGCCTGCTGGTCGTCCAGCGCGTCGATGCCCAGCGAGGCCATCGGGTGCTCGTACGTCTTGATCATCGGCTCGGACGACATCATCAGCGCGATGCCGAAGAACGCGTGGAACGGCATGCCCGCGAACAGCTCCAGCATCCGCATCACATAGCCCGGCCGGTGCGGGCCCGGGTCCACGCCCATGATCGGCCAGAAGAAGACCAGGCCCACCGCCAGGAAGTGGATCATCATGGCGATGTGACCCGTCCGGCTCTCCATGAGGAAGTCGAAGAGCGGGGTGAAGTACAGACCGTAGAGGCTCGCGATGAACATGGGAATCGTGAACACCGGGTGCGTGATGATCCGCATGTAGCGGCTGTGCAGCAGCATCACGAGCCACTCGCGCGGGCCCTTGCGCCCCCGGCCCGCCGCCGGCAGCGCGCGCAGGGTGAGCGACACCGGTGCGCCGAGCAGGAGCAGGATCGGCGAGAGCATGCTGATCACCATGTGCTGGACCATGTGCACGCTGAACATGACCATGCCGTAGTCGTTCAGCTTGGTGCACATCACCAGGGCGATGCTCAGAACGCCCAGCGTGAACGAGACCACACGGCTCACCGGCCACTTGTCGCCCCGGCGCCACAGCCGCACCACGGCCCAGCCGTAGAGGGCCAGGCCCACGGCGCAGGCGGTGGTGAAGAACGGATCACCGCTCCACTCCAGACCCCGTCCGAGGGTGAACGGTGGCATGTCCATCATGTCCATGCCGTGCCCGCTGTGATCCATCCGCTCTCTCCCGATTAGGACCGATGCGCCGGATCCAGAGTAGAGGCGGCCCCCGTGTGACCCGCGCCCGGGGGCGCAGGTCGGAGCCGGGCGGTCAGAGCACGGCGTCGGCCTCGCCGTACCGGTCCTCCGGCACGGTCTTCAGCGACTCCACCGCCTCCGCCAGCGGCACCAGCGTGATCTCAGTGCCCCGCAGCGCGGTCATCATCCCGAAGTCGCCGCGGTGCGCGGCCTCGACCGCGTGCCAGCCGAAGCGGGTGGCGAGGACGCGGTCGTACGCCGTCGGGGTGCCGCCGCGCTGGACGTGGCCGAGGATCACCGGCCGGGCCTCCTTGCCGAGCCGCCGCTCCAGCTCCACGGCCAGCTGCCGGGCCACCCCGGCGAAGCGCTCGTGCCCGTACACGTCCGTACCGCCGGTCTCGAACGCCATCGAGCCCTCGCGCGGCTTGGCGCCCTCGGCGACGACCACGATCGCGAACCGCTTGCCGGCCTCGAAGCGCTTGCCGACCACCGCCGTGAGCTCGTCGATGTCGAACGGCCGCTCCGGGACCACGATCGCGTGGGCGCCGGCGGCCATGCCCGAGTGCAGGGCGATCCAGCCCGTGTGCCGGCCCATCACCTCGACGATCAGCACCCGCTGGTGCGACTCGGCGGTGGTCTTCAGCCGGTCCAGGGCCTCCGTGGCGACGCCGACGGCCGTGTCGAAGCCGAAGGTCACGTCGGTGACGGCGATGTCGTTGTCGATCGTCTTGGGGACGCCGACGATGGGGATCCCGCCGTCCGACAGCAACCGGGCCGCCTTCAGCGTGCCCTCGCCGCCGATCGGGATCACCGCGTCCAGACCCAGCGCCGCGACGTGCTCCCGCGCCCGCTCGACCCCGTCCCGCAGCTGCTCGGGGCGGACCCGGGAGGAGCCGAGGATGGTGCCGCCGGAGGCCAGGATGCCGGCCACCGCGTCCAGGTCGAGCGGCCGGTGGTCGCCTTCCAGCAGACCGCGCCAGCCGTCGTGGAAGCCGATCACCTCGTCGCCGTGGTCGGCGACCGCGCGGTGCACGACGGAACGTATGACGGCGTTGAGACCGGGGCAGTCGCCGCCGGAGGTGAGCACACCGATGCGCATGGTGGAAACCTTTGTGACAGGGTCGACGACCGGACCCCGTCGTCCGGTGGAATCCCCGTCACCCTACCCAGGGCGGGTGACGGGGAACACCGGCGTCCGGCATACAGACGGCGCGGACGGTACGGACCGCTACGCGGGCTGCGTCGCCGCCGCGATCCGCTCGTTGCGCAGCGCGTCGTACCAACGGTCGTCCACCGGCGGCAGCGCGTTCACGTCCAGCGCCAGCTTCAGCAGCAGGTCCGCGATGTGCGGGTTCCGCGCCATGACCGGGCCGTGCATGTACGTACCGAAGACCGTCTCGTTGAACGCGCCCTCGGTGCCGTCGCCCGTGCCGTTGCCGTTGCCGAAGCGGACCCGGGCGAACGGGCGCGCCGACGGGCCGAGGTGGGTGACGCCCTGGTGGTTCTCGAAACCGGTCAGCGGCGGCAGGCCGAGCTGCGGGTCGATGTCGCCGAGCACGTCGCCGACGCACCGCTCGCCCTCGCCGCGGGTGCTGACGACGTCCAGCAGGCCCAGGCCCTGCTCGCGCTGGCCCAGGTCGTTGATGAACTCGTGGCCCAGGATCTGGTACCCGGCGCAGACCGAGAAGACGATCGCGCCGTTGGCGACCGCCCGGTTGAGGCCGCCGTCGCGGCGCAGCCGCTCGGCCGCCAGCCGCTGCGGACGGTCCTCACCGCCGCCGATCAGGTAGATGTCGCCCGAGGTGGGGATCTGCTGGTCGGAGCGGACGTCCAGGCGCTGGACGTCCAGCCGGCGCTGGTGGGCGCGCCGCTCCAGGACCAGGACGTTGCCCTGGTCGCCGTAGGTGCTGAGCAGGTCGGGGTAGACCCACACCACACGCAGACTGTTCTGGCTCATGCTCATGGTCCTTTGCGGGTCAGTTGCCGACGCGGCGGCGGAGGTCCTGGAACGCGGTGTAGTTGGCGATGACCTCGATCCGGCCGGGCGGGGCCGACTGCACGGCCTCGTCCACGCTCTCGCAGACCCGGAAGTCCAGGCCGGCGACCTCCAGACGCACCGCCAGGTCGAGCTTGCGGTCGCCGATCACGAAGATCGGGTGCCCCGCGAGCCGCGTGTAGTCCACGTCCCACAGCCACGAGGTGTCCGTACCGTCCGCGCCGCGCGCGTTCACCGACAGCAGCACCGGCGCCGGCGGGCCGTCGATCAGCGAGAACGTCTCCAGCCAGCCGGCCGGGTTCTTCGCCAGCAGCAGCCGCAGCTCGCGGTTCATGAACGTCACCACGTCGTACCGGCCGGCCACCGCCTGCACCTGGTACATCCGCTCCAGCGCCACCTGCGGCGGCACCCCGAAGGTCGCGGCCACGGCGGCGGAGCTGGTGGCGTTCGCCTTGTTGGCCCGGCCCGGCAGCTGGAGGTGGATCGGCCACGCCGACCCGTGCGGGTCCAGCACGTAGTCGCCGGAGAGCGCCCAGCTCGGCGTCGGGCGGCGGAAACCGCACTCGCCGCAGAACCAGTCGTCGCCCGGGCGCTGCATCACACCGCCGCACGACGGGCAGGACCAGGCGTCGTCCTTCCACTCCTGGCCGGCCGCCACCCACACCACGTTCGGCGAGGACGACGCGGCCCACACGATCAGCGGGTCGTCGGCGTTGGCGATGATCACCGCCTTGGAGCCGGCCAGGCCCTCCCGCCACTTCTCGGCCAGCATGCGGGTCTCCGCGGCGCGGTCGAGCTGGTCGCGGGAGAGGTTGAGCAGCGCTATGGCCTTGGGCGAGACGTCCCTGGCGACCATCGCCAGGTACTTCTCGTCCACCTCGATCACGCCGAAGCGCGCGTCCGAGCCGCCGGCCAGGGCGGAGGTGATGCCCGCGGGCATGTTGGCGCCCAGCGCGTTCGACACCACCGGGCCACTGGCCCGCAGCGCCTCGGCGATCAGCCGGGTCGTCGTCGTCTTGCCGTTCGTGGCCGAGACGAGGACCACGTCGAGGTGGGTCGCCAGCCGGGCGAGCAGGTCAGGGTCGAGCTTGAGCGCGACCTTGCCGCCGATCACCGATCCGCTGCCGCGCCCCGCGGCCCGCGACACCGCTGCCGCGGCCTTGCCCGCTGTCACGGCCAGCTTGGCACGTGCGGACAGCGGCCCCGAGTTGCCTGCCATCGTCCTAGATCCTCCTTGTTCGGCGCCGTCGCCTGTCCCTGGTCCGCCGGTGGAACGCCCCCTCCGCGCCGAATCGTCAGCCAGGAGGCTTCGGTCGGGGATCAGCCTATCGAGATCCGCCCGTGGGCCCGAAACCGTCTTCCGCGGGCCCGTAGGCTGGACCCATGCGAAGACGTGTCATTCCCGGAAGTTCCGGACCGGTCCGGCCCGTGCGGCTGCTCGGTGATCCGGTGCTGGCCGCGCCCTGTGCCGAGGTCGAGGACTTCACCGCGCCCGTGGAGGTGAACGGGGAGCGTACCGACCTGGCCGGCCTCGTGGAGTCGATGTTCGCCACGATGTACGCCTTCGACGGTGTCGGCCTCGCCGCCAACCAGATAGGCGTCCCGCTCCGCGTCTTCGTCTACGACTGCCCCGACGACGAGGACGTCCGCCACCTCGGCCACCTCGTCAACCCGCGGCTGGTGGCGACCGACGGCGTCGAGGTGCGCGGGCCCGAGGGGTGCCTGTCGCTGCCCGGCCTGGAGGCGCCGACGCCGCGCGCCGACGAGGCGGTGGTCGAGGGCTTCACCCTCGACGGCACCCCGGTGCGGGTGACGGGTACGGGCTACTTCGCCCGCTGCCTCCAGCACGAGTGCGCCCACCTCGACGGCGGCCTCTACGTCGACCACCTCACCGGCCTCACCCACCGGCGCACGCTGCGGGCCGCACGCCGGGCGCCCTGGGCGGGCGCGGGGGTGCGGGCGGTGCCGTAGGCGCGCTTGGCGCGCCGGGGTTGCGCTGGGTGCGGCGCGCCGGGGTTTGCGCTGTGCGCGGCGTGCGCGGAGGCGCGCTCGGCGGATAGAGGGCGGATGGACGGCGGATGGACGGCGCCGGCCGGTGGTGCGTGCCCGCGCGGGACGCCTCGCGGCCGATGGGATTCGCGGCTGCCGTCTCGCGGCCGCGGCGGGCGGTGTGCCCGCCGCGCCCAGGGGCCGGCGGGGAGTGTCGTGCGCACCGCGCCCGCCAAGGCCGGCCGGTGTCGCGTGTGCGGTGTCACGTGCGCCACTTCGTGGCCGGCAGGCGTCAGGTCCGCGGTCGAAAGGCCCGCCGTCCGACGCCCGGCAGACGTTCCATGTGCCGCCTCGTGGCCGGTCGCGTCTGCCGCCTCGCGTTGGCCGCCTCGGGTCTGCCGCTTCCCGTTTGCCGCCTCACGGCCGGTAGGCGCACGCCGTCAGGGCCGCGTGCCGTTTCCAGCCCAGCGTCTCGTACAGCGCGCGCCCGTCGTCCGTCGCGCCCAGGACGGCCGTGAACGCGCCCTCGGCCAGGGCGCGTTCGGCGAGCGTGCGCATCACGACGCGGCCCAGGCCGCGCCGGCGGTGCGCCTCCTCGGTCACGACGCGGTCGACGACCGCCACGTCCCCGACGACCGCCAGTTGCCCCTGGGCGGCAGGGCCGCCCGCCGCGTCGGTCCCTCGGACGCGGAGGACGCCGCCGGCCTCGCTCACGGAGAGCGCGTAGCCGGGTGGTGCCTTCGGCGGGCCGGCGGGTGTGAGGTCCACGGCCATCAGGTGGCCGGTGTCCTCCTCGTCCACCACCCAGCCCCGGGGGAGCAGGGGCCGTATCGCGTCGGGGTCCGCGGCGGCCTTGAGCCACGCGTGCGGCACGGGATCGGCGCACGCCGCCCGTACCGCGTCCGCCTCCGGGGCGTACACGACGCGGCGCTCCGACTGCTCCGGCAGTCCGACCGCGATGACGCACCCCCAGGGGTGTGCGGTGGGCGGGGGAGTCCCCCGCGAGACGGCCCAGCCGGCCGCCCAGGCCGTGACGAGTTCCGGAACCATGGTGCCCCTCCCGAGTAATGCCTGCCTTGCGGCAGTGCACATTACGTCGGGGGAGGGGAGCCGGCATCCGGTTTTCCGTCCCGCCCGCCGGGGAGGGGCGGGCCCGGCGCGACGGCTCAGAAGCCCGGGCCGTCCGCCCGGTCGCCCGCCGTGGCCAGCCGGCCCCACAGCAGGTCGGCGAGGTGGCTGACCAGGCGTTCGCGGGGGAAGGGGCGCTCGCGGAGCCACCAGTCGCCGGCCGCGTGCATCATGCCGACGATGCCGTGCCCCCAGGCGCGGGCCAGCTCGATGCCCTCCGGGCCCAGCTCCACCCGCTCGGCTATCACCACCGCCAGCTCCTCGCCCATCCGCCGCAGCAGCGGCGCGGAGTGCCGGCCCACGTCGAAGCCGCCCTCGGAGGGGCCGCTGTCCTCGGCCGGGTGCATCAGGAACCGGTACACCTGCGGCCGTGCCTCTATGGCGGCGAGGTAGGTGTCGAGCGTCGACTCCACGCGCCGCCGCCGCTCGGCCGGCGCGTCGAGCGCGGCCCGCAGCCCCTCCAGCAGCGCCTCCGTGTGCCGCGCCGCGAGCGCCCGGTAGAGGCCGCCCTTGTCCCCGAAGTGCCGGTAGAGGATCGGCTTGGTGATTCCCGCCTCGGCCGCGATGGCGTTCATCGACGCCCCTGGGCCGTCCCTGAGCACCACCCGGTCCGCGGCCTCCAGCAATTCCCTGCGCCGCCGTTCGGTCGTGCGCTGCTGGTCTTCCCGCTGACTGGTCGTCATTGGCTTGTGCCTCCCGCCCCCGTGTCTTCTCGCATGCCTGCGCAACGTAACACCCGCGGCACCCAGCGGATCCGGGGGGAGAGGGAGGTTGACAGGTTCTACTGACCGGTAACAGACTCCTGTTACCGCAGGTAAGCAACGCTCGGGAGGGGCCATGGCGGGTTTCGGACTGGAGCTCGACGACGAACAGAAGGCCGTACGCGACTGGGTCCACGGCTTCGCCGCCGACGTCATGCGGCCCGCCGCCGCGGAGTGGGACGAACGCGAGGAGTTCCCCTGGCCCGTCGTCCGGGAAGCGGCGAAAATCGGCCTGTATTCGCTCGACTTCTACGCGAAGCAGTTCTTCGACCCGACCGGCCTGGGCATCCCCGTGGCCATCGAGGAGCTCTTCTGGGGCGACGCCGGCCTGGGCCTGGCCATCACCGGCACCGGCCTGGCCGCCGTCGGCGTCCTGACCAACGGCACCGACGAGCAGATCGGCACCTGGATCCCGCAGATGTACGGCGACGCCGACGACGTGAAGGTCGCCGCCTTCTGCTCCTCCGAGCCCGACGCCGGCTCCGACGTCTCCGCGATGCGCACCCGCGCCGTCTACGACGAGGCCAAGGACGAGTGGGTGCTCAACGGCACCAAGACCTGGGCGACCAACGGCGGCATCGCCAACGTCCACGTCGTCGTCGCCGTCGTCGAACCCGGTCTGGGCGCCCGCGGCCACGCCTCCTTCATCATCCCGCCGGGGACCGAAGGGCTGTCCCAGGGGCAGAAGTTCAAGAAGCACGGTATCCGTGCCTCGCACACGGCCGAGGTAGTCCTCGACGGCGTCCGGGTGCCCGGCCACTGCCTGCTCGGCGGCAAGGAGAAGCTCGACGAACGCCTGGCGCGGGCCCGGGAGGGCGCTCGGGAGGGCAAGGCCGGGAAAGACGGCTCGCGGCGGGGCAACGCGGCGATGGCCACCTTCGAGGCGTCCCGCCCCGCCGTCGCCGCCCAGGCCGTCGGCATCGCCCGCGCCGCCTACGAGATCGCCCTCGACTACGCCACCACCCGCGTCCAGTTCGGCCGCCCGATCATCGACAACCAGGGCGTCGCCTTCCAGCTCGCCGACATGCGCACCCGCATCGACGCCGCCCGGCTGCTGGTCTGGCGCGCCTCGGCGATGGCCGCCACCGGCAAGCCCTTCACCTCCGCCGAGGGTTCCATGAGCAAACTCTTCGCCGGCGAGACGGCCAAGACCGTCACCGCCCAGGCGATGCAGATCCTCGGCGGGAACGGCTACACCCGCGAGTACCCCGTGGAGCGCATGCACCGGGACGCCGCCATCTACACGATCTTCGAGGGCACCAGCGAGATCCAGCGCCTGGTGATCGCCCGGGCGGTCTCCGGAGTGCAGGTGCGCTGACGCGCGGGCGCGTGCCTGGGAGAGCGCGCGCCCGCGCCCTCAGGGCACGCCGCCCCCGCGCGCCCGGTGACCGGTCATGTGCCGGGCCAGCCGGACCACTGCGTCGTACCGCATTTGCGGCAGCGGCTGGCGCCGCTCCACAGGACCCACTCGTGGTCGCACTCGTCACTCATTCCTGTCTCCCCTTCTCCGAAGTCTCCCGAAGCCGCCGAAGCCGACGGCGCGGGTCGACGCGGTGCCGACATGTCGACGACGCGGCGACGACGTGGCGACGCGGCGCCGTTCCGGCCACCGGCCGCGAACCTCACGCCACCCACCAGTACCACCAGCCTGCACCAGTACGGGCCCGGCCGTGGCCGGGCGGGGCGGCCCTCACCCGCCGTATGCCCCACCCGCACTGACTCCCCGCAGGCCGTGGGGGTTTACCGCAGGCGCCGGAACTCCGTCGCGCCGGGATCCGGCGGAGGGGCTACGGGCACAGGTGCGCGAGGAACCCGTCCGTGACGGGATAGGGCCGCTCCTCCGGCAGCAGCCGCCCGGCCCCCTCCAGATCACCCGCGCGCACGCGCGCGTGCACGGCGTGGGCCAGGGCCGTGACGTCCGTGATGCCCACCGTCCACTCGTCCGCGTACCGCCGCGACGCCTCGCCGGCCAGCCCCAGTTGCAGCGAACGGTACGGCAGCGCCCGCAGCCGCAGATCCCGCTCCGGATCCCACTGCACCCGCGCCGGCGCCCCCCGCAGCTCCCGCCGCCAGGCGTCCCGGTCCGCGTGCACGTCCGGGTCGTAGTGCGACAGACACGCGTTCCGCAACGCCCACTCGAACCCCTCCCGCTCGATCTCCACCGCGAGCACCGTCCGCTGCCCCTCCTCGGCGCCCCAGCCGCAGCGGTACATCATCCAGAGGAAGGACGGCTTGATCCACGTCATGCGCTCCCGCTTCCAGGTGTCCGGGAAGCGGCCGTCGCGCGCGGCGGGCAGGCCGATGGCCGGGTCGTAGGCCTGGTAGACGGTCACGGTGGACGCCGAGTGCAGTGCGCGGATCTGGTGTTTCTGTGCTGTCACGGACATCAGGGTGCGTGCGGCGCAGGTGTTCGGGCCACTGATTTACGGGGTTCACCGGCGTGGGTACGGTCCCTGTGTGAGCGACTCGGAGGGGAGCCGGTCCGGCATGGGGTCTCATGCTGCCCGGATGCCGGGGGAAGGATTCACGGCGGCGGAGGCCGGGCGGGTCGTGGCCGCTGCGTGCGGACGGGCCGGGCTGGATGATGGAGGCGCGGAGTCGATCCGGCTGGGGGAGAACGCGCTGTTCCGGCTCGCGTCGGCGCCGGTGATCGTGCGGGTGGCCCGGTCGTCGGACTACCTCCCGTCGGTGCGCAAGGAGGTCGCCGTGGCGCGCTGGCTGCACCGGGAGGGGTTCCCCGCCGGCCGCGTCGTGGAAGACCTGGAACAACCCATCGTCGTGGACGGGCACCCGGTCACCTTCTGGCACCTGATCCGCGGGGACGACCGTAAGCCTACGTACGGGGAGCTGGGCGCCCTGCTGCGCGAACTGCACGGGCTGACGCCACCGGCGGGTCTCGACCTGCCGCCGTACGACGCGTTCGGGCGATCGGCCCTGCGCATCGAGCGGGCGCCCGGGATACCGGAGGACGACCGGCGCTTCCTCCGCGCCCTCCACACCGAGCTGCGCGACGCGGCGACGGAGCTGCGGTTCGACTCGCCGAGGGGGCCCGTACACGGTGACGCGCACGTGCAGAACCTCATGGTGGACGACAAGGGACAGACGGTCTTCATCGACTTCGAAGGCTTCGGCTTCGACCACCCGGAGTGGGACCTGAAAGTGACCACCGTCGAGCACCAAAGCCTCGGCTGGCAGACGCGGGAACATTTCGCCGACTTCGTCTCCGCCTATGGCCGCGATCTGCGCGACTGGCCCGGCTACCCGACGCTGCGCCGGATCCAGGAGTTCACGATGACCACCTGGCTGATGCAGAACGCGTCCACCGGTGGGCGACCGGCGGAGGAGTACGCCCGGCGGATCGCCTCCCTGCGGGACGCGGACGCGCCGCGCGAGTGGCTGCCGTTGTGATGCTCACTCCTCGTCGAGCCGGGCGAGCGCCTGGGCCACGTGTTCGTCGAGGCTCGTGCCCATGGAGATCTCACCCGCCGAGGACTGAGCCGCTGGCCGGTCACCCCAGGTAAGGCCGGTCCCGGCCTTCCAGAAAGTGCCGGATACGCAGCCGCTGCGTATCGTGCATCGGGAGTGCCGGGATCTCGTCGGGTTGGACGAACCGGAGCTCCGTGGATTCGTCGGAGATCGCGAGTTCGCCACCGGTGACCCGTGCGGTGAAGCACACGTTGAACTGCCGCCGCACCTCTCCGTCCGAGTAGGCGATCACGTGGCGCGGATCGGTGTAGGTGCCGACCAGACCCGTGATCTCCACGTCCAGGCCGGTCTCCTCCTTGACCTCACGCACAGCCGCGCCGGGCAGGGAGTCGGCCATCTCCATGCCGCCCCCGGGCAGGGCCCAGAGACCGTTGTCGCGCCGACGCTGCAACAGGACGCGGCCTCGGCCGTCAGTCACGACCGCCGACGCGGCGACGACCATGCTGTTCGGCTCGGGGGCGGCCGGATCGGCGAAGTACTCGGTACGGGACATGGCCACTCACTTCTCCTGGACGGGCGTCGCTGTCCCAGACGGCGTTGAAGCTCTGCACATAAGTGTTGAAGATCCCTCCGGCGCCGCCGCGAAAGCGTTCGCTCCCCAGACGTGGTCGTTGACCAACAGCCGTAACCTGACAGCACGTGTCTTCCGGAACGCCAGCCAAAGTGTGTGCACGTCTTCTCCTAAGTTGACCGGTTGAGGGGCTCGGAACTTGTCAGCGGCGTGATCAACAGCACCTTGCCGACCGGCAGTTGGCCCGGCTGGGCGGGCCGTCGTACCGAGGTGATTCTGCGCCAGTGGCCCAAGTGGCCGTTCACCGGTGGGCGGAGAACCTCCCGGCGGCGCTGCCGCCCAACAACGGCGGGGCTTGCGGCTTGTGCATCCGCCTGGTGGACGCCGGAGAGGGCGGGGGCAAGGTCGTCTACTGCCGGAAACTCCGGGAATTGCAGCGCAGTGCCCGCCCGCGGCGTGGGGCCGCGGGCGGGCACTGCGCTGGGTGTGGGTGGGTGGTGGTGCGAGGCTGCTGAGCCGCTTGGGCTCAGTAGAACATGAATGTGGCGTACAGGCCGTTGCCGATGTCCTGGGTGATGAGTTCGCCGGCGCCGGCCCCGAAGCCGTTGGCGGCGTTGGCCACGTCGTAGACCGACCCGTAGTTGCCCATCCAGTGCCACGTCTTGACCGGCGCCTGCGCCACGCGGGAGGTCGAGGTCGTCGCCGCGTTGTTCGGCGTGGGCGGGTCCGCGGCCATCGCGGGAGCGGCGAGGCCGATCAGCATCGCGGCGGGAGCTGCTGCCAGGGCGAGGGTTCGAAGCGGGTGCATGGGGACCTCCTTGAAAGGCTCGGATGGTCGGGCGGGAACATCCCCGACCACCGTAGGTGACTCGTGTCACACCCGCCATTCGGGTTATCGGTGCGGCTTCTTTCCCTTGCCGCAGCCGGGCTGTTGGCTTGTTGTTCCACTTGCTCCACGCCGCTACCACACGCTTCGGGGTCGGTCGATTTCAGGCTGTCACGGTGGGCCCGGCGGGACTTGGCGGGCGACGGCTGTGTGCTCCTCGCCGACCGGCCGGAGGTCTGGTCGGCCGGGCGGAATCCGAGCCAGGGCGGCGGTACGGCAGCCTTAGCGTCGCGCCGGCGCGGCGGTCAAGCGGAATGAGGAAATCGAGGTCCGCCACCACGCAATTCCCTTACCTCTCCGGCAACTTCTGTTTGCATGCGTTCGGGCCCCGACGTTCGTCCCATCAGGCGGGCCCGGAGAGGTGAGGTGTGTTCATGTCGGTGCAGTACGGACCGTCCCGGCGGCGGGTGCTCGGTGGCGGGATCGCGTTGGGGGCGGCGGCTCTTGGGGGCGGGGTTCTCCTCGGGGGTTCCGGTGCCGAGGCCAGCGAGGCCGCCGAAGCCGCCGAGGTCGCGCGGGACGGGGCGTTCGTGCCCGCCGTCGTCGTCGGGACGGGGTACGGGGCCGCCGTCACCGCGTTGCGGCTCGCGGAGGCCGGGGTGCGGGTGCTGATGCTGGAGATGGGGCGGTGGTGGAACCGGCCGGCCGAGGACGGGCGGGTGTTCTGCGGGATGCTCGACCCTGACCGGCGGTCCAGCTGGTTCCGGACGCGGACCGCGGCGCCGCTCGGCTCGTTCCTCTGGCTCGACGTCGTCGACCGGAACATCGAGCCGTACCCCGGCGTGCTCGACCGCGTCGACTTCGGGTCCATGGCCGTCTACGCGGGCCGCGGCGTCGGCGGCGGCTCGCTGGTCAACGGGGGGATGGCCGTCGCGCCGCGGCGCGACTACCTCCAGCGGGTGCTGCCGCGCGTGGACGCGGGGGAGATGTACCGCCGGTACTACCCGCGCGCCCGCGCCATGCTCCGCGCCAACGGAGTGGACCGGACGTGGTTCGAGGGGACGGAGTGGTACCGGTACTCCCGCGTGGCGCGCGAGCAGGCGGCCCGGGCCGGGGTGCGGTCGGTGTTCCTCGACAACATCTATGACTTCCGGTACATGCGGAAGGAAGCGGACGGTACGGCTCCGCGGTCCGCGCTCGCCGGTGAGCTGATCTACGGCAACAACCACGGCCGGATGTCCCTCGACAAGACCTACCTGGCCGCCGCCCTCCGCACCGGCCGCGTCACCATCGCCACGCTGCACCGCGCCCGGTCCGTCCGTCGCCGGCGGGCGGGGGGTTACGTGCTGACGGTGGAGCGGTCCGACGAGACCGGGCGGCGGACCGCCGTCAAGGAGATCGGCTGCCGGTACCTGTTCCTGGGCGCCGGCAGCCTCGGGAGCACCGAACTGCTGCTGCGCGCCCGGGAGACCGGCACGCTGCCGGACCTCGGGCCGGAGATCGGCCGGTGCTGGGGGCCCAACGGGAACGTGATGGCCGCGCGCGCCAACCACCCCTCCGACCCCACCGGTTGCCACCAGTCCACCGTCCCCGTCCTCGGCCTCGACGCCTGGGACGACCCGCGGCACCCGGTCTTCGCCGAGGTCACCCCCGTGCCCGCCGGCATCGAGACCTGGATCAGCCTCTACATCGCGATCACCCGCAACCCCGAGCGCGGCACCTTCGTCTACGACCGGGCCGCGGACCGGATGCGGCTGCGCTGGGCCCCGGACCAGAGCCGGCCCGCCGTCGACGCCGCCCGCTCCTTCTTCGACCGCGTCAACCGGGCCAACCGCACCGACTACCGCTACGACCTCTTCGGCCCCCGGGCCAAGGCGTTCGCCGACGACTTCACCTACCACCCCCTCGGCGGCTGCGTGCTCGGCCGGGCCACCGACCCGTACGGCCGGATCCCCGGGCACCCGGGCCTGTACGTCACCGACGGCGCGCTGATCCCGGGGTCGCTCGGCGTCAACCCGTTCCTGACCATCACGGCGCTGGCGGAGCGGAACGTCGAGCGGATCGTCCGGCAGGACGTGGCACCGTCGCGGAGCTGACCTGTGGCACCGCCGCGGAGCTGACGTGTGGCACCGCCGCGGAGCTGACGTGACGCTCGCCGCATCAGGTGTGGCAGGCGGGCTTCCGGGGCACGTCTGACCTGGCCGTACCCGACCGGCCGGTGGGGGACCCGGGCGTGTCATCGTGGTGTCCACCGGACCGTGGCACCGCCCGACAGGCCCCGACAGGCCCCGGCAGTCCCTGGAAGGAAGCTCCGCCCGTGAACGACGTCCCCGGCCTCACCGACGACAACGCCCTGTGGATACGCAGGTTCAAGCCGCGCCCGGACGCCGGCGTCCGGCTGGTCTGCCTGCCGCACGCGGGCGGTTCGGCGAGCTTCTACCACCCGATGGCCATGGCCATGCCCGACGTCGCCGACGTGCTGTGCGTCCAGTACCCCGGCCGCCAGGACCGCCGGAACGAGCCGCTCATCGACAGCATCCCCGAGCTCGCGGACCGGGTGTTCTCCGTCCTGCTGCCCTGGGCGGACCGGCCGCTCGCCTTCTTCGGGCACAGCATGGGCGCCTCGCTCGCCTTCGAGGTCGCCCGGCGGTTCGAGCGGGAGAAGGGCATCGTCGCGACCGCCCTGTTCGCGTCCGCCCGCCGCGCGCCCTCGGTCCACCGGGAGGAGAGCGTCCACCTCCGGGACGACGACGGGATCATCGCCGAGACCCGGCGGCTGAGCGGCACCGACGCCCAGGTGCTGGAGGACGACGAACTCGTCCGCATGATCCTCCCGGCGCTGCGGGCGGACTACCGTGCCGCCGAGACCTACCGCTACGAGCCCGGGCCGCCGCTGCGCTGCCCCGTGGTCGCGCTGGCCGGCGACGCCGACCCCAAGGTGACCGTGGACGAGGCGGCGGCCTGGGCCGGCCACACCACGTCCTCCTTCGACCTGCGCGTCTTCACCGGCGGCCACTTCTATCTGACGCATCATCAGGACGCGGTGCTGCGCGAGGTCGCGGACCGGCTGGGGCGCGCGGCCTGAAGCGCGAAAGGCCGCGTCGCCCGCCCCCGCGAACGGGACGGGCGACGCGGCCCACGCGAGCGAACGCCGACTACGCCGACGTACCGCCCTGCGACCGGCCGTCCTGTCCGGTCCAGGCCGTGAACGGGAACTTGCCCGACGCCTGTGTGCGGGCGCTGCTCAGCTTGCCGTCCATGCCCACGACGACGACCGTCGTCCGCCCCCGCGCGTCCTGGGCGACGCCCGGTGCCGCCCGAAACGTCACGCCGCCGCTGTGCCATGGGCCGGGGCGCCCCGAGCCCCTCGACAGCCGCACCAGGCCCCGGGTGTCGCGGGCGGCGAGGACCACCGTCCGGCCGTCCTGGGCCAGCGCCACCCGGCCGTACCCGCCGATGGCCGGCAGTTCGGAGGTCATCCGCCAGGAGCCGTCCGCCGGACGCTCGGCGACCAGCACCCGCGCGGTGCCGGGCTGCCGGGTGACCATGCGCATGCCGCCGCCCGAGAGCGCGGCCAGCGACAGCGGGCCGCTGGAGGTGGGCAGCCGGGTCGGCCCGGTGGGCTGCGGCGGTTCGCCGTCGCCCTCGGACATCCAGTGGTAGACGGTCTTGCTGTCGGCCGCGACCACATGCACGCGGCCCCGGTCGTCCAGGGCGGCGTCCAGGCCGTCGAGGACGGCCGGCGGCTGGTCCCCGTCGGTCTCCAGGTGCTCCCAGTCGGTCCAGTCCGCGCCGTGCTCGCCGGTGCGGAACATCAGGCCGCCGGCCCAGTCGCGGACGAAGAGGAAGACCTTGCCGTCCTTGTCCGCGACGGTCACCGGGTAGCCGACCTCCATCGACCGCTCCGGGTCGGCCTCCGGGGAGCCGAGGGACTCCCAGTTCCCGAAGGACGGGACGGCCCCCGGGCCCGGCTTGCCGCTCTGCCGGGCGGTGACGATCTCCCGGTGGTGCGGGGTGCCGCGCGACGGCAGCACCGTGCGCACGGAGAACAGCTGGAGTGTGCCGTCGGCGTGCCGCAGGACCTCCACCTGCCCCTCCAGCATCGACCCGCCCACCTTGACCGGCCCGGACCAGGCACCCGTGCCCGGCTTGGTCTCCGTCCAACAGTGCACGGCGCCGTCCAGCAGCGCGAACGCCGCGAGCCGGCCGTCGGGCAGCCGCTGCACCCAGCGCTGGGTGCCCGGCGCCCGGTAGCGGAGGTTGTTCGACCAGCGGACGTCCTTGGAGCGGGCGCCGACCTTGCGGTCGCCGCAGCCGGCGGGGTCGCCGCAGTCCTTGCCGTCCGCCCAGCCGTAGGTGTCGAGGAGCTTCACCTTGTGCCGGGTGGTGGCCGCGTCGAGGTTGGACGGCAGGAGGGAGACCTCGTAGCCGACGTAGTTCTCGACCGCCGTCGGACGGCTGTGCCGGCGGCCCCAGTACTCGGCCAGCGCCGCCTGGGCGAAGTGCGCGGAGGTGGTGTGGTCCTGGTGGTCGTAGTGGGATATGCCCACCAGTTCGCGCGGCACGTTGGGGAACTGCTGCTGTACCGCCCGGTGCGTCGGGTTCGGGTCGAGGGTGCGGACGACCGTCGGCCGGTACCGGTCCAGCACCGCCACCAGCGAGTCGATGACGTGCTTGCGCTCGTACAGGTACGTGCGCTTGACCGGGCTGTGGGCCGGTACGAGCGTCGTCAGCTTCGGCGTCGCCCCGAGCCAGAGCCCGCGCAGGCTGTCCTTGCGCGGCACCCGGATGAACCGGGCCTCCACCAGCTCCAGGAAGATCAGCTGGACCTGCGGGGCGGCCTTCAGCGTGTGCAGCTCCGCCTGGAAGCCGGGGATCAGCGACGTCGTATCCACCCGCCAGGGGCTGAGCCAGTCGCCGGTCGCCATCTGGGCGGTCGCCTCGCGCAGGCCGTTGATGCGCGCGCGGACGAACTCCGGCCGCCGCTCCGGCAGCTTCCCGTACCCGGGCGTCTGCGAGAGGGCGTTGCGGCCGTCCGACTCACCGCCGGTAAGGCAGACGGTGACGGTCGGGGCACCGCTCCGGATGGACTGCTCCAGCTCCGGGTTCATGAAGTACAGCGAGTCGTCGGGGTGCGCGATGACGTGCACGAACGACTCGGTCGTCACGACCTTCGCCGGCTGCACGGGGAACTCGTCCTCGTGCCCGCTGCCCTGCGCCGAACCGGGGGCCAGCCACTGCCAGGCCCCGACCGTGCCCGTTCCGACGACCAGGCCCGCGCCACCGACCTGGAGGACACGGCGGCGCGACAGTCGTGATATTCGCCCCGGCACAGGGGTCTCCCATCTCCTGCGCCCAAAGCGCGGTTGAGCAAACGCGGACATGTCGGACAAAGCAGAACCAACCCCCCTTAGTTGACCGTAAGATCTTACGACTCATGGGGCGCGGTTTTCCGACTGTCGTGTAACAGCCGTGCTTCGGCGAACCATAGATTGCGATGCAATCGGGCGTCGTGAGCACGGGGAATGGTCGTGAGCCGGCTGAAAAGCAGTGTGGTCAGCGCGGCTCGTGGTCGTTCAAGATCCTCTGAAAGAGGTAGTGGTCACGCCAGGCCCCGTCGATGTGCACGTAGTCCCGCGCGGTGCCGAACCGCTCGAACCCGCACTTCTCCAGGACGCGCTGGGAGGCGGTGTTCGTGGTCACCGTGCCCGCTTCGACCCGGTGCATACCGAGTTCGCCCGCGGCCGCCTCGCACACGGCCGCCACCGCGGCGGTGCCCAGCCCGCGGCCGGCCCGCCCGGCGGCGACCCAGTAACCGAGCGAGCCGCTCTGGAAGGCGCCCCGCACGATGTTGCTCAGGTTGACGACGCCGACGATGCCCGCCCGCTCGTCGTCGAGCACCCAGGGAACCATCCGCCCCGCCCGGCGCAGCTCCGTCAACTCGCCCAGCCGGACCGCCTGGCCCTCGGCCGTGAAGAACTCCGGCGGCCGGTGCGGCTCCCAGGGGCGCAGGTGATCGCGGTTCCCGGCGTACGCCCGGGCCAGACCGGCCGCGTCGTCGACGGTCGCGAGACGGAGGACGACGCCGGGCGCGACGGTTCGGGGTTCGATGATCATCCCCGTAGCGTAGGACGGGTCGGCGGCGGACGGCGAACGGGCGTCCGGAGCGCGGGTTCCTCCCGTACCCCGCCCCTCCCGTACCCCGAGCCTCCTGTACCCCGCGCGTCGTACCTCGCACCATGAGCCACCCCCTACCCCGGTATCACTCCCGAGTTGGCTCCGGAGGGTGACGCCCGCCCGGGTACCGCCTCCTTAGCGTCCCCTCGCACCGCACGGAACGAGGGAGAACGCACCGACATGCACCGCTTCAAGCGCACCCTGGCCGCCGTCGCGCTCACGACGACCGTGGTCGCGGGAACGGCGGGCTGGGCCGCCGCCCACCGGGAGGCCGCGGTCACCGGCCCGCCGCCCGGCACCGCCGCCTGGCGCGCGGACCACTCCCTCCACCGCGCCCTCCCCGACCCGGCCACCGCCCCGCCCGCCGAGGTCGCGCGCTTCTTCGCCGGCCTCCCGGAGGACGTCCGGCAGCGGCTCGCGGCCCGCCACCCCCTGGTCGTCGGCAACCTGGACGGCGCCCCGCCGGCCCTGCGGTACACGGCCAACCGGCACGCCCTCGCCGCCGAGCGCGCCGGGCAGCGCGAGCGGGCCGCCGACACCTCCCTCCCGGAGTACGAACGCGCGGACGCCCGCGCCCTCGCCGACCGGTACGGGGAACTCCTCGCCCCCGGACGCCAGGTCCTCGCCTTCGACCCGCGCGGGCGCGGACAGCTCGCCGAGGTGTACGGCGACCTGGCCGCGGCCCGGCGGACCGCGGTCGTCGTCCCCGGATCCGACATCGACCTGTCCACCTTCGACCGGCGCACCGACCCGTACGGCACCCCGGCCGGCATGGCCCGCTCCCTCCGCGCCGAACTGGCCCGGCAGGCGCCCGGCACTCCCACCGCCGTCATCGCCTGGGCGGGCTACACCACCCCCGTCGGCATCGGCCCCGACGCCGCCACCGGCCGGCTCGCCGAGGCGGGGGCGCCCCGGCTCGACCGCTTCCTCGCCGGGCTGGCCGCCGCCGGGACCGCCGCGCCCGCCGTCTTCTGTCACAGCTACGGCTCGGTGGTCTGCGGCCTCGCCGCCCACGCCATCGGCCGCGGCGAGGCGACCGACCTCGTCGTCCTGGGCAGCCCGGGCGTCCGCGCCGGCTCCGCCGCCGGCCTGCACACCACCGCGCGGGTCTGGGCGGTCCGCCGCAACGCCGCCGACTGGATCGGGAACGTCCCCAACGTCGAGCTGCTCGGCCTCGGCCACGGCGCCGACCCCACGTCGGCGGCGTTCGGGGCCCGTCCCGTCTCCTCGGCCGGCGCCCACGGGCACACCGGCTACTTCGCCCCCGGCACGGAATCGCTGCGCCACTGCGCCGAGATCACGCTGGGCGCGTACGACGCCGTGAGCTGACGTTCCGTCGGTTCCGGATCCGAACCGCCAAGAACCCTTCGCGAAAACATCTTCGCAAAGAACTCTTGGCGGTCTAGAGTGCCCACTCATGGCAGACGAAAGTGAACTCCCGGTCCGTGCGGCAGGGTTGGAGCCCGACCCCGCGACGGACGTGGTGCTGGACGCCAAGGGCCTCCGCGCCCTCGCCCACCCCCTCCGCGTCCGGCTGGTCGGCCTGCTGCGCACGCACGGGCCGTCCACCGCCACCCGGCTCGCCCGGGACCTGGGCGTCGGGTCCGGGGTGACCAGCTACCACCTCCGGCAGCTCGCCGACGCCGGGTTCGTGGCCGAGGACGGCGAGCGCGGCAACGCGCGGGAACGCTGGTGGCGCGCGGCGCACGAGGCGACGTGGCTCCGCGACAAGAGCCTCTACGACGCGGAGCCGGAGGCCGCCGCGGCGTTCCGCGGCTCCGTCGCCGGCGTGCACGCGCTGCACACCCAAGTGGCCCTCGGCCGGGCGCCGTCCATGCCCCGGCCCTGGCGCGACGTGCTGGAGACCAGCGACTGGCTGCTGCGGCTCACGCCGGGGGAGACCGCCGAACTGTCCGCGGAACTGCGGGCGGTGCTGGCCCGGTACCGCCGCTTCGCGCCGGGCGCGGAGGGGGACGCGCCGGCGGACGCGGAACAGGTGACGGTCGTGCTGCACGTGCTGCCCGACCCGGCGGCGACCGACGGGCCGGCCGGGAAACCGGGGCGGACGTGACAGGCGCCCCCGCGACCCGACCGGGCCGAAGCGTACGGCCCCTCGTCGGGGTGCTGGTCTCCACGGCCGTCGCCCTCACGGCCACCCGCGTCTCCGCCATCGCCCTGCCCTGGTTCGTGCTGGTCACCACCGGCAGCGCCACCCGGACCGGGCTCGTCGCCTTCTGCGAACTGGCGCCCTACGTCCTGGTGAAGGCCCTCACCGGACCGCTCGTGGACCGCGTCGGCCCCCGCGTCGTCTGCTGGACGGCCGACTCCCTCAGCGCGACCGCCGCCGCCCTGATCCCGCTCTGCCACGCCCTCGGCGTGCTGCGGTTCTGGCTGCTGCTCGTCCTCGTCGCCGTCATCGGCGCCGTCCGCGGGCCGGGGGACCTGGCGCGGGACGTCATGGTCCCCGAGGCCGCCGACCGGAGCGGACTGCGGCTGGAGCGGGCCACCGGCCTCGCGGGCGTCGTCGAACAGCTCGCCGCGACGGTCGGGCCCGCGGCCGGCGGCGCCCTCGTCGCCCTCACCGGGCCGCTGCCGGCGCTGGTCGCCACCGCCGCCTGCTTCGCCCTCGGCTCGGTGGTCATCGCGCTGCTGCTGCCGTCCGGGATGGGACGCCCGGTCGCCGGCACGAGCACCGACGAGCCCCCGGGACCCGGCGGCTACGGGCGGCGGCTGCGCGAGGGGTACGCCTTCCTGCGCGGCGACCCGCTGCTGCTCGCCGTCTGCGGTGTCGTCGGCGTCGGCAACTTCCTCGGGGCGGCCTCCGCCCAGGTGCTGGTGCCCGTCTGGGCCCGGGAGTCCGGCGGCGGACCGGCCGCCATCGGGCTCGTCAACGGCCTCTTCGGCGTCACCGCGGTCCTCGGCGGCGTCACCGCCGCGGCCGTCGCCCACCGGCTCCGCCGCCGCCTGGTCTTCTTCACCGGCTACCTGCTCAGCGACACCCCCCGCTACCTGGTCCTCGCCCTCGACGCACCGCTGTGGCTGGTGGCCGTGGTCTTCGCGACCGGCGGCCTCGGCGCGGGATTCCTCAACCCGATCCTGAGTGCCATCTCCTACGAACGCGTCCCCCGGCACCTCCTCGGCCGGGTCCGCGCCCTGACCGCCGCCCTCGCCTGGGCCGGCATCCCCTTCGGCGGCCTGGCGGCCGGCGCCCTGACCGCCGTCGCCGGCCTGGCCCCGACGCTGTTCGCGGCGGGGGCGGCGCACGTCACGGTGGTGGTGACGGGCGGGACGCGGCGCGAGTGGAAGGAGATGGAGGCGAGGAAGGGGACGCGGACGGGCGGGGAGCCCGGCCGCGAGAGTGCGCCCCCGCCGCGCGCCGCGC
>NZ_JAIQLH010000187.1 GCF_020037025.1 Streptomyces huiliensis | reverse complement strand
ACCGCGCGGCGACGGCCGAGCGCAAGCCGTCGTCCGCCGCCGCGCCGGCGCCCGCGGGCGGCGGCGCGCTGCCCCGCACCACGTCCGCCGAGACCCTGGCCACCATGCAGGCGGCCGTGCTGACCGGCGCCGCCGTGTGGATGGGCTACGTCAACGCGGAGGGCGCGGCGAGCCAGCGCGTGATCGCCCCCGTCCGGGTGGAGGGCGGGTACGTCACGGCGTACGACCACACGGCGGACGAGGTGCGGACGTTCGCGCTGCACCGGGTGACGGGGGTGGCGGAACTGGCGGAGGAACACGCCTCCTGAACTTTTCGGTTCACACCTCCGCGACGAGGAACTGCTCCGCCCGCGGCGGGCGCAGGCCGTCGGGGCGGCCGGCGAAGTACCGTTCGGCGAGTTCGTCGGGCGAGACGTGCGCGGCCTTCGCGAACCCGGCCGCCAGCGCCGCCTTCCGCAGGTCCTCGGGCGCGTAGAGGCTGACGAACGGGGTGCCCGACGCGGCGGCGTTGCGCATCGACATCTCCTGGACCATCCGCTGGTCCGGTTCGAGCAGGTCGAGCGGCATCAGGAACGTCGACGCGAACACGGAACCCGGCGCGAGCGCGGCGGCCTGCCGGAGCGTCGCGACGTTCGCCTCGTGGCTGAGGTACATGCTCACGCCGGTCGACGCGACGACCGCCGGGGCGCCCGGGTCGAAACCGGCCTCGGTCAGCCGCTCCCACCACGAGTCGCCGGCCTCGAAGTCGACGGGCACGAAGGTCTGCCAGGGCAGCGTCACATGCCCGAGCTCGGCCAGCCGCCCCCGCTTCCACGCCTGCGTCCCCGGCTGGTCCACCTCGAACACCTTGACGGAAGTGCCCAGTTCGGGGCGGCGCTGGGCGAAGGTGTCCAGTCCCGCGCCGAGGACGACGTACTGCGTCACCCCGGCGGCGGCACGCTCGGCGACGAGGTCCTCGACGAACCGGGCGCGGGCGACGACCGACGCGCGGACGCCTTCGACGCCCGGCATCGTCATGTCGCCGCGCTCCCGCCACTCCGGCCCCGGGTCGGCGAGCGCCAGCCCGAGCTCGTCGTCGAGCACGTGCGGCGCCGCGTCCGCTTGGACGTGCAGGGCGCGCCAGAGGGCGACGCGGACGGCGGTGTGGTCCGGGACGGTGCGCTGCGGGTCAGCCATGGTGGTGCCCCTCCCCCTGGATCAGCGGCGCTTCGAGGGCGACGGTCCGCCCGTCGGGATCCAGCACCAGCGCCTGCCGGACACCCCAGTGCGTCGGCGTGAACGGCTCGGCGAACTCCGGCGCGCGAGCGGGCGCGAACGCTTCCGCGTCTGCGACGGTGAGCACCGGCCGGGTGACGAGCTCGCGCTCGTGCTGCTCCGCTATGAACACGTACGGCCCCCCGGCCGGGTGCTGCCACTGGCCGGAGCCGTGGTCCGTCTCGACCACGCTCTCGTATCCCAGCGACTTCCAGAACGCCGCCGTCGCACCGTAGTTGCGGGTCTCGACGAGGAACCCCTTGATGCCGTCGGTGACACCCTCAGTCGTCGTCATGTGTACTCC
>NZ_JAIQLH010000186.1 GCF_020037025.1 Streptomyces huiliensis | reverse complement strand
TGACACCCTCAGTCGTCGTCATGTGTACTCCCCTCCCCGGCGTCCGCGTCGGCCGCGAGGCGCCGGAAGTACTCGGTCAGGGCCGTCTCGACGATCGAGGAGAGCGATCGTTCGGTGTCGACGGCGTGGTGTTTGACCTCTCGGATGAGGTCGGTGGGCAGGTAGACGTTGAACTGCTTCACCTGTCGATCGGCGGACATGGTTAGGATGCTAGCAATCTAG
This sequence comes from Streptomyces huiliensis, assembly GCF_020037025.1. GTDB lineage: Bacteria > Actinomycetota > Actinomycetes > Streptomycetales > Streptomycetaceae > Streptomyces > Streptomyces huiliensis. The sequence goes on along the minus strand of NZ_JAIQLH010000186.1, from coordinate 27,877 downwards.
GCCGGTGGGGGGAAGGGTGCCCCGGTCCCGCCCTTTCACCGTTTCCTGGGGCTGCCGCCCCAGACCCCGCTTGTCGCGACTGCGCCGCTCGTCCTCAATCGCCGGACGGGCTGAAGTGTGCGCCCGGGCGCGCTATCCAGCCCGTCCGGCGTTTGAGGACAACCGCGCGGAGCGCGGTTTCGGGGGCCTGGGGGCTCGCCCCCAGGAAACGGCGAAGGGGTGGGACCGGGGCATCTCCCGACACCCCCACCGCCCCCGGCGGATGAGGCACACTGGAGGTTTGGCCGCACGGAAGGACGCACGTACGTGAATGGACCGCTGATCGTCCAGTCGGACAAGACGCTCCTCCTGGAGGTCGACCACGAGCAGGCCGAAGCCTGCCGCCGGGCGATCGCGCCCTTCGCCGAGCTGGAGCGCGCCCCCGAGCACGTGCACACCTACCGGGTGACGCCGCTCGGTCTGTGGAACGCGCGAGCGGCCGGCCACGACGCCGAGCAGGTCGTCGACGCGCTCGTCACCCACTCCCGCTACCCCGTGCCACACGCGCTGCTCGTGGACATCGCCGAGACGATGGCCCGCTACGGACGGCTGAAGCTGGTGAAGCACCCGGTGCACGGGCTGGTCCTGGAGTCCACGGACCGGCCGGTGCTGGAGGAGATCCTGCGGTCCAAGAAGATCAAGCCGCTCGTGGGCGAGCGGATCGACCCCGACACCGTCGCCGTCCACCCGTCCGAGCGCGGCCAGATCAAGCAGGCGCTGCTGAAGCTCGGCTGGCCGGCCGAGGACCTGGCCGGGTACGTGGACGGCGAGGCGCACCCGATCGAGCTGCGCGAGGACGGCTGGGCGCTGCGCCCGTACCAGCGGCAGGCCGTCGACGGCTTCTGGCACGGCGGCTCCGGCGTCGTCGTGCTGCCGTGCGGTGCGGGAAAGACGCTGGTCGGCGCGGGGGCGATGGCCGAGGCGAAGGCGACGACGCTGATCCTCGTCACGAACACGGTCTCCGCCCGGCAGTGGAAGCACGAGCTGGTGAAGCGAACGTCACTCACCGAGGACGAGATCGGCGAGTACAGCGGGACGCGGAAGGAGATCCGCCCGGTCACCATCGCCACGTACCAGGTGCTGACCACCAAGCGGAAGGGGATCTACCCCCACCTGGAGCTGTTCGACTCCCGCGACTGGGGCCTGGTCGTCTACGACGAGGTGCACCTGCTGCCCGCCCCGGTCTTCAAGTTCACCGCCGACCTCCAGGCCCGGCGGCGGCTCGGCCTGACCGCGACGCTCGTCCGGGAGGACGGCCGGGAGTCGGACGTGTTCTCGCTGATCGGCCCGAAGCGGTTCGACGCGCCGTGGAAGGAGATCGAGGCGCAGGGCTACATCGCGCCCGCCGACTGCGTCGAGGTCCGCGTCAACCTCACGGACGGGGAGCGGCTGGCGTACGCGACGGCCGAGGCGGAGGAGAAGTACCGCTTCTGTGCGACGACGGCCACGAAGCGAAAGGTCACCGAGGCGCTGGTGCGCCGGCACGCGGGCGAGCAGACGCTGGTCATCGGCCAGTACATCGACCAGCTCGACGAGCTGGGCGAGCACCTGGACGCGCCCGTCATCAAGGGCGAGACGACCAACGCGCAGCGCGAGAAGCTCTTCGACGCGTTCCGGCAGGGCGAGATCTCGGTGCTCGTCGTGTCGAAGGTCGCGAACTTCTCCATCGACCTGCCGGAGGCGACGGTCGCCATCCAGGTCTCCGGCACGTTCGGTTCCCGCCAGGAGGAGGCCCAGCGGCTCGGCCGCGTCCTCCGCCCGAAGGCGGACGGCCACGAGGCGCGCTTCTACTCCGTCGTCGCCCGCGACACGATCGACCAGGACTTCGCGGCCCACCGGCAGCGCTTCCTGGCGGAGCAGGGGTACGCGTACCGCATCGTGGACGCGGACGAGCTGCTGGCGGGCGACGACGCCTGAGGACCCAGGTGGGGCGGGCGTCAGGCAAGCCCCGCGGCAAGGACCACGAACACCACCATGACGACGGTCAGCACGATCGGCAGCAGGAGCGTGACGGCCGCGGTGACGGTGAAGGTGAGGCGCGCCGACCGCATCGACTCCCGGTGCGGCAGCAGCCACGCCACCGCCAGGGCGAGGGCTCCGGCGAACAGCAAGGCCGCCAGCGGACCGTCGTCGACGATGAGGAATTCGCCGCCGAACGCGTACCACAGCAGCGCGGGAACGGCGAGGAGGGAGACGACCGCGGGCCCCTTCGCCCAGCGCTCGTCCCGCCCTCCGAGCTGCCGGTCGATCCGGCGGTACAGCCGGCGGAACCGGCCGGTGGCGGGAGCGGCGGAGGGGGTGCTCGTGGTGGTGGATGCCATGCCGCCATTCCACCGGCGGTCGGCGGCCGGCGGATCGGGGCACGTACTCAATCCGCGGGGGGTAGGGGTACTCAGAGAACGGGCGCGGAAGCCGCCCGTCAGCGCTTGACCAGCGCCTCCTCGCCCTCGAAGCGGCCGAGGAGGACGACACTGACGGCCGTGCCCGCGAACACCTTGAAAGCGCGGAAGGCGTGGGAGAGGGCGGTGGTGGCGCCGTGCTCGGCGCCCTGGGCGGCTGAGGTGATCCCTGCGGTGGTCATGTATCCATGATGGGATCCGCGGGGCCGCCGTACATCGCCCTGGCGGTGTAAACGCGGGCGCCCCGCCGTACGACTCAGGGATCATGCCTACCCCTACGGGAGACGGACGGCGACCCTGAGAAGCACCCGGGGGTGCCTCAGGGGCGCGCGGAAAATCATTGGCGCCGTTCCGGCCGCGTCCGTAGAATCGCGGACTTCCGCCTCCCGCCGCGTGTGCCAGGGAGCGCCGCCGACCGGACGGAAACCGGCCGGCCCTCGCTCGTACCGAACGCCAGCAGCCCGCCGCCCTGGAGGCCATGCCGTGCCCGCGCACGCCCCCGACCAGCAGTCCGACAGCCGTCACGGAAAACCCGCCGACGACCCGCTCGCCCGCGAGCAGGCCCATCTCGCGTCCTCCCGCACCGCGTTGCGCGCGATGCGGGAGGACGTCGAGGCGCTCGACATCAAGGACGTCACGGCCAACTGGGTCAACGCCGAGGTCCTGACCCGCCAGATCGAAGAGCGCATCACGGCGCTCGCGGACCTCGCGCACGCCCCGCTCTTCTTCGGGCGGCTGGACTACGTCGACGCGCCGGTCGACATCGCGGGGGAAGGCGGCGGCGAGGAGCGGTTCTACATCGGGCGGCGGCACGTGCACGACGCGCACGGCGACCCCATGGTCGTCGACTGGCGCGCGCCCGTCTCGCAGCCGTTCTACCGGGCGTCGAAGAAGGAGCCGCAGGGCGTCGGCCGGCGCCGCCGGTTCGGGTACACCGGCGGCGAGTTGACGGCGTACGAGGACGAGGACCTGACGGACGCCTCGGGCGCCGATCAGGCGAGCGCGCTGCTCCAGGCGGAGATCGAGCGCCCGCGCGTCGGCCCGATGCGCGACATCGTCGCCACGATCCAGCCCGAGCAGGACGAGATCGTCCGCGCCGGCATCGGCGGCACGGTGTGCGTCCAGGGGGCGCCCGGCACCGGGAAGACGGCGGTCGGCCTGCACCGCGTCGCGTACCTGCTGTACGCCCACCGCGAGCGGCTCGCCCGCACCGGCACGCTGGTGATCGGGCCGAACCGGTCCTTCCTCCGCTACATCGAGCAGGTGCTGCCCGCGCTGGGCGAGTTGAACGTCGCGCAGGCCACGGTGGACGACCTGGTCGCGCACGTGGAGGTGCGCGGGACGGACTCCGCCGAGGCGGCGACGGTCAAGGGCGACGCGCGGATGGCGGAGGTGCTGCGGCGCGCGGTCCGGTCCGGCGTGACGATGCCGGTGGACCCGGTCGTCGTCGTGCGCGGCTCACGGCGCTGGCGCGTCCCGGCGTACGAGGTGGAGGAGATCGTCCGCGAGCTCCTCGCCCGCGACATCCGTTACGGCGCCGCCCGCGAGGCCCTGCCGCAGCGCATCGCGCACGCCGTGCTCGTCCGGATGGAGCAGGCGGGCGAGGCGCCGGACGACCGCGTCCAGGACGCGGTGGCCCGCAACCCCGCCGTGAAGGCGGCGGTCAAGGCCGTCTGGCCGGCCGTCGACCCGGCGAAGCTGGTACTGCGACTGCTGTCGGACCCCGAGTTCCTGGCCGAGCACGCGGCGGGCGTGCTGACGGAGGACGAGCAGCGGGCCGTGCTGTGGGCGAAGCCCGCGCGGAGTGTGCGGACGGCCAAGTGGTCGGCGGCGGACGCGGTGCTGATCGACGAGGCGACGGACCTCGTCCAGCGGACGCCCTCCCTCGGCCACGTCGTACTGGACGAGGCGCAGGACCTGTCCCCCATGCAGTACCGGGCCGTCGGCCGCCGCTGCACGACCGGTTCGGCGACCGTGCTGGGCGACATCGCGCAGGGCACGACGCCCTGGGCGACGGCGAGTTGGGGCGAGGCACTCGCGCACCTGGGCAAGCCGGACGCGGCCGTCGAGGAGCTGACGCAGGGCTTCCGCGTCCCCCGCGAGGTGATCGCCTACGCGTCGCGGCTGCTGCCCGCCATCGCCCCCGGGCTGTCCGAGGCGACGTCGGTCCGCGAGGCCGCCGGCGACTTCGCGGTCCGTGCCGTCTCCGGCCCCGACGCGCTGGACGGCGCGGTGGTCGACGCCTGCCGTGACGCGCTCCGCCGCGAGGGTTCCATCGGCCTGATCGCGGCGGACGCCCGGATCCCCGTCCTCGCGGCGGCCCTCGCGGAGGCGGGCCTCCCCCACCTCGCCCCGGGCGAGGAGACGTCCGCCGACGCCCGCCTCACCCTCGTACCCGCCTCCCTCGCCAAGGGCCTGGAGTACGACCACGTCGTCCTCGACGAGCCCGCCGCCGTCGTGGCCGGCGAGCCGGACGAACGCACCGGTCTGCGGCGGCTGTACGTGGCGCTCACGCGTGCCGTGTCCGGGCTGACGGTGCTGCACGCGGAGGCGCTGCCGGTGGCGTTGCACTGAGACCGGGAGGCTGGGGGGCGTCCGCCCCGCCGGCCCCAACCCCGTTGCGCTGCCCTATAGTCGGCCGGATGCACGCACACCGAATCGACCGGCCGGCCGATCTCGACGCGGTCCGCGCGTCGTACGACCGGGTGGCCGACAACTACGTCCGCATGGGGCTCGGCGACATCCGTGACGACCCCTGGCTCAAGGCGTCGATCGACGCCTTCGCCGACACCGTGCGCGGGCTCGGGCCCGTCCTCGACGTCGGCTGCGGGCCGGGGACGGTCACCGCCTACCTCGCGGAACGCGGACTCGACGTATCCGGGGTCGACCTCTCCCCCCGCATGGTCGAGAACGCCCGCCGGCTGCACCCGCACTGCCGCTTCGAGGTCGCCTCCGCCACCGACCTCGACCTCGAAGAGGCGTCCCTCGGCGGCATCCTCGGGTGGTGGTCGCTGTTCAACCTCCCCCGGGACGTCCTGCCCCAGGTGTTCGCCCGGTTCGCGCGCGCGTTGAAGCCGGGCGGGTACCTGCTCACCGCGACGCACGTCGGCGACGGGGACTTCCCTCGGACCGAGGCGTACGGAGACGTGCCCGTCCGGTGGACGACGTACAGGTGGCGGCCGGAGCGGTACGTGGAGCTGATCGAGCGGGCGGGACTGCGGACGGTCGCGGAACTCCGGCTCCCGGCAGGCGGCTGGCCGGGCGTGGTCGTCATGGCCGAGCGGCCCGAGTAGCCGCCTGGTTGACGTGGCGTCATGGCGTCGGTGTCGGGTGGCTGTCGGCATACGTCGTGATCTGTCGGCGTCCTGTCGGTGATCTGTCGCCGGCCGGCGGGAGATTGGAAACCGCCGGCCCCGCCGCCGAGGCACCGGCCGCCGGCACCACGCCGGTGTGACCTGGAAGGAAGCCCCACATGACCACCGACGCCACAAACACATCCGACGCCACGAGCACACCCGACGTCACGATCATCGGCGCCGGACTGGGCGGCCTCACCCTCGCCCGCGTCCTGCACGTCCACGGCATACCGGCCGCGGTCTACGAGGCGGAGACCTCACCGGCCGCGCGCTCGCAGGGCGGGATGCTCGACATCCACGACTACAACGGCCAACTCGCTCTCGTGGCGGCCGGCTTGATGGACGAGTTCCGCGGCCTCATCCTGGAGGGCCGCCAGGCGCTGCGGTTCCTCGCCCCGGACGGGACCGTCCTGTTCGACAAGGCGGACGACGGCACGGGCGGCCGCCCCGAGGTGCAGCGCGGCGAACTGCGGCAGGTCCTGCTCGACTCGCTCCCGGCCGGCACCGTCCGGTGGGGGCACAAGGTCACCGCCGCGCGCGCCCTCGGCGACGGCCGCCACGAGGTGACGTTCGCCGACGGCAGCACCCTCGTCACCGGGCTGCTGGTCGGAGCGGACGGCGCGTGGTCGCGCGTCCGGCCGCTGCTCTCCGCCGCCGTGCCCGAGTACACCGGCAAGTCGGTCGTCGACACCTACCTGTTCGACGCCGACACACGGCATCCCGCCACCGCGAAGGCGGTCGGCGGCGGGTCGATGATCGCGACGACGCCCGGCCGGGAGCTCTTCGCCCACCGGGAGCGCGGCGACACGCTGCACGCCTACATCGGGCTGGCCGAACCGCTGGAGTGGTTCGACGGCATCGACTTCACCGACACCGCCGCGGCCACCGCGCGGATCGCACGGGAGTACGAGGGGTGGGCGCCGGAGCTCGTCTCGCTGATCGCCGACAGCGACGTCGCGCCGATCCTGCGCCCGCTCTACGCACTGCCGGCCGAGCACCGGTGGGAGCGGGTGCCGGGAGTGACCCTGATCGGCGACGCCGCCCACCTCACGGCCCCGAACGGCGAGGGGGCCAACCTGGCGATGCTCGACGGCGCCGACCTCGGCGAGGCCCTCGCCGCGCACCCCGGCGACGTCGAGGCGGCGCTCGCGGCGTACGAGGAGGTCATGTTCCCGCGCAGCGCCGAGGCCGCCACCGCTCACGCCGGCCTCGATGACGAGGAGGCCGGCTCCGACGGCGACGCGATCCAGGCCCTGATCGCCGCGATGACGCGGCAGAAGCACGCCTAACGCTCCGCTCCCTCCGCCGCCTCCTCCGCCGCTCCCGCCGCCAGCAGCGCCTCGACCAGCCCGGGGAAGCGCGCGTCCAGGTCGGCGCGGCGGAGGGCGACGTGCCGGTTGCGGCCGACCGCGCGGGTGGAGGTGACACCCGCCTCCCGCAGGACGCGCATGTGGTGCGAGACCGTCGACTTGTGCAGGTGGCCGAGGCCGAGGCGGGCGCAGTCGCAGTCGCACTGGTCGTCGGTGGCGAAGGCGCGGAACAGGTGCATCCGGACGGGATCCCCGAGCGCGTTGAGGACCTTCGCCAGCCGGATGTCCTGGATGTCCGGCTGCGGCAGCAGCTCTCCTTCCACGGGTACCCACCCTTTCTGTTTGACAGCCATCCAACGATCTCTATTGTTTGACGCACGTCCAACCTTACCTGCCCGGAAACCGGACCTTCCCGGAAGGACACCCGTGCGTCTCCGCCTGCTCCTGCTCGCCCTCGGCGCGTTCGCCGTCGGCACCGACTCCATGGTCATGACCGGCATCCTCGACGGCATCGCCGACGACCTGGGCACCTCCCTCGCCGCCGCCGGACAGCTCGTCACCGTCTTCGGCCTGGCGTACGCGCTGCTCGCACCCGTCCTCGCCACCCTGACCGCCCGTTGGGACCGGCGTCGGGTGCTGTTCACCGCACTCGCGGTGTTCACGGTGGCGAACGCGCTCAGCGCGCTCGCGCCGGACTACGGAACCCTGCTGGCCACCCGGGTCCTCGCCGCCGCCGGCGCCGCGCTCTACACCCCGACGGCCAACGCCGTCGCCACCTCCCTCGTCCCGCCGGAGCGGCGCGGGCGCGCCATCGCGACCGTGTACGGCGGCATGACCGTGGCCACCGTGCTCGGCGTCCCCCTCGGCGCCTACCTCGGACACGCCGACTGGCGCTGGACGATGTGGCTGGTCACCGCCCTGGGCGCCGCCGCGTTCGCGGGCCTCGCCGCGCTGCTGCGCGACCTGCCCGCCCCGACGGGCGCGCCCGGGATACGGGAGCGGCTGGCGCCGCTGCGCGACCGCCGGGTGCTCGCGGCCGCGTTCACGACGTTCCTCGTCTTCGTCGCCGTCAACTCCACCTACGTCTACCTGGCCACGGCGGTGCGCCCGGCCACGGGCGGCGACCAGGACCGGCTGTCCCTGATCCTGCTGGCCACCGGCCTCGCGTCGATGGCGGGCAGCTGGCTGGGCGGCCGGCTCGTCGACCGGCTGGGCGTCCAGCGGGTCCTGCTCACCGGCGGCGTCCTCGCGGCCCTCGCCTACGCGGCCCTGCCGCTCCTCTCCGGCTCGATGCCCGGAGCCCTCTGCTACGCCGTCGTCAGCCCGCTCGCCGGCTGGTCGATCGCCGTCGCCCTCCCGCACCGGCTCGTCTCCCTCGACCCGCCGAACGCACCGCTGCTCATGTCGCTCAACAGCAGCGCCCTGTACCTCGGGCTCGCCGGGGCGGGCGTCGTCGGGAGCACGGCGATCGACGTGCTCGGGGGGCGGTGGTTTCCGGTGGTGTCGACGGTGCTCATGCTCTGCGCGGTGGCCATGGTGTTGGGTACGCCCCGGTCCCGCCCTCTCGCCGTCTCCGCGGGAGAGCCCGCACCCCGGCGTCGCGGCTCCGCCGCAAAGCCCTCAAACGCCGGGCGGGCTGGATAACTCGTCCCGGACGCCGGGAAGCGGCTTCGCCGCTTGTCCTCAAACGCCGGACGGGCTGGGTTTCACGCCTTGGGCGCGACCTTCAGCCCGTCTGGGGGTACCCCCTCTGGGGGAGTTTGAGGACAACCGCGCGGAGCGCGGTTTCGGGGGTGCGGGGGGGGCGCAGCCCCCGCAAGAACCGGTGAGAGGGCGGGACCGGGGCACCCACCTACCCCCCGAGCACCTCACGCCAGGCCCGCACCGCCGCCACGTCCACCGGCGCGTCCCACCCGCCCGGCCGCGACGCGCCACCGATGTGGAACCCGTCGATACCGGCCTCCAGCAGCACCGGCACATGCTTCAGCTTGAGCCCGCCCCCCACGAGGATCCGCGGCTCATACCCGGGCTCGTCCCCCCGCGCGGCCTCGGCCAGCAACGTCGGAAGACCGTCGTCGACACCGGAAGCGGAACCGGCGGTCAGATACGTGTCGAGGCCAGGCCGGTCCGCGAGCTGCTTCCGCAGGGCATCCCGATCGGCGGCCCGGTCGATGGCCCGGTGGAACGTCCACCGGGCACCCGGCCCGAGTACGTCGCACAGCGCGTCGACGGCGGCGAGATCCGCGCGCCCGTCCTCACCGAGGAACCCGAGGACGAACTCCTCGGCACCCTCGGCCCGTAGCGCACCGGCCGCGGCGCACAGCGCGTCGAGCTCCGCCGCACCGCCCGCGCCGAACCCGTCGCAGGACCGCAGCATCACCCGGAGGGGGATGTCGACGGCCGCCCGCACCCGTGCGAAGGTCTCCAGCGAGGGGGTCAGCCCGTCGGCCGCCATGTCGCTGACCAGTTCCAGCCGGTCGGCCCCGCCGGCCCGCGCCGCCACCGCGTCCGCCGCGTCCAGCGCGATCACTTCGAGAATTGGTCTAGACATGTAACAAGGGTGCCACACCGGCGCCCGCCGAGGAAGCACGCCCCTCGGTTGCCGCACAATGCCCTCATGGCCACCCCTACCGACCCGTCCCTGGAAACGCGCTGGGCCGACGCCGTCGCGGCGGCCCGCGGCCCGGAGTCCGACGGCAGCCCGAAGCCCGACGGCGGCCCGAAGCCCGACGGCAGCCCGAAAACCGACGACGGCCCGGACCCCGCCCGCTACGCCGCCGACCTGCTCACCCGCTGGTCGGAGCCGCAGCGCCGCTACCACACCACCGCCCACCTGACCGCCGTCCTCGACCGCGTCGACGAACTCGCCGAACACGCCGAGACCCCCCGCGACCTCGCCGCCGTCCGGCTCGCCGCCTGGTTCCACGACGCGGTCTACCTGCCCGAACGCTCCACCAACGAGGAGCGCAGCGCCCGGCTCGCCGGCCGCGCCCTGGCCGAGCTCGGGATCCCCGAGGACGTCACCGCCGAGGTCGTCCGGCTCGTCCTGCTGACCGTCGGCCACGACCCGGCCCCCGGCGACCGCAACGGCGAGCTGCTGTGCGACGCCGACCTCGCCGTCCTCGGCGGCGCACCCGAGGCGTACGCGACGTACGCGGCGGAGGTCCGCCAGGAGTACGGCTTCGTGCCGGACGAGGCGTTCCGGGCCGGCCGCGCGGCCGTCCTGCGCCAACTCCTCGGTCTGCCACGGCTGTTCCGCACCCCGCGGGGGTACGAACGGTGGGAGCGCGCCGCCCGCCACAACCTCACGACGGAGCTCGCGCTGCTCACCACGTAGTGGGTCAACCGGAGCGACGCGCCCGCTTCCGCCTCCGCAGCCCCGCCCCCCGCAGCAGCCGCACCACGTCCCGGCTCCGCACCTCCACCGCGCCGAGCCGCACCGCGTCCGCGTACGAGGACTCCGCCACGTCGTAGTGGTCGCCGTCGAAGGCGCGCCCGGGCAGCCCGAGCCGGGCGGCGAACGCGTGCAGCTCGTCGAAGCTCACGTCGCTCACCAGGTGCGACCACATGCGGCCGTGCCCCGGCCACTGCGGCGGATCGATGTAGAGGGCCACCCGCTCTCCCCTCTCCCGTCCCGTCGGCTCCCTTCCCGCGCGGCTCCCTTCCCGTCAGCCGCGCGGGGCGGACGACAGCCGGCCGACGGGCGCCACGATCACCGCCTGCTTGGCACAGACCCAGTGCGGGTCGGGGCCCAGCTCCGGCTCGACCTCCAGGGCATGCGGATCGCCCGAGTCCGTGCAGACCGGGCAGAGCGGCCAGCGCCCGTGCCGCTCCAGCAAGGCGTCCTGGACGTCCTGGGCGATCAGCCCGGCGACGAAGCCCACGCCTTCCGGCCACTGCTCGACCCACCACCGCCGGCCGGCCACCGCGTCCTCGACCAGCGAGACCACGTCCGGCTCGGCCACGCCCCCGGCGGTCAGGTCGTCGAGGACGAGCGCCCGGGCCGCGTGCAGTGCTTGTTCGAGCTCCATGCGCCCCATTGTCCGGGACGCGAAAGGTTGACGGCACATCGGGCTGAAAATACCTTTCACCACGTGAGCAGCGACGCGAAGGAAAGCTCCGAACGCCGTCTCCCCCCGCTGCGCAGGCCCGTCCTACCGCCCGCCCCCGGGGCCCTCGCCGCCAAGGTCCGCACGCTCGTGCCCACCATGACGCGCTCGATGCAGCGCGTCGCCGACGCCCTCGTGGCCGACCCGGCCGGCTCCGCCGCCCTGACCGTCACCGGCCTCGCGCAGCGCACCGGCACCAGCGAGGCCACCGTCGTCCGCACCGCCCGCGCGCTCGGCTACCCCGGCTACCGGCAGCTGCGGCTGGCCCTCGCCGCGCTGGCGGCGGAGCGGGCGGCCGGCCGGGCACCGGCCGTCACGGCGGACATCGCCGTGGACGACCCGCTGCCCAGCGTGGTCGCCAAGCTCGCGCACGAGGAGGCCCAGTGCCTCGCCGACACGGCGGCCGGGCTCGACACCACCGCCCTCGACGCGGCGGTGGCCGCGCTCACCGCCGCCCGGCGCGTCGACGTCTACGGCATCGGCGCGTCCAACCTCGTCGGCCAGGACCTCGTCCAGAAGCTGCTGCGCATCGGCCTGATCGCGCACGCCCCCGCCGATCCCCACCTCGCCGTCACCAACGCCGTCCAGCTGCGCTCCGGCGACGTCGCCATCGCCATCAGCCACTCCGGCCGGACCACCGACGTCATCGAACCCCTGCGGGTCGCCTTCGAACACGGCGCCACCACCGTCGCCGTCACCGGCAACCCGGCCGGCGGCATCGGCCAGTACGCCGACCACGTCCTCGCCACGTCCACGGCCCGGGAGAGCGAACTGCGCCCGGCCGCCATGTCCAGCCGGACCAGCCAGCTGCTGGTCGTCGACTGCCTGTTCATCGGCGTCGCGCAGCGGACGTACGAGCGGGCCGCGCCCGCCCTCTCCGCCTCCTACGAGGCGCTCGCCCACCGCCACGACCCGCGGCCCGACCCGCGCTGACCCCAGACCGAGCGAGGCCACCATGTCGTCGTCCACCACCCTGGCCGCCCTCCGCGCCCAGCTCGCCCACCTCACCACCGAGGCGTTCCGCCCCGAACTGGCGGACATCGACCGGCTGCCGACCCTGGACATCGCGACCGTCATGAACGCCGACGACGCGACCGTCGCCACCGCCGTCGCCGCCCGGCTGCCCGCCATCGCCGCGGCCATCGACGCGACCGCCGAACGGATGTCCCGCGGCGGCCGGCTGGTCTACGCGGGCGCGGGCACGGCGGGACGACTCGGAGTGCTGGACGCCAGCGAGTGCCCGCCGACCTTCGCCACCGAACCCGGCCGCGTCGTCGGCCTGATCGCCGGCGGCCCGGAGGCCCTGGTGACGGCCGTCGAGGGCGCCGAGGACGACGCGACCGCGGCCGCCACCGACCTCGCCGCCCTCTCCCTCACCCCCGACGACACCGTCATCGGCGTCTCCGCCTCCGGCCGCACCCCCTACGCCGTCGGCGCCGTCACCCACGCCCGCCACGCCGGCGCCCTCACCGTCGGCCTCTCCTGCAACAAGGACTCCGCCCTCGGCGCCGCCGCCGACCACCCCGTCGAAATCGTCGTCGGCCCCGAACTGATCACCGGCTCCACCCGCCTCAAGGCCGGCACCGCCCAGAAGCTCGTCCTCAACATGTTCTCGACCATCACCATGATCCGCCTCGGCAAGACCTACGGAAACCTGATGGTCGACCTCCGCGCCTCCAACGACAAGCTGCGGGCCCGGTCGCGGCACATCGTCGCTCTCGCGACGGGAGCTCCGGAGGCGGAGATCGAGGCCGCGCTGGCCGACACGGGCGGCGAGGTGAAGCAAGCCATCCTGGTCCTGCTGGCCGGCGTTGACGCCGCTGCCGCGGGCCGGTTGCTGGCTGAGGCCGGGGGCCACCTGCGGGTGGCGCTGGAGGCGGCGCGGGGGAGGTGAGCCCCGGTCCCGCCCTTTCACCGTTTCCGCCGGGGCTGCGCCCCCGCACCCCCTGGGCGGGCTGATTCAGCCCGTCCGGCGTTTGAGGACGAGCGGCGGAGCCGCGAAAAGGGGGTCTGGGGCGCAGCCCCAGGAAACGGTGAAGGGGAGGGTCTGGGGCACCCCACCGTTACAAACGGCGCCGCCGCGTGGCACACATCCCCCATGCCCACCGAGCAGCACCACCTCGCCCCCACCCTCCTCCCCCTCCTCGGCGGCCCCGCCAACCTCCGCTCCGTCACCCACTGCATGACGCGTCTCCGCGCGGAGGTAGCGGACCCGGCGCTCGTCCGGACGGGGGGCCTCCGTGCCACCCCCGGCGTCCTCGGGGTGGTCGTGGACGGCACGGCCGTCCAGGTGGTGCTGGGGCCGGGGGTGGTCACCCGGGTGGCCGCCGCCCTGAAGGCCGAGGCGGCGGCAAAGGCGGCGGAGGCGAAGGCGGCGGAGGCGAAGGCGGCAGGCGAGACCGCCCCCGCCCGTCAGACCCTCCGTCGTGTCGCCCAGATCTTCGTGCCGCTCATCCCCGCCCTGATCGGCTGCGGAATCATCGCCGGCCTCGCCGGCCTGCTCGCCAACCTGCGGTGGCTGCCCGCGCTCGTGCCGGCGCTGAACGCCGTCGCGTCCGGGTTCATGTCGCTGATCGGCGTGTTCGTCGGGTACCGGACGGCACGGGAGTTCGGTGGGACGCCGGTGCTGGGCGGGGCCGTCGCGGCCGTTGCCGTGTGGCCGGGGGTGGGCCAAGTGCACCCGTTCGGCGTGGCGTTGACGCCCGGGCAGGGCGGGGTCCTCGGGGCGCTGGCCGCGGCGCTGCTCGCGGTGGCGGTGGAGCGGGGGTGCCGGCGCGTCGTGCCCGAGGCGCTGGGCGTACTCGTCACGCCGGCGCTGACCGTGCTGCTGCCGGGGCTGGCCACGTTGTACGGGCTGATGTGGGCGGCGGGTGAAGTGTCCACCGCCGTCGGGCGGTTCGCCGACCAGCTGCTGGCGCACGGCGGCGCCGTGGCCGGGTTCGCGCTCGGCGGGCTGTTCCTGCCGCTGGTGATGCTGGGGCTGCACCAGGCGCTGATCCCGGTGCACACCACGCTGATCGCCGAGCGGGGCAGTACGGTCCTGCTGCCGATCCTCGCCATGGCGGGCGCGGGGCAGGTGGGGGCGGCGCTCGCTGTCTACCTCCGGCTGCCGGGCGACATCTCCGTGCGGCGGACGGTGCGTTCGGCTCTCCCGGCCGGGCTGCTGGGCATCGGCGAGCCGTTGGTCTACGGGGTCTCGCTGCCGCTGGGACGGCCCTTCGTCACGGCCTGCGTGGGCGGCGCCTTCGGCGGCGGGTTCGTGGGGTTCATGGCGCAGGGCGGGGGCGGCGCGGTGGGTGCGACGGCGATCGGGCCGTCCGGCTGGGCGCTGTTCCCGCTGCTGAGGGGGGAGCACGGGCCGGTCGAGGCGGTGGCGGTGTACGCGGCGGGGCTGGTGGTGGGGTACGCGGCGGGGTTCGTGGCCACGTACTTCTTCGGGTTCCCCCGGAAACGCATGAGCCGGAAACGCCCGAGGGCGGCACCCCCGTGATGGGGATGCCGCCCTCGGTCCGTGTGCTTCAGGACTGGCGAGCCGGGTCGGCTCAGAAGTCCATCTCGCCACCGGGCATGCCGCCCGGAGCGGCCGCGGCGGCCTTCTCCGGCTTGTCGGCGATGACGGCCTCGGTGGTGAGGAAGAGCGCCGCGATGGAGGCGGCGTTCTGCAGGGCGGAGCGGGTGACCTTCGCCGGGTCGATGATGCCCTCGGCGATCATGTCGACGTACTCGCCCGTGGCGGCGTTGAGGCCGTGGCCCACGGTCAGGTTGCGCACCTTCTCCACGACGACGCCGCCCTCGAGACCACCGTTGACGGCGATCTGCTTGAGCGGGGCCTCCAGGGCCAGCTTGACGGCGTTGGCACCGGTGGCCTCGTCGCCCTCGAGCTCCAGCTTCTCGAACACCTGGGAGGCCTGGAGCAGGGCCACGCCACCACCGGCGACGATGCCCTCCTCGACGGCCGCCTTCGCGTTGCGAACGGCGTCCTCGATGCGGTGCTTGCGCTCCTTGAGCTCGACCTCGGTCGCGGCGCCGGCCTTGATGACGGCCACGCCGCCGGCCAGCTTCGCGAGGCGCTCCTGGAGCTTCTCGCGGTCGTAGTCCGAGTCGCTGTTCTCGATCTCGGCGCGGATCTGGTTGACGCGGCCCTGGACCTGGTCGCTGTCACCGGCACCGTCGACGATGGTCGTCTCGTCCTTGGTGATGACGACCTTGCGGGCGCGGCCGAGCAGGTCGAGACCGGCGTTCTCCAGCTTGAGGCCGACCTCCTCGGAGATGACCGTGCCACCGGTGAGGATGGCGATGTCGCCGAGCATGGCCTTGCGGCGGTCGCCGAAGCCCGGCGCCTTGACGGCGACGGACTTGAAGGTGCCGCGGATCTTGTTGACGACCAGGGTCGACAGGGCCTCGCCCTCGACGTCCTCGGCGATGATCAGCAGCGGCTTGCCGGACTGCATGACCTTCTCGAGGAGCGGCAGCAGGTCCTTGACCGAGCTGATCTTCGAGTTGACGATCAGGATGTACGGGTCGTCGAGCGACGCCTCCATACGCTCCATGTCGGTGGCGAAGTACGCCGAGATGTAGCCCTTGTCGAAGCGCATACCCTCGGTGAGCTCCAGCTCCAGACCGAAGGTCTGGGACTCCTCGACGGTGATGACGCCTTCCTTGCCGACCTTGTCCATCGCCTCGGCGATGAGCTCGCCGATCTGGGTGTCGGCGGCGGAGATGGAGGCCGTGGAGGCGATCTGCTCCTTGGTCTCGACGTCCTTCGCCTGCTCCAGGAGGGCGGCGGAGACGGCCTCGACGGCCTTCTCGATACCGCGCTTCAGGGCCATGGGGTTGGCACCGGCGGCCACGTTGCGCAGACCCTCACGGACCAGCGCCTGGGCGAGGACGGTCGCGGTCGTCGTGCCGTCACCGGCGACGTCGTCCGTCTTCTTCGCGACCTCCTTGACCAGCTCGGCGCCGATCTTCTCGTACGGGTCCTCCAGCTCGATCTCCTTGGCGATGGAGACACCATCGTTGGTGATCGTGGGGGCGCCCCACTTCTTCTCAAGGACGACGTTGCGGCCCTTGGGGCCGAGGGTGACCTTGACGGCGTCGGCGAGCTGGTTCATACCGCGCTCAAGGCCGCGCCGCGCCTCCTCGTCGAACGCGATGATCTTGGCCATGTGAAGTGGTCCTCCCGGACTGGGGGTGGATTGCTCCGGACCGCGCTGGCGCCCGCGACGGACGGCCTGCGTGCTCGGCGGTTCCTTGCCCCGCCCAGCCCGCGGACCTCACCGACGGTCCAAGTCTGTCACTCTCACTCGGAGAGTGCTAAGCCAATGATTAGCACTCGGCACCTCCGAGTGCAAGCGTCCCTCCGAAGACCGGGGTCATCCCGGAGGCCGTATCGAACGCTTCCCCGAGGCTCCTCGGGGGGTGCCTTCGGGGGTACCTTCAGGGGTGCCTTCAGGTGTGCCCCGGAGACCCTTCCCAGCGGGACGCCGGCGCACTCCCCCACTTCGCCGGCGGAGCGGGTGCGCTCACGGCGGGCACGACGAAGGGGTCCGCACCTCGCGGTGCGAACCCCTTCGGCAGACTGAGCGATCGGTGGTCGATGCGCCGCGGTCAGGCGGTCACCCTCACCATGTCGGCCTGAGGTCCCTTCTGGCCCTGCGAGATCTCGAACTCGACCCGCTGTCCCTCTTCCAGGGTGCGGTAGCCGTCCATCTGAATCGCGCTGTAGTGGACGAAAACATCCGCACCACCGTCGACCGCGATGAAGCCGTACCCCTTCTCCGCGTTGAACCACTTGACGGTGCCCTGAGCCATGCCTAACTCCCCTATTACTGGCCCTTGCGCAGGACCGCACCTCGCGGACCCGGGTCATACCTCACCCCTTGAGACACCGAGGGGTGTGCGCCGGAACGCGTCGACCGCGGCTGAATGTATCTGCACGGATGCCGTCTGCAACAGGTCAGAGGGACGAGAAATACCGGCGTCGCCGAGGGGTGATAACAGGCGAACCGGGGAGGTTCCAGGGCAAGTCGGGCCGGACATACGCCAGCCAACCCGACAATTCGCGCACGTAATTCCTGCGCAACTTGACGGGTTCTCATATGCGTTCGGCTCTGACACCGGAGGGGGAACGCCCCAACTGTATCGCGCTTCAACAGACGGAATCGCCCCGTCCGTTTAACGGCCGGGGCGATTCGCGGTTCGGGGGTGGCCGGGGCCTCCGGCCTGGGCGCTCAGCCGCCCGCCACCGCCGGGATGATCGACACGCCCGCGCCGTCCGGGGTCGCCGCGGCGAGGCCGCCCTCGAAGCGGACGTCGTCGTCGTTGACGTACACGTTGACGAAGCGGCGCAGTTTGCCGGCGTCGTCGAGGAGGCGGGCGGCGATGCCCGGGTGGTTCTTCTCCAGGTCGCCGATCACCTCGGAGAGGGTGGTGCCGTCGGCGGGGACCTCGGCTTTGCCGTCGGTGTAGGTGCGGAGGATGGTGGGGATGCGGACGGTGACGCTCATGGGGTTCCCTTCTTGTCTTGTTGCTTTTGCGCGTGCGCGTGCGGGTGCGGGTGCGGGTGCGGGTGCGGGTGCGGGTGCGGGTGCGGGTGCGGGTGCGGGTGCGGGTGCGGGTGCGGGTGCGGGTGCGGGTGCGGGTGCGCTTGTGCGGGTTGCGCTCGGAGGGAGGTGCCCCGGTCCCTCCCCCAGAGGGGGCACCCCCATTTCACCGTTTCTTGCGGGGGCAAGCCCCCGCACCCCCGAAGCGCCCTGCGGGCGCTGTCCTCAAACGCCGGACGGGCTGATGCGGGGTCTGGGGCGCAGCCCCAGGAAACGGCGAAAGGGAGGGACCGGGGCCGGCTCCCCCTACCCCAGCCCCGCCTCCCGGAAAGCGTCCAGGCTCGGCCTGATCGTCGCCGACGGCCCCGCCGCCACCGCGTCCAGCGTCTTCAGCCCGTCCCCGGTGTTCAGCACCACGGTGGTCAGCGAGGGATCCAGCTCCCCCGCCTCCAGCAGCTTGCGCGTGACGCCGACCGTCACGCCGCCCGCCGTCTCGGCGAAGATGCCCTCCGTCCGGGCGAGCAGCCGGATCGCGTCGACGATCTCCGGGTCCGTGACGTCCTCGACCGCGCCGCCCGTGCGCCGGGCGATGTCGAGCACGTACGGCCCGTCGGCCGGGTTCCCGATGGCCAGGGACTTGGCGATCGTGTCGGGCTTGACCGGGCGGACGACGTCCTGGCCGTCCTTGAAGGCGCGGGAGACGGGAGAGCACCCCTCCGCCTGGGCGCCGAAGATGCGGTACGGGCGGTCTTCCACCAGCCCCAGGGCGATCAGCTCCTTCAGCCCCTTGTCGATCTTCGTGAGCTGGGAGCCGGAGGCGATGGGGATGACGAGCTGGTCGGGCAGCCGCCACCCCAGCTGCTCGCAGATCTCGTAGGCGAGCGTCTTGGAGCCCTCGCCGTAGTAGGGGCGCAGGTTGACGTTGACGAAGCCCCAGCCCTCGCCCAGCGGGTCGCCGATCAGCTCGGAGCAGAAGCGGTTGACGTCGTCGTACGTCCCCTCGATGCCGACGAGGTCGCCGCCGTAGACGGCGGCCATGACGACCTTGCCGGCCTCCAGGTCGTGCGGGATGAAGACGCAGGACCGCAGTCCGGCACGGGCGGCCGCCGCGCCCACCGCACCGGCCAGGTTGCCGGTCGAGGAGCACGAGAGGGTGGTGAAACCGAAGGCGCGCGCCGCCTCGACCGCGACCGCGACGACACGGTCCTTGAAGGAGTGCGTGGGGTTGCCGGAGTCGTCCTTGACGTGCAGTTCTCCGGTGACGCCGAGCTCGCGGGCGAGGTTGTCGGCCCGGACGAGCCGGGTGAAGCCGGGCCGGAGGTTCGGCCGGGAGGCGACGTCGGCGGGGACGGGCAGCAGCGGCGCGTACCGCCAGATGTCCGCGGGACCGGACTCGATCCGCCGCCGCAGCCCTTCCGGGTCGCCGAGCGGCAGCTCGTAGGCGACCTCCAGCGGGCCGAAGCAGGAGGCACAGGCGAAGACCGGTCCGAGCGGGACGCGCTCGCCGCACTCGCGGCAGGACAGCGCGACGGCGGGACCGAAGGAAGCGACGGTGGAACCGGACGAAGCGACGGCGGGACCGGACGAAGCGGCGGCGGAATCAGCGCGTTCGACAGCTTGCACAGCCATGGAGGCGAGGCCCTTTCTCCTCATCTTCCCCGTGGCGAACCTCGCCACGAGACGGAATTGGCACCTTCCCCGCCGGGAGCCTCACAAGGAGACCGGCTGGAGGGTTGCCGGGGCTTCAACGGGCCGTGTCCCTCTGCCCCTCTGGATGAGCGGTATGGCACTGGGCGGGGCCCAGGCGTTTGTGCGCGCGGCACCCCCGACATACGGGCGCGCTCGGCGTTGTTCAAGACTGTATCGGAAGGTGTGGCGCGGCAAGAGGGTCCGTCCACACCACGAGACGGATCATCACACCGATCGGAACCGAGGAGTCGTTCACGTGCTGGAAGAGGTGGAGCGCTGGCTGTCCCGGCGGTCCTGGACCGCGGCGGACCGCCCGCTCGACCGGCTGCTCGCCGCCAAGCGGGAGACGGGCACCACGGTCAGCGTCGTCCTGCCCGCGCTGGACGAGGAGGCCACGGTCGGCGACATCGTCGCCGCGATCCGCCGCGACCTCATGACGGCCGAGGCGCCGCTCGTCGACGAACTGGTGGTCCTCGACTCCGGTTCGACGGACGGCACGTCCCGGGTAGCCGCGGCGGCCGGGGCCCGGGTCGAGCACCGGGACGCCGTGCTCCCCGGCCTGCCCGCCGTCCCCGGCAAGGGCGAGGTGCTGTGGCGGTCCCTGCTGGTGACCTCCGGCGACGTCGTCTGCTTCGTCGACGCCGACCTGCGCGACTTCTCGTCCGCCTTCGTCTCCGGGATCGTCGGCCCGCTGCTGACCGACCCGGACGTGGCCTTCGTCAAGGCGATGTACGACCGCCCGCTGGGCGAGGCCGCGGGTCAGGGCGGCCGGGTGACGGAGCTCGTCGCCCGCCCGCTGCTCAACCTGCACTGGCCGCGGCTGGCCGGTTTCGTGCAGCCGCTGGGCGGCGAGTACGCGGCCCGGCGCTCGCTGCTGGAGCGGCTGTCGTTCCCCGTCGGCTACGGCGTGGAGCTCGGCCTGCTGGTCGACGCGCTGCACACGGTGGGCCTGGACGCGCTCGCCCAGGTCGACGTCGGGGTGCGGAAACACCGCCACCAGGACGGCAGGGCGCTGGGCCGGATGGCCGCCGCGATCTACCGCACCGCCCAGCTGCGGCTGGGCCGCGAGCCGCTGGTGCGCCCGGAGCTGACCCAGTTCGAGCGCACGGCGGACGGCTTCGTCCCGCGGACGTACCCGGTGGACACCGAGGAGCGCCCGCCGATGGCGCAGATCCCCGAGTACGCGCGGCACCGCGCCGCGTAGGCGGGGAACGGGCAAGAGGGGTAGGCGTACGTTTGAGCGGTTGGCGGGCTGGCAAGGCTCGCGTCATGGTCGCTGAGCACGTGCAGAACGCCCCCGTCGTCGTGGCCTCCAACCGCGGTCCGGTCTCCTACCGGGTCGCCGAGGACGGCTCCCTGACCTGCGGCCGGGGCGGCGGTGGCCTGGTCTCCGGCCTGAGCGCCATCGGCACGGACTCCGGCGCGGTCTGGGTCTGCGCCGCGCTCGGCGAGGGCGACCGGCTCGCCGCCCGCCGCGCCGGCCGCCGGCTCGACCCGGAGGACACCGGCGGGTACGGCGTACGGATGCTCGACGTCCCGGCCGAGACCTTCGCCGCCGCCTACAATGGCATCGCCAACTCGGTGCTGTGGTTCGTCCACCACCTGCTGTACCAGACGCCGCTGGAACCCGCCTTCGACGCCGGGTTCCGCGAGCAGTGGGCCGCCTACGAGACGTACAACGCCGCCTTCGCCGACGCCCTCGCCGAGGAGGCCGCCGAGGGCGCCGCGGTGCTCGTCCAGGACTACCACCTGACGCTGGTCCCGGGCATGCTCCGCGAGCGCCGCCCCGACCTGCGCATCGGCCACTTCTCCCACACCCCCTGGGCGCCGCCGGACTACTACCGGATGCTCCCCGACGACGTCGCCGCGCAGGTGCTGCGCGGCATCCTGGGCGGCGACCGCGCGGCCTTCCTCACCCGCCGCTGGGCCGACGCGTTCGCCGCCTGCTGTGCCGACGTCCTCGGCGCGGAGGTCGTCCGCGCCGAGGACGGGTCCGCGACGGCCGTGCGCCTCGACGGGCGGACGACCCTGCTCGGCGTGCACGGCCTCGGCGCGGACGCCGCCTTCCTGCGCGAGCGCGCCCACCGCCCGGACGTCGAGGAGCGGATGGCCGCGCTGCGCGAGCAGGTCGGGGCCGGCCGCCGGACGATCGTCCGCGTGGACCGCACCGAGCTGTCGAAGAACATCGTCCGCGGCCTGTACGCCTTCCGGCGGCTCCTGGAGGACCACCCGCAGTGGCACGAGCGCGTCGTGCACATCGCGTTCGCGTACCCCTCCCGGCAGGACCTCGCCGTCTACCGCGACTACACGGCGGAGGTCGAACGCGTCGCCGGACAGATCAACGAGGAGTTCGGGACGCCCGGCTGGCGGCCGGTCGCCCTGCACGTCAAGGACGACTTCGCGCGCTCCCTCGCGGCGTACCGGATGGCGGACGTCGCCCTGGTCAACCCGATCCGGGACGGGATGAACCTGGTCGCCAAGGAGGTGCCGGTGGTCTCCGACGACGGGTGCGCGCTGGTGCTCTCGCGGGAGGCGGGGGCCGTGGCGGAGCTGGGCGCGGACGCGATCGTCGTCAACCCGTACGACGTCGAGGCCACCGCCCGCGCCCTGCACGAGGCGCTGCTGATGGACCACGGGCAGCGCGCGGACCGGTCGAAGCGGCTGGCCGCGGCGGCGACGGCGCTGCCGCCGGCCCGCTGGTTCGTCGAACAGCTGGACGCGCTGCGGGAGTTGTAGGACCGGGCGGGAGGGGCGCCGGGGCGCGGGGCGGGCTCCGGTACGCGCCGGTGTGCTTCGGCCGCCCGGCTGACGGGTGGTGCGACCGGGTAGTCATCGGGACATGTCGATCGCACCGCGCCGGCTCGCCCTGGCGGCGGCTACGGCCGCCGTCCTCGCCGTGACCACGTCCGGCTGTTCGTCCGGGTCAGATGACGACAAGACGGAGTCCAAGGGGGCCAAGGGGCCGTCCTCGTCGGCTTCCGCCTCCTCCTCCGCCTCCGCTGCCGCGCCCGCCGGATCCGGTGACGGGACGGTACCGGCCGGGCCGGGCCCGCAGTCCTCGTACACCGTGCAGAAGCAGCCCGCTCCCGGCACCTGCGCCTACCGCTGGACCGCCGCCAAGGAGCCGCTGCCCGACACCAAGTGCACCCCCGGAGCGACCAACCCGAAGGTCACCCCGGACACGCTGAAGACGACGATCTGCCGCAGCGGTTACACCAAGGACATCAGGCCGCCCACGAACATCACGAGTCGCGAGAAGACCGCCAACGCCGCCTCCTACGGCTACAAGAAGTCGCTGCGCGACGCCGAGTACGACCACCTCATCAGCCTCCAGCTCGGCGGCGACCCCAACGACCCGCGCAACCTGTGGGTCGAGCCGCCCTCCCCCGGCCACAAGGAGGGCGCGGGCCCCAACAACCCCAAGGACGTCGTCGAGACGAAGCTGAAGAGCGCGATCTGCTCGGGCAAGGCGGACCTGCGGAAAGCGCAGCAGGCCATCGCCCGGGACTGGACGACCGCGCTGGCGGCGGTCGGTATCAAGGACGACGGGAAGGGGCGCCGGGAGACGGCCGACGCGGACGGCGACTGAGCCGACTGAGGTGGACGGCGGCTGAGGCGGACGGCGACTGGGGCGGACGGCGACTGGGGCGGACGGCGACTGGGGCGACTGGAGCAGCCGCTCGTCAGGCCGCTCCCGCCACCCCGTCCGCCAGCGCCTCCAGCAGCCCCACCACACCCTTCGGCCCGTCCACCACCAGATCCGCCCGGTCGGCGAGCTCGGTGACCTCGGTGCTGCCGCTGCACACCAGGACGCCGGTCAGCCCCTCGGCACGGAGCCGCTCCACCGCGTCGAACGCGGCCAGGTCGCCGAGGTCGTCCCCGGCGTAGAGGACGCACTCGGCGCCGGTGGCGCGGACGTGGTCGGCGAGGGCGACGCCCTTGTCCATGCCCGGTGGGCGGATCTCCAGCACCAGCCGGCCGGGCTCGACGATCAGCCCGTGCCGCGCGGCGAGTTCGGCCAGCGGCTTCTCCAACGCCCGGAACGCGCCCTGCGGGTCGGGCGCGCGGCGGGTGTGGACGGCGACGGCCCGGCCGCCCTTGTTCTCAATGGGCGCGGTCTCGACCCAGGTGCCGTGCCAGGCGCCGGACGCGTCGAGCACGCCGGGCAGTTCGGCCTGGACGGCGGCGATGCCCGGGTGCGGGGCGGGCGAGCTGACGGTGCCGGTGGACGCGTCCCAGCGTTCGGCGCCGTAGTGGCCGAGCACGGCCAGCCGTTCGAGGCCCGGCACCCCGGCGAAGCCGCCGTAGCGGACGGCGACCCCGGCGGGCCGGCCGGTGATCACCGCCACGGACTCCAGGCGCGGCGCGAGCCGGGCGAGGGCGGGAACGGCCGCGGGGTGCGCCCGGGCGCGTTCGGGGTCGGGGACGATCTCGGCGAGCGTTCCGTCGAAGTCGAGCGCGACGATCGCGCGCCCGGGCCGGGCGAGGAGCGCGGCGAGGCCCTCGCGCCCGGCGGACGTCACGGGTTCCGGAAGGGAGTGGCTGCCCATGCCGTCGACCCTACCCAGGCGCGCGCCGTCGAGTCGGGGCTTTCCGCAGGACATTCATTTCCGCGGGACGCTCAGCGGCGGGCCCGCCGGGCCTCGCGGAGCCGGCGCAGCCGGTTGACCGTGACGGGGTCGTGGGCGAGGGCGCGCGGGTCGTCCAGCAGGGCGTTGAGCAGCTGGTAGTAGCGGGTGGGCGTGATGCCGAGCCGTTCCCGCACGGCCCGCTCCTTGGCGCCGGGGCCGGACCACGACCGCCGTTCCAGGGCGAGCACGGCCAGATCGCGCTCGGAGAGCGGCCGGCCGCCGTCTTCCGTACGGCCACCGGCTTCCGCCCGGTCGCCGCCCTCCGTCCGGTCGCTGTCGCCCGTCCGGCCGCTGTCGCCCGTCCGGTCGCTGTCGTCCATGCGGTCCAGCGTAGGCGACGGGCGGGAGGGCCCGCGGTGCGAGCCCCGACCTTCCGAGCCCGCCCCTCCGAGCCCCGCGCTCCGGCCCGGCTAGCGCGCCACGCCGTCCGTGGAGTCGGCCTCGCGCTGGATCTCGTCGAGGATGCCGGCCACGTCGGCGCCCTTCTGCACGGTGCCGCCGATCTTCTCCTTGATCGTCTTGCTGACCTTGGCCCAGGAGGTCTTGTCGGCGGGGTAGAACTCGGCGTCGGGCAGCGGCTTCAGGAACGGCCGCAGCTTCTTCGGCCGCTTCGACTCGTCCTTGGCCATCTGCTCGGAGGCGGACGTGGTCACCGGCAGCAGGTCGTACTTGCCGGTGAAGTCGAGCACGGTCTGGGTGCCGTAGAGGAAGTCGAGGAAGGCGCCGACCTCCTTGCGGGGGGCGGTCTTGAAGGCCATGACCCAGTCGGCGACGCCCATCGTCGACTTCGCCTTGCCGTCGATGCCGGGCAGCGGCACCATGTCGTACTTGATCTGCCCGGCCTCCGCCTGCTGCATCAGGCTGGGGTGGCCGTGGAGCATGCCGACCTCGCCCTTGCAGAAGGCGTCGAAGAGGTCCTGGCGGTTGGTACGGGCGGGGTTGCCGGGACCGGTGAGCTCCTTGCCGACGAGCTCGTCCCGCAGCCACTCGAACGTCCGGACGTTGGCCTGCGAGCGGATGGTGTAGCTGCCGTTCTTGTCGGTGTAGCCACCGCCGCCGCCCAGCATCCACAGCATGGTCTCGGCGGGCGCCTCCTCGGGGCCCAGCGGCAGCCCGAACGGGATCTTCACCCCGGCGGCCTTCAGCTTCGCGGCGGCGGTCTGGACCTCGGCCCAGCTCTCGGGCTTCTTGACGATCCCGGCCTTGCGGAACAGCGTCTCGTTGCAGAAGAGCAGCCGGGTGGAGGAGACGAACGGCAGGCCGTACTGCATGCGGTGCACCTCGCCCGCGCGGGCGATCGAGGTGATGAAGTCGGCCTGGGTGGATATGGAGAGCAGCTGGTCGGCGCTGTAGAGCTTGCCGGCCGCGGCGAAGTCGGCGTACGCGCCGATCTGCGCGATGTCCGGGGCGTTGCCCGCGGCGACCATGTCGGCGACCTTCTTGTCGACCTCGGTCCAGCTGTAGACCTCGACGTCGACCTTGACGCCCTTGTGGTCGCCCATGAAGGTACGGGCGACCGAGTCCCAGTACTTCTTGGAACTGTTCTCCGGCTTGCCGTCGCCGTACTCGGCGGCGACCAGCTTCAGCGTCTTGCCGCCGCCGGGACCACCGCTCCCGCACGCCGAGAGTGCGGGCACCATCGCCGCCGTCGCGGCACCCGCCGCCGAGAGACTCAAGAACCGCCGCCGCTGCACTTGCTTTCCGCCCTTGTGATTGTGACCCGTGTGACCGTGCCGTACCCGTGCCGTGCTCGTGCGCGCGTCCCCGGCCGTGGTGCGGACGACCCGCCCGGCGGGGACCGCGGGAGCCGCAGGCTCCGCACGTTCTCCCGCGCCACCTTAAAGGCTCTTCGAACACGGGCTCGCTCCGGCCTCGCCCTTCCCCCTCCCGGCGGCGGGCTGCTATCCACGGTGGGGCACGGACGGATCACTCACGGATCGCCCACGGATCGCTCACGCAAACCGTAAGGAGCCCAGGTCATGGCCGTACCACCCGCCCTTTCCCGCACCGCGGCGGAACTCGCCACCCAGCCCGCCTGCTGGCGCCGGGCGGTGGAAGCCGTCCCGAACACGGACGGACTGCCCCGCCCCGGCGAGCGCGTCGCCGTCACCGGCTGCGGCACCTCCTGGTTCATGGCCCAGGCGTACGCGGCCCTGCGCGAGGCGGCGGGGCAGGGCGAGACGGACGCGTTCGCCGCGTCCGAGTTCCCGACGGCGCGCCGCTACGACCGGGTGGTGGCGATCACCCGCTCCGGCACCACGACGGAGGTCCTGGACCTCCTCGGCACCCTCCGCGGCACCACCCCCCTGCTGGCCCTCACCGCCGATCCCGCCACTCCCGTCCGCGACGCGGCCGACGCGCTGGCGGTCCTGGACTGGGCGGACGAGGAGTCCGTCGTCCAGACGCGCTTCGCGACGACCGCCCTCGCCCTGCTGCGATCCGCCCTGCCGGGCGGGGTGGACGCGGTACGGCGGGCCGCCGACGAGGCGGCCGCGGCCGTCGCGGAGCCGCTGCCTGGTGCGGTGCTTTCCGCTTCGCAGTGGACGTTTCTCGGGTGCGGCTGGGCCTATGGGGTGGCTCAGGAAGCGGCGCTGAAGATGCGCGAGGCGGCGGGGGCTTGGACGGAGGCGTATCCGGCGATGGAGTACCGGCACGGGCCGGTCGCCATTGCCGGGGCGGGGCGGGTGACGTGGGCTTTCGGTCCCGTGCCGGACGGATTGCAGAACGCGGTGACGGCAGCCGGCGGAACGTTCGTCCATGCGCCGAGCGACCCACTGGCCGAGCTGGTCCGGGCCCAGCGGGTCGCGGTGGCGGTCGCGGAGGCGCGGGACCTGGACCCGGACCGGCCGCGGGGGCTGACGCGGAGTGTGGTGCTGGGCGCTTGAGAGTGCCCCGGACCCGCCCTTTCACCGTTTCTTGCAGGGCTGCGCCCCCGCACCCCCAGAACCGCGCTCCGCGCGGTTGTCCTCAATCGCCGGACGGGCTGAATCCAGCCCGTCCGGCGTTTGAGGACGAGCGGCGGAGCCGCGAAAAGCGGGGTCTGGGGCGGCAGCCCCAGGAAACGGCGAAAGGGCGGGACCGGGGCACAGCCCGCCGCAGGCGCCCCCCCACCGACCGACCACCCCACCACCCCACCGGACAGTGGACTAGACCTTTCCACCCCCCACGCGCGAAACTGTCCCGGTGAAATATGTCATCGCCCTCGACGTGGGCGGCACCGGGATAAAAGCCGCCCTGATGGGCGCGGACGCCACCCTCGTCCACGAAACCCTCCGCCCCACAGACCGCGAACAAGGCCCCGACGCCGTAGTCGCCCGCATCCTCGACCTCGCCGCGGAACTCCGCGACCAGGCCGAGAAGGAGTTCGGCGAGCCCCCGGCAGCCGCAGGCATCGCCGTACCGGGCGTCGTGGACACCGCAACGGGCACGGCCGTCTACGCCGCCAACCTCGGCTGGCGCGACCTCCCCCTCCGCGACCTCCTGAGCCGCCGCCTGGACGGCATCCCCGTGGCCCTGGGCCACGATGTCAGGACGGGCGGCCTCGCCGAGGGCAGGCTCGGCGCCGGCCAGGGAGCGGACCGCTTCCTGTTCGTAGCGCTCGGCACCGGCATCGCGGGCGCGATCGGCATCGAAGGCCGCGTCGAGGACGGCGCGAACGGCTCGGCCGGCGAGATCGGCCACATCGCCGTACGCCGCGGCCCCGACGCCCCGACCTGCGGCTGCGGCGGCCGCGGCTGCCTGGAGACGCTCGCGTCGGCGTCGGCCGTCGGCCGCGCCTGGGCCGCGGCGAGCGGCGCCCCGG
>NZ_JAIQLH010000185.1 GCF_020037025.1 Streptomyces huiliensis | reverse complement strand
GGCACCCCGGCCGCCCGCTCGCCGACGACGATCACGGCACCCTCCGCGCGCAGCGCCTCGGCCGCGGCGCGCGCGTCCTGGGCGGTGCCGTCGGCGAGGGCGCGCAGCCACTCCGGCTCGGTGCCGGGGGCGGCGGGGAGCAGCGTCCCGCCCGCCTTCGCCAGCCCGCGGGTGGCGAACGGCGCGATCGAGAACACCCGTTGCCCGTGCTTGCGCCACGCCTTGCGGAGCCGCAGGAAGACGCTCGGCGCCTCCTCCTCGGCCTCGAAGCCGACGAGCAGCACGGCCGGCGCCCGCTCCAGCGAGCGGTACGTCACCCCCTCGCCGTCGAGGTCCCGGCCGCGGCCTGCCACCCGGGCGGCCAGGAAGTCGGCCTCCTCGCCGCTGTGCACGCGGGCCCGGAAGTCGACGTCGTGCGTGCCGAGGGCGACGCGCGCGAACTTGGCGTACGCGTACGCGTCCTCCAGCGTCAGCCGGCCGCCGGTCAGC
>NZ_JAIQLH010000184.1 GCF_020037025.1 Streptomyces huiliensis | reverse complement strand
GGGCGACGCGCGCGAACTTGGCGTACGCGTACGCGTCCTCCAGCGTCAGCCGGCCGCCGGTCAGCACCCCGGCCCGGCCGCGCGCGGCGGCCAGCCCGCGGGCCGCCGCCTCCAGCGCCTCCGGCCAGCTCGCCGGCTCCAGGGCGCCTTCCGCGCTACGGACGAGCGGCGTCTCCAGCCGCTCGGGCCGCTGCGCGTAGCGGAACGCGAAGCGCCCCTTGTCGCACAGCCACTCCTCGTTGACCTCCGGGTCCTCCTGCGCGAGCCGGCGCATCACCTTGCCGCGCCGGTGGTCGGTGCGCGTCGCGCAGCCGCCGGAGCAGTGCTCGCAGACCGTCGGCGACGAGACGAGGTCGAACGGCCGGGCGCGGAACCGGTACGCCACCGAGGTCAGCGCGCCCACCGGGCAGATCTGGATGGTGTTGCCCGAGTGGTACGAGAGGAAGGGGTCGCCCTCGCCGGTGCCGACCTGCTCCAGCGCCCCGCGCTCCAGCAGCTCGATCATCGGGTCGCCGGCGATCTCGTTGGAGAACCGGGTGCAGCGGGCGCACAGCACGCACCGCTCGCGGTCCAGCAGGATCTGCGGCGAGACCGGCACCGGCTTCTCGTAGGTGCGCTTGCGGCCCTCGAACCGGGTGTCGGCCTGCCCCGCGGTCATCGCCTGGTTCTGCAGCGGGCACTCGCCGCCCTTGTCGCACACCGGGCAGTCCAGCGGGTGGTTGATGAGCAGCAGCTCCATCACCCCGCGCTGCGCCTTCCCGGCGACCGGGGAGGTGAGCTGCGTCTTCACCACCATCCCGTCGGTGCAGGTGATGGTGCAGGACGCCATGGGCTTGCGCTGGCCCTCGACCTCGACGATGCACTGCCGGCAGGCGCCCACCGGGTCGAGCAGCGGGTGGTCGCAGAACCGGGGGATCTCGATGCCCACCAGCTCGGCGGCCCGGATGACGAGGGTGCCCTTGGGGACGGAGACCGGGATGCCGTCGATGGTGACGGACACCAGGTCGTCGGGGGGTACGGCCGCGTTCCCCCCGCCGGAGGGCGCGGACGTGGTGACGGTCATACGTGCACCTCCGGGTGCGACTGGTCGGCCCACACCGTGGACTTCGCCGGGTCGAAGGGGCAGCCACGGCCCCTGACGTGCTGCTCGTACTCGGCCCGGAAGTACTTCAGCGAGGAGAAGATCGGGCTCGCCGCGCCGTCGCCGAGCGCGCAGAACGACTTGCCGTTGATGTTGTCGGCGATGTCGTTGAGCTTGTCGAGGTCGGTGAGCCGGCCGCGGCCCGCCTCGATGTCGCGCAGCAACTGGACCAGCCAGTACGTCCCTTCGCGGCACGGCGTGCACTTGCCGCAGGACTCGTGCGCGTAGAACTCCGTCCACCGGGTGACCGCCCGGACGACGCAGGTGGTCTCGTCGAAGCACTGGAGCGCCTTGGTGCCGAGCATCGAGCCGGCGGCGCCCACCGCCTCGTAGTCCAGCGGCACGTCCAGGTGCTCGTCGGTGAGCAGCGGGGTCGAAGAACCGCCCGGGGTCCAGAACTTGAGCCGGTGGCCGGGGCGCATCCCGCCGCTCATGTCGAGGAGCTGGCGCAGGGTGATGCCGAGCGGCGCCTCGTACTGGCCGGGGCGGGCGACGTGGCCGCTCAGCGAGTACAGCGTGAAGCCCGGGGACTTCTCGCTGCCCATCGAACGGAACCATTCCTTGCCCCGGTTGAGGATCGAGGGAACCGAGGCGATGGATTCGACGTTGTTCACCACAGTGGGGCAGGCGTAGAGGCCCGCCACCGCGGGGAAGGGGGGTCGGAGCCGGGGCTGGCCGCGGCGTCCTTCGAGCGAGTCAAGGAGGGCCGTTTCCTCGCCGCAGATGTACGCGCCCGCGCCCGCGTGCACGGTGATGTCCAGGTCGATGCCGCTGCCGAGGATGTTCCGGCCGAGGTAGCCGGCCGCGTACGCCTCGCGGACGGCCTCGTGCAGCCGGCGCAGGACGGGGACGGTCTCGCCGCGCAGGTAGATGAACGCCCGCTCGGAGCGGATCGCGTAGCAGGCGATGATCATTCCCTCGACGAGGGAGTGCGGGTTCGCGAAGAGGAGGGGGATGTCCTTGCAGGTGCCCGGCTCGGACTCGTCCGCGTTGACGACGAGGTAGTGCGGCTTGCCGTCGCCCTGCGGGATGAACTGCCACTTCATCCCGGTGGGGAAGCCCGCGCCGCCGCGGCCGCGGAGGCCGGAGTCCTTCACGTAGGCGATCACGTCGTCCGGTGACATCGCCAGGGCCTTGCGCAGCCCCTGGTAGCCGTCGTGCCGGAGGTAGGTCTCCAGCGTCCAGGAGCGGGGTTCGTCCCAGAAGGCGCTGAGGACGGGGGCGAGCAGCTTCTCGGGGCCGTCCCCGCCGCCTCCCCCGGCCTCGGGCCGCGGGGTTCCGCCGTAGTCGGTGGACACGGTCATTCCTCCCCCTCCTCGGTGGTCCCGGTGGCGGGCCTGCCGTCGGTGGCCGGCCCGCGGCCGCCTCCCGTGACCGGCCCGCTGGGGTGCCGGGGGTCCGAGGCGGACGTGGGCTGGGGCGCGTCGTGGGAGCTCGGATGCTCCGGGGGGCGCTCGCCCAACGGCGGTGCGCCGCGCGGCGGTCCGACGCGCGCCGGCCCGGTGTCGCCCTTCGCCAGCCGCAGTCCGGCCAGCGAGGCGTGCCCGGCCCCGCCGCCCGCATCCACCGCGCCCGACCGCTCGTCCGGGAAGCCGGCCAGGATGCGGGAGGTCTCGCGGTACGTGCAGAGCGGCGCCCCGCGCGTGGGCTCGACCGTGCGCCCGGCGCGCAGGTCGTCCACCAGGCGCTTGGCGCTCTCGACGGTCTGGTTGTCGAAGAACTCCCAGTTGACCATCAGCACGGGCGCGAAGTCGCAGGCCGCGTTGCACTCGATGTGCTCCAGGGTGACCTTGCCGTCGCCGGTGGTCTCCCCGTTCTCCACGCCCAGGTGCGACTTGAGCGCGTCGAAGATGGCGTCACCGCCGAGCACCGCGCACAGGGTGTTGGTGCACACCCCCACCTGGTAGTCACCGCTCGGCTTGCGGCGGTACATGGTGTAGAACGTCGCGACCGCCGTCACCTCGGCCGTCGTCAGCCCCAGTCGCTCCGCGCAGAAGCGGACGCCGGTGCGGGTGACGTACCCCTCCTCCGCCTGCACCAGGTGCAGCAGCGGCAGCAGCGCGCTGCGGCTGTCGGGATAGCGGCCGATCACCTCCCGGGCGTCGGCCTCCAGCCGGGCGCGCACGTCGGTGGGGTAGTCGGGGGCGGGGAGCTGCGGCATCCCCAGGTCTGTTCCGGTGCTCACCGGTCGACGCCTCCCATCACAGGATCGATGGACGCCACCGCGACGATGACGTCGGCGACCTGGCCGCCCTCGCACATCGCCGCCATGGACTGGAGGTTGTGGAAGGAGGGGTCGCGGAAGTGGACCCGGTACGGGCGGGTGCCGCCGTCGCTGACGACATGGGCGCCCAGCTCGCCGCGCGGCGACTCGATCGCCGCGTACGCCTGCCCGGGCGGCACCCGGAACCCCTCCGTCACCAGCTTGAAGTGGTGGATCAGGGCCTCCATCGAGGTCCCCATGATCTTCTTGATGTGGTCGAGGGAGTTGCCCAGCCCGTCCGGCCCCAGGGCCAGTTGCGCTGGCCAGGCGATCTTCTTGTCCGCGACCATGACCGGCCCCGGCTCCAGCCGGTCCAGGCACTGCTCGATGATCCGCAGCGACTGGCGCATCTCCTCCAGCCGGAGGAGGAGGCGCCCGTACGCGTCGCAGGTGTCGACCGTCGGCACCTCGAAGTCGTACGTCTCGTAGCCGCAGTACGGGTCGGACTTGCGCAGGTCGTGCGGGAGGCCGGCGGCGCGGAGCACCGGGCCGGTGACGCCGAGGGCCATGCAGCCGGTGAGGTCGAGGTGACCGACGTCCTGCAGGCGGGCCTTGTAGGCGGGGCTGCCGACCACGAGCTTGTCGTACTCGGTCAGGTTCTTGCGCATCTTCTTCACGAACTCGCGCACCTGGTCCACCGCGCCGGGCGGCAGGTCCTGGGCGAGGCCGCCGGGGCGGACGTACGCGTGGTTCATCCGCAGGCCGGTGATCAGCTCGAAGATGTCGAGGATCATCTCGCGGTCCCGGAAGCCGAAGATGGCGACCGTGGTGGCGCCGAGCTCCATGCCGCCGGTGGCGATGAACACCAGGTGCGAGGAGATGCGGTTGAGCTCCATGAGCAGCACGCGCAGCGTCGTCGCCCGGTCCGGGATCTGGTCCTCGATGCCGAGCAGCCGCTCCACGCCCAGGCAGTACACCGTCTCGTTGAAGAGCGGCATGAGGTAGTCCATGCGCGTGACGAAGGTGGTGGCCTGCGTCCAGTTGCGGAACTCGAGGTTCTTCTCGATGCCGGTGTGCAGGTAGCCGATGCCCGCGCGGGCCTCGGTGACGGTCTCGCCGTCGATCTCCAGGATCAGGCGGAGCACGCCGTGCGTGGAGGGGTGCTGGGGGCCCATGTTGACGACGATGTGCTCGTCGTCGGTCTTCCGGGCCGCGGTGACGACCTCGTCCCAGTCCCCGCCGGTGACGGTGTAGACGGGCCCCTCGGTGGTCTCGCGCGGCCCTTCGGTGCTCCTGGGGCTCCGCGCGGTCTTCCCGGGGCCGCCCGGGCTCGTGGGGGATTCGCTGGTGGACATCAGCTGTACGACCTCCGCTGGTCCGGAGACGGGATCTGAGCGCCCTTGTACTCGACGGGGATGCCGCCGAGCGGGTAGTCCTTGCGCTGCGGGAAGCCCTGCCAGTCGTCCGGCATCATGATCCGGGTGAGCGCCGGGTGGCCGTCGAAGACGAGGCCGAAGAAGTCGTAGACCTCGCGCTCGTGCCAGTTGTTGGCCGGGTAGACGTCGACGACGGACGGCACGTGCGGATCCGCGTCCGGGGCGGTGACCTCCAGCCGGATCAGCCGGCCGTGCGTCACCGAGCGCAGGTGGTAGACGGCGTGCAGCTCGCGGCCCTTGTCCCCCGGGTAGTGGACGCCGCTGACGCCGGTGCAGAGTTCGAAGCGGAGCGCGGGGTCGTCGCGGAGCGTGCGGGCGACGCGCGGCAGGTGCTCGCGGGCGATGTGGAACGTGATCTGGCCGCGGTCGACGACGGTCTTCTCGATGGCGTTCGACGGGACGAGGCCCTGCTCCTCCAGCGCGCCCTCCAGCTCGTCGGCGACCTCGTCGAACCAGCCCCCGTAGGGCCGGGCGGTCTCGCCGGGCAGCCGGACGGTGCGGACCAGGCGGCCGTAGCCGGTGGTGTCACCGCCGTTGTTGGCGCCGAACATGCCCCTGCGGACGCCGATGACCTCGCCGGTGTCGCCGCGCTGGACGGGGATGCGCTCGTCCGGGCGGTCTCCCTCGGCCGGGCGGTCCTGCCCGGCCTTCCCGGTCTGCTCGCCCTTTCCGCCCTGCTGGCCCTTCTCGCCCTGCTCACCTTTCTCGCTCATGGCAGCAGCCCCTTCATCTCGATGAGGGGCAGGGATTTCAGCGCCGCCCGCTCGGTCTCGGCCTCGGCCTCCACCCGGTGCGGGCCGAGCTTCTCGCCCTGGATCTTCTTGTGCAGCTTGAGGATCGAGTCCATGAGCATCTCGGGGCGCGGCGGGCAGCCGGGCAGGTAGATGTCGACGGGGACGACGTGGTCGACGCCCTGGACGATCGCGTAGTTGTTGAACATGCCGCCGCTGGAGGCGCAGACGCCCATGGCGATGACCCACTTGGGGTTGGGCATCTGGTCGTAGACCTGGCGCAGCACCGGCGCCATCTTCTGGCTGACCCGGCCGGCGACGATCATCAGATCGGCCTGGCGGGGCGAGCCGCGGAACACCTCCATGCCGAAGCGGGCCAGGTCGTAGCGGCCGGCGCCGGTGGTCATCATCTCGATGGCGCAGCAGGCGAGGCCGAAGGTGGCGGGGAAGACCGACGCCTTGCGGACCCAGCCGGCGGCCTGTTCGACGCTGGTCAGCAGAAAGCCGCTGGGCAGCTTCTCCTCAAGACCCATGTGCGGTGGCCCCCTAGTCCCATTCCAGGCCGCCGCGCCGCCAGACGTAGGCGTAGGCGACGAAGACGGTGAGTACGAAGAGCAGCATTTCGACGAGGCCGAACAGCCCGAGGGAGTCGAAGGCGACGGCCCAGGGGTAGAGGAAGACGATCTCGATGTCGAAGACGATGAAGAGCATCGCCGTCAGGTAGTACTTGATCGGGAAGCGGCCGCCGCCGGAGGGCTGCGGCGTCGGCTCGATGCCGCATTCGTAGGCCTCGAGCTTGGCGCGGTTGTACCTCTTCGGCCCGATGAGCGACGCCATGACCACGGAGAAGATCGCGAAGCCGGCACCGAGGGCTCCCAGTACGAGGATGGGCGCGTAGGCGTTCACCGCTCCTCGCTCCTTCCAGTCGACGCTGACTGCTGGCTGACCGGACCTCCGCGCGGACCGCTCACCGGCGAACACCGCGGAAGGGTTCAGCGAAGATCGCGAATATGTGAGGCAGTTCACAAGCCCGGGTCGAGGGCATCTTATGCCCGGCGGTCTGTGATCTGCGACACGGCGAACAGCACGGCGTTTGTGATCTCCACCACCTGACGAACGATCATCAAGTCGGATGATCGGTGATCTTCTCACCCGAAGCATCCGAGTGATCGCCAGTGGTCACATTCCGGCGTTTTTCCGCTGGTCGGAGCGGCCCTGGAAGGCTGAGGCACTATCAAGCCATCGCACGGTCGCGCAAATTGGCACCTGCCAACGTCAACTGATATAGGAGCGCCACCCGCTGGGACCCTCGACCGGCCGCCGGGCTCACGCTCTCTTTCGTCACCGACTTCACTACCGACTTCACTGCCGCCGCGACGGTCGCGCTCCGCCTCCCGGCGGCTCCCGGCGACTCCCGGCAAGAGCGCGGGCACGTGAAGTCCGCCACGTGGCCGCCCGATCGGTGTCCGATTTGCCCGGCGATCTTCGACGGCCGAGACCGGAACGTGATATGCCGTGTCGCGGATCGCCCTCGGCGCCCAAATGCCATGCTTAACCGCATGATCACGATTGGGGGAACGGGCAGCGGAAAGACCGCTTCCGGTGCGCCTGCCCCGAATTCCGGCCCATCGAACGCCGGTTGTGGTCCACGTCACTTATATTGAACTCCACCTACGGCGCCTGGTAAGCCCTTGTCCCATGTCCCCCAACGCGCACATAACCAGCCACCGGAAGCCCCGTCGCCCCGCGACGCAGTCGTGGGCCATCCGCTCGGGTGTTGCCGGTGGCGTCCTCAGCACCCTGGCCGTCACGGGCGCCGCGCAGGCGACCGCCGCCGAGAAGCCGGCCGAGGCCACGATCGAGATGCCGGCCATCAACGCCGCGCTCTCCGCCTCGGTCGCCGAGAGCGCCGCGGCCACGCAGCAGACCGCGAACGACTACCAGGTCCGTGCGCAGGTGGACAAGGCGGTCGACCACGCCCGCGTCGCCGCCAAGAAGGCCAAGCAGGAGGCCGACCGCAAGGCCGAGGCCGAGCGCAAGGCCGCCGAGGCCAAGGAGAAGCGCGAGGCCGAGCAGGCCCGCGCCTCCCGCGACGCCCAGCGCACCGCGCTCGGCACCAAGGCCACCGCCTCCTCCGACAGCGACGACGAGGGCACCGGCTCCGGCGCGAAGGGCTCCGGCTCCGGCACGAGCACCACCACGACGTCCACGAAGAGCACGGGCGCGACCGGCAGCGCCGCCACCCTCGTCTCCTTCCTCCGGGCGCAGGTCGGCAAGGCCTACGTGATGGGCTCCACCGGCCCGTCCTCCTACGACTGCTCCGGCCTGGTCATGGCCGCCTACCAGCAGATCGGCATCAGCCTCCCCCGCGTCTCCCAGGACCAGTCGACCGCCGGCACCCAGGTGTCGCTCTCGAACCTCCAGCCGGGCGACATCCTCTACTGGGGCGCCGCGGGCAGCGCTTACCACGTCGGCGTCTACATCGGCGGCGGCAAGTTCATCGGCGCCCAGAACCCCAGCACGGGCATCGTCGAGCGCGACATGAGCTACTCCCCGCCCACGGGCGCCGTGCGCGTCATGTGACACCCGGACAGACCGGACGAAGGGCCGCCACCTCGGACAGAGGTGGCGGCCCTTCGCCGTACCCCAACGTCCGGGAAAGCCTGCGCCGCCGACACACCGTCACTACGATCGGCCTCATGTCCGAGTCGGAGACGACCTTCCGTTCCCTGGACGGCACCGCCCTCGGGGGCACCCTGACCGCACCGGACGGACCGGTGAACGGCCTGGTGGTCCTGGTGCACGGGGCCGGCGTGACCCGCGAGGAAGGCGGCTTCTTCACCCGCCTCGCCACCGGTCTGACCGCCGCGGGCCTTCGCTGCCTCCGCTTCGACCTCCGCGCCCACGGCACGAGCGCCGGCCGGCCGGAGGACGTGACCATCACCGGCGTGGCCAACGACATCCGCGCGGCCGGCGACCACCTCCGTTCGGTCGCCGATTCGGACCGTGCCGTCGACGTCATCGCCGCGTCGTTCTCAGGCGGTGCGGCGGCCCTGCACACCGCCCACCGGCCACGGGATGTCCGCCGCCTGGTCCTGCTCAACCCCCGCCTCGACTACCACGAGCGGTACGCGACCAGCCGCCCGTACGTCACGGACGACTACCTCGCACCGGAGGCGGCCGAGGCCCTCGACCGCCGGGGCTTCACCGAGCACAGCCCGTTCCCCCTGGGCCGCGCCCTGCTGAACGAGGTCCACTATCTGAACCCCGCGACCTTCCTCCGGCAGGTCCAGACCCCGGCACTCCTGATCCACGGAACGAAGGACACCTTCGTTCCGGTCGAATCCTCCCGCCGCTACCTGGCCTGCTTCGGGGGCCCGGCGGACCTGCTGGAACTCCACGGCGCCCAGCACGGCTTCGCCGTCCACGACGACCCGGAGTACCTCCACCCGCAGTCCCAGGCGTGGCAGGCCGAGGTCATCGAGCGCGTCACCCTCTTCCTCACCCGCTAGACGACCGGCAGAGAGCCGGGAGCGAGACGCAGTTCGCGCACGGCGGGCCGCCGACCGTACGGGCGCAGCAGGCCGACCGCGCGGCGCAGTTCGCGGAGCGCCTGGCCGAAACGCGGCGTCGCGGCGAGGCGCAGCACGGACAGCCCGGTCGCCGCCGCCTCGTCAGGGTGGCCGTCCGCCGCCAGAGCGCCTGCCAGGTGGGCGGTGAAGAAGGCCCGGTCCCGAGGTGCGAACGTGCCGGTGACCAGGCGTTCTCGCAGCAGGGCGGCGGCTTGCTCCGGCCGTCCCGCCTCCCGGTGACAGACGGCGCTCTGCGCCGTCAGCCGGTCGACGTCGTACCCGCCGCAGAGGGGTCCGGTACAGGTCACCGTACGGACGGGCGGCGCGGAGCCGAGGGCTTCGTACGCCTGGTTCAGCAGACGAACGACGTCCTGCGGCGCCGCACCGGCCAGCGCCAAGGCCCGGGCCTCCTGTTGCAAGGCTTCCGCGCGGGCGCGGAGCGGCAACGACCAGGGACCGTTCACGGCCGCGTGCGCGAGGTCGCGCATGCGGGCCGGATCCGTGCGCTCGGTCGCCTGCGCCTTGCGGAGCAGAACGTACCCGTGCATCGCCCGGTCTCCGCACAGGTCGGCCCACTCGATCGCCCTGTCGTGCCAGTACAGGGCGGTCCCCGGAGCCGCACCGCTGTCGTGGTACAGCCAGGCCGTGAACTCGGCGGCGCGGCTGCCCAGGTAAAGCAGCTCGCGGCGGACGTCGGCGCGGGCTTCCCGCGCCATGGTCTCGACCGCCCTCACCAGTTCCAGGGCGTTCGGCAGGGCGCCCCCGGTCCGCCCCGGCCATCCAGGTCTGCGGCTCTCTCCAGGGCCTTGGTCAGGTTGTCGACCAGCTCGCGCCCGCCACGAGCTCTTGCCCCCGTCCCCCGTGGTACCGGAACGGGGGTGGCAAGGGCTTCGCCGGCGGTGATGACTGCCGTCGCTCCCGGGCGGGCGAAACCTAGCTGCTCCAACGGCAGGCCGAACATGCTGTGCAGCACCCGCCGCGCATCGCGGTTCGGCCATTGCGATCGGCCCGACTCCCAGCGCCGCACCTGCCGGACGGAGATGGCGGAGTTTGCTCCCAGCGCTCGCGCGTGGCGTTCGTAGGCATCGGCGAACTCCTGCTGCGTGTGCCAGCCGTGCCGCACCCGGACGGCAACGAGGAGCGCGTTCCGCGACGCTGCTTTGGACATGGCGCCAGACGCTACTGCTCCCTTCCCCGGCCGGAAGCCGGACGGACGAAGTGTCCGGTGATGTGGCCTCGTCCACCCCTCGCCCCGAGCGGTGCAATCGGCGTACCGACGCGCACACCCCGCGCCGGACACCACCGCTCGGCCCTGAGGAGCACTCTGTGCACGACACGACGCCCGGCCCCCGGGCCACACGGCTCACCTCCATGCTGACCGGGGATTCCGCGCCCCTGGACCTCGTCGCCATCCGGGCCACCGTCCGGCGAGCCCTCCAGGACCGGGGCCCTGTGCTCCCCCGGCCGGAAGAAGTGACGGAGTTGACGGCGGCCCTGCGCGGACACCTGAGGACCATGCTGGACGAAGCCCTCGACCGCGTCGCCCGGCTCGACCGCCACACCGGCCCCTGGCATCGCTGGCAGACCCTCATCGACCGGGTGCGAAGCGACCTGGCCCGCGACGCGGGCGCGGGTCTGTGCTCGGCGACCTCCTACATGCGGGAACTCGGACGGACGGCCCGGTTTCTCGTCGACTGCCTGGACGAGTAGTCCTGCCTTACGGCGCCGAGGAAAGGCCGCGGCCCTCAGCCGTTCTTGACCGTTATGGAGCCGCTCGACGTGCTCAGGTCCAGGTGGTGGGGGGCCGAGGGGGACTGGGGGATGGATATGTGCTTGGAGCCGCTGTCGGTGTCGGTGGTGACGCGGTAGGGGCCGGCGGGGGCGCGGACGGTGAGGGAGCCGCTGGTCAGATCGGCCTCCACGTTCTGCGGGGACGTGAGGGCGAGGTCGACGGCGCCGCTGGTGGCCTTCACCTTGACCGGGCCGTCCTTGAGGCCGCGGGCCTTCACGGAGCCGCTGGTGGCCTTGATGTCGACCGGGCCCGTGATGTCGGACAGGTCGACGGCGCCCGAGGTCGCCTTCACCTGGACCGCGCCGACGCTCGTGAGGTCGACGGCGCCGCTGGTGATTTTGCCGCTGACGGGGATTCCGGCCGGGACGGTGACCTCGTAGTCGACGGTGCAGTCGTTCCCGCAGTCGGCGAGCACGAGGACGCCGTTCTCGACTCGGTGGGTGGGGCCGTCCGGGCGGTCGTCGCGGTAGCGGACGGTCCGGTGGATCTCTGTGGTGGTGGTGCCGGGTTTGCCGTGGAGGGTGATGGATCCCGAGTTGCCGTCGATGCGGACCGCGCTGACCCTCTGCGACACCTTCGCGTCGTCCTCGAACTTCTCCTTCAGTCCCAGGTCGCACGCGCTGAGACCGCCGATGGCGGCCGCGGCCGTCAGGAGGGCTGCGGCAATCGGACGAAGGCGGGGGCGCATGGGACTTCACCGTTCCTCACGGATGGGGGGGCAGTTGCCGGGCTGTGTGACGAGGTTATGGCCGGTCCGGCGGCGCTCGGTATGGGGGAAACCCCCGGTTCTCCCCTGATGCTTCCGCCACTGCGTGTCAGGGTCACCCGCCCCCGATTCCCGGCGCGGGGAGGGCAGGTGACCGTTCCAGGGCGCCGTTCCAGGGGGAGGGTATACGCGCAGGTCAGAGGGTGTTCGGGCGGTTCAGCGTCCCCTCATTTCCAGGGCTCGTTGC
Organism: Streptomyces huiliensis; assembly: GCF_020037025.1. GTDB lineage: Bacteria > Actinomycetota > Actinomycetes > Streptomycetales > Streptomycetaceae > Streptomyces > Streptomyces huiliensis. The sequence continues at coordinate 17,598 of NZ_JAIQLH010000184.1, read as the reverse complement.
GGGGGCGGCCGGGGCGCCGTGAAGCTTTGGGTCGTCGACGGCGGCGCCTGTCCCGCGCCGTTTCCGGCCGCATCAGAGAGATCACTACGGGGGGACCCACCCATGCGCAAGAACCTCATCCGCTCGGCTGCCCTGGCCGCCACGGCGCTGGCCGGCGTGCTGTCGCTGAGCGCCTGCGACAAGGGCGATTCGGGGAACGAGGCTTCCGCTCCGGCCGCGTCCTCCGCCGCTCCCACCTCCCCCGCCCCGGCCGCCCCTGACGGCCCGTCGCACCCCGCGGGCCAGGACGCACGGCCCGGCGGCGGAAAGGGCTCCGGTTCGCAGGGCACGTCGGCGGAGAAGGCGACCGGGAAGCCGGCCCACAGCGGCAAGACGCCCGCCCCCGGCGGCAAGAACGGCGCGGGCGGGAGCGGCGACAAGAAGGGGTACGGGCAGGTCTGCGGCACCAACGACCTGACCTGGGGCTCCGCTGTCAAGTCCCAGGCCGGCGGCTACATCGAGATATCCGTGCGCGCCAAGCCGGGCATCACCTGCTGGCTCCCCGGCACCTACCCGGTGGTGGCCATCGGCTCCGACGGCACCGAGGCGCAGCCGGCCGAGCAGTCCGTCGGCAAGCAGATCAAGCTGAGCGGCGGCACCACCGCGTACGCCGGGCTGAACCCCAAGAGCACCAACGACGGCTCCGGCAAGGAACTGGGCGCCATCATCGTCACGGTGAGCCGGGAGGACGCCGGCGACCCGGTCAGTCTCAAGGTCGGCAACACCCTGTTCGCCAGGCCGGAGGTCACCAACTGGCATGCCTCGCCGCAGGATGCCGTCCCCGGCGCCGGGGGACAGTAATCCACGCTGCCTAGGGGATCCGCCCCAGCGCCCGGTCCACCAGTTCCCCCGCGCTCCCCGTGTACCGCGCCGGATCGCACAGCTCCGCGCACTCCTCCGGCGTGAGGACGCCGGAGAGGCGGGGATCGGTGGCCAGCACATCGGCCAGGGGACGGCCCGTACGGGTCGCCTCGTCGGCGAGTTCGGTGAGCAGCCGCTTGGCCGCCGCCTTCCCCAGGCGGGGGGCGAGGACGGCGGAGACCCGTTCCGAGACCATCTGGCCGCCCGTCAGCCCCAGGTTCCCCAGCATCCGGTCCGGCCGGACCTCCAGGCCCTCCGCGAGCTCGACGGCCGTGTGGGCCGCGCCGCCGGCCAGCCGCAGGCACTCGCGCAACGGCAGCCACTCCGCGTGCCAGGTGCCTCCCGAGCGCTCGTCCTCGGCCAGGAGCTGCTGGGTGAGGACGGTCGCGAGAGCGGGCACCTGGAGGGCGGCGGTACGGATCATCGTGGCGAGGACCGGATTCCGCTTGTGCGGCATCGCGGAGGACGCGCCGCGTCCGGCCACCGCCGGCTCCGCGACCTCGCCGACCTCCGTGCGCGTCAGGTTCTGCACGTCGACGGCGAACTTGCCCAGCGCCCCGGCCGTCAACCCCAGCACCGCCCCCAGGTCGGCCATCGGGGTCCGCAGCGCGTGCCACGGCAGCGCGGGCCGCCCCAGCCCCGTCTCCTCGGCGAACAGCGCCCCGAGCCGGCCGGCGTACGAGTCGAGGTCCTTCTCCCCCGCCAGGCGCGCGTATTCGAGGTAGCCCGCCAGCGTCCCCGCCGCACCGCCCAGCGCGACCGGAAGGCCGCCGTCCAGCAGCCGGCCGATCCGCCCGGCGGCGTCCAGCACCAGCTGCCGCCACCCCGCCGCCCGCAGGCCGAAGGTCGTCGGAACGGCCTGGAGGGCGAGCGTCCGGGCGGCGGCCGGCGTGTCGCGGTGTACGGCGGCCAGCCGGCCGAGCGCGTCGGCGGTGCGCAGCAGGTCCGCGTGGATCAGCCGCAGTGCCCGCGCCGCGACCAGCAGCGCGCCCGTGTCGAAGACGTCCTGGCTGGTCGACCCCCGGTGCACGTACTCGGCCGCCGCCGCGTCCCGTTCGGCGACCACCGCCGTGAACGCGGCGACCAGCCCCACCACCGGGTTGGCGGTCTCGCGCGCCGCGAGCGCCAGCGCGCGGACGTCGAGACGCGCCGCCCCGGCCGCCTCCGTGATGGTCCGGGCCGCGTCCGGCGGCACGGTCCCGAGCCGGGCCTGTGCCCGGGCCAGCGCCGCCTCCGCGTCGAGCATGGCGCGGATCCAGGCGGCGTCGCCGGTGGCCTCCTCCACGGGGGTGCCGGCTCGCACGGGAGACAGCAGTCCGGTGTCGTGCAAAACCTCAGGGACGTCAGGGGCGCCAACGGGGCCAGCGGGGCCAAGGGCGTGGGCGGTCATCAAGTCTCCTTGCCAGTCATGGTGTACGCGCGAACCGTCCGCGACAGCCCAGCGGCGGAGGTCACCGGCCCCGTCGGAACCGGGCCGGTGACCTCCGCCGCGCAACCCACCCGTCAGACGGGTACCCCGGCGAGCGCCGCCGACGCCTCCGGCGCCGCGTGCGCCGGTGTGAGCCCGAGCACGGTGCGGGCGATGGCGTCCGAGTCGGCGAGGGTCACCGAGTCGACGCCGGGGCGGGTGCCGGCGGCCGTGACCCAGTGGACGGCCTCCGTCGGGACGCCGTAGGCGAAGCGGCGCGGGTGCGCGGTGCCGTCGGCGTCGACGACACGGTACGGGCGCTCGGTGACGGCGAGTCCGCCCGTCTCGTACGCGGGACCGTCCGCCACCGGGATCCGGTACGGCGCGCACTGCCCGGTGTCGAGCAGCTGCCGCAGCAGCGGGTCCTCGGTGCGCCGCAGGTCGGGCTCGGGCAGCCGGGCCTCGATCAGCACCCGGGCCCGCACCGGCTCCCCCGGCACCTGCGGCGACGACGCGGTGAACACGCCCGCCGCCGGGTCGAGGCGGACGTCCGTACCGGGCCCGGTCACCTCCAGCAGGCCCGCCTCGACGAGCGCGGCCATCTCCTCGATGCGGGAGGCGGGCGGGCCGATGGAGAGGAACGCGTTGAGCGGCGTGTACCAGCGTTCCAGCTCGTCGCGGTGGGACGCGCCGTCCAGCCCGGCGTGGTCGACGGCCAGCCGGATCTCGTTGCGGAGGTCGCGCAGGACGTCCAGGGCGGCCTTGAGCGGGCCGTCGACGTTCCCCTCGCGCGCCGCGCGCACGTCGGCGTGCAGCCGGTCGAGCAGCCAGCCGCGGAACTCGGCGCGGTCGGCGAAGTCCCGGCCCTTGTGCGGGCCTGCGATCCGCTCCCAGTCCCAGCGGTGGCGCGGGGCGACGCCGAGCGCGTCGAGGAGCTCCTCACGCTCCCCGGTCGCCCCGGCGGCCAGGTAGCGCTCGGTGAACGCCGCGCGCTCCGCGTCCCGGCCGAGGGCGGTCAGCAGGGTGCCGTAGTAGACGCTCTCCACCTCGGCGGCGATCAGCGGCCAGAGGTCGGCGCTGAAGCGGACGGGCTCGCCTCTCCGGGCACGGGCGCGCAGCGCGTCGATGCGCTCCGGCGTGAGCAACCGGGGCAGGTAGCGCCCGGAGACGCCCTTCTGGTTCTCGCCGCGCGCGTGGTACGGCACACCGCGCCGCGAGAACGCGTACAGGCGCGGCTCGCGGCCGGACGGCCGGTAGGCCAGCGTCCCGTCCTCGCCCCGGGCGAACGTGCCGCCGCGCCCGGTGGTGAACAGAGCCATGTAGTCGAAGAAGTTGAGCCCCAGGCCGCGCAGCAGGACGGGGGTGCCGGGCTCGATGCCGTCCAGGTCGGCGTCGGCGGGGTTGGCCGGCGGCAGGTAGGCGAGGCCGTGCAGCCGCGCGAGGTGGGCGGCGCGCGCCTCGGGGACGGTGAGCCGGGCGGGGACGTGCCCCTGGGCGAGGACGACGGCGTCGAGCCCGTCGAGCCGCGTCCCGTCGGCGAGCAGCACGCTCTGCGGCCCGCCCGCGACGCCGAGCGCGTCCGTGAGCGCGACGGCGCGTGTCCGGTGCGAGCGCACGGTGACGTGCGCGGGGGCGCCCGCGAGCACGCGCCGGTAACAGGCGTGCAGATAGCGGCCGTAGAACGCGCGGGTCGGGTACGTGTCGGGACCGAGCGTCCGCGCCTCGCGCAGCACCCACTCGTCCTCGGCGGCGCTTTCACCGGAGGCGGAGGCGGAGGCGGAAGCGGAAGCCGAAGCGGAAGCGGCCACCTCTGACGCCCACTCGTGCAGCGTCGGCCCCGGCTCCACGGGCCCGTCGATCCGCGAACTCCCGTCCGTGAACAGGGTGATCTGCGAGGCGACGGTGTTCATCAGCAGGTGCCGTGACTGGTCCGGGCGCCAGACGGCGCCCGCGCCCGGCAGCGCCGGGTCGACGAGGTGGACGGTCACCGCGCCGTGCGAGGGGGCGGCCCGCTCGTTGGCGCAGAGCCGTTCCAGGACGGAAAGGCCGCGTGGTCCCGCGCCCACCACGCATGTCTCGAAGGTGTCGGTCTGCGCACGAGGCGCTCGGGCTGCCACGAAACGCGCTCCATTCGGTACGCCCGCTCCGGGTCGGTCGGACCCGCGGGGCAAGGGGCTGGTGAGGGGTGTGGGGCGGGACGAGGCTGCTGAAGGGTGCAGGGCGAGGCTGGTGAAGGGTGTGGGGCCGGGGATGATCGCCCCCGGCCCCGGTTCCGTCAGCCGGCCGGCGTGTCCCCCGCGGCAGTGGCGGACGCGGCGGACTCACCGCCCTCGCCGGACGAACCGGCCGAACCGGCCGAACCAGCCGAACCGGCCGAACCAGCCGAACCGGCCGACCCGGCCGACCCGGCCGAACCGCCCTGCCCGGGACCCGCCTCCCCGGCGACCGCCGCCGGCCCGCCGCGCAGCCACACCAGCGCGACGACGGCCGAGAGCAGGCCGACCCCGGACGTCACCCACATGGTGGTCTGCAGGGCGCCGAGGAACGCGTCCGCCGCCTGGTCGAGGATGGACCGGGCCGACCGGACGGCCGGCAGCAGCTCCTTGAGCTCCGCCTGCGACGCCGCGTCCCGGGCGCCCTGGAGCTCCCTCGCCCGCTCGGCCACCTCCCGCAGCGCGCCCGCCGTGCTGCCGAGGGAGTCCCCGGCCTGGTCGCGTACGGAGGCGGGCAGCGGGTCGGTGGCGTCGCCGAGCTTGTGGCGGTACACCGCGCCGAGGACCGCGCCCAGCACGGCGATGCCCAGAGCACTGCCGACGTGCCGCGCGGTGTTGGCGAGCGCGCTGCCGGCGCCCGCCTTCTCCTCCGGCACCAGGGCGACGGTCGCCGCCATCGCCGCGGAGAAGGCCAGGCCGAAGCCGAGTCCGCCGACGAACTGGGCCGCGCCGAACCGCCAGATGGGCGTCGACGCGCCGAGCAGGCCGATCATCCCCAGCCCGACGGACATCAGCACCGCGCCCGCCGCGATGGCGGAGGCGGCGCCGATCCGCTTCACGAGGGCGTCGCTCACGCCCGCGCTGATCATCGAGCCGACGGCGAGCGGCAGCATCAGCAGACCGGAGTCCAACGGGCTGTAGCCGCGCAGGATCTGGAGGTAGAAGACGACGACGAAGCTGGCGCCCATCGCGGTGAAGAAGATGACCGCGAGCGCCCCGGAGCCCGCCGCGAACCGCGGCCTGCGCAGCAGCCCGAGGTCGACGGCCGGGTTGGCGGCCCGCTGTTCCACCTTCGCCAGGACGGCGTAGAGGACGACGCTCGCGACCAGCGGCACCCAGACGACCGCATCCGCGAGGGTGGAGCGTTCGCCGCCCTCGATGATGCCGAACACCAGGGCGCCGGTGGCCGCCGTGGAGAGCAGGACGCCGGGGAGGTCGATCCGGGCGGTGCTGTTGCCGCCGCGGTTCTCCGGCACGCAGAAGACGATCAGGCCGATCGCGACCAGCACGAACGGCACGTTCACCAGCAGGGCGGAGCCCCACCAGAAGTGCTCCAGCAGGGCGCCGCCGATGATCGGCCCGGCGGCGATGCCGACGCCGGCGGCGGCCGACCAGAGGCCGATCGCCTTGGCCCGCTCGTGCCGCGGCACGGCGGTGGTGATCACGGCCATGGTGCAGCCGGGTACCACCGCGGCGCCGACGCCCATCGCGGCGCGCCAGCCGATGAGCTGGCCCGCGCTCCCGGACCACGCGCCGAAGGCGGAGACCACGGCGAAGAACACCAGCCCGGCGACCAGCACCTTGCGCCGCCCGAAGCGGTCGCCGAGCAGTCCGGCGGTGAGCAGCAGGGCCGCGAAGGTGAGCGTGTAGGCGTCCATCGACCACTGGAGCGAGGCGTTGGAAGCCTCCAGGTCCTTCTGGATGGAGGCCAGCGCCACGGTCAGGACGGTGTTGTCCATGACGGCGATGAACATGCACAGCGACATCGTGCCGACGATCAGCCAGCGGCGGGGGTGCCCGGCCTCCGGTGACCCTGGTGCCGTACCGCCGCTCTCGGTCTGGGAAGACGTTGTCATGTTTCCTCTCAGCGGGTCGGCCGGCCGGACGGCACGGCGCGCGGAAGCGCCCTGAGGCGTCCCGTGCGCCGCGCCCTCGCGGCCGGTTGACGTGGCCGCTACGTCCAGGTGCCGTAACCGATGCCGTCGGCGTCCTTGAGCAGCTGCTCGCGGAGCATGACGCGGCGCACCTTCCACGTGGCGGTTCGGGGGAACTCGTCCCACCGGATGTGGATGGGCTCGGCCATCTCCGGCAGGTCCGCGGTGGCCGCGCGCCACTGCGCCTCGGTCACCGGCTGGTCGAACTGGGAGCTGTACACGGGCTGCGGCTTGCCGCCCGCGACGGCCAGGATGATCACCTCGGTGGTCCGGGGCAGCCGGTCCAGCAGCACGTCCTCGATCTCCAGGGCGCTGGCGCCGGGGATCCGGTCGACCTCGCGGTCGATCAGCCGGACGGCGCCGATGCGGTTGATCACCGCCATGTCGCCGAGGTTCCACCAGTTGCCCTCGCGCTTGAGGTCGTGCCGCTCCTGCTCGCCGACGTAGGTGAGGCAGCGGCCCGGCGCGGAGAACTGGATCAGGCCGACCTCGCCGCGGCGCACCGGGATGCCGGTGTCCGGGTCGACGGCGCGCACCTTGCCGAAGCCGGGGACGGGCCAGCCGAGGACCTGGGTGGGCGGCGGCCGGTGGCCACGCCGCTTGACCGAACCGCGCACGTACGGGCGGATGGCCACCGCGCCGGCCTCGGTCTGGCTCCAGGACTGCACCCAGACCGGCAGCTTCCGCCCGGTCGCGGCGAGGAAGGTGCGCACGGTGCGGGTGTGGATGGCGTCGAAGGAGTTGACGAACACCCGCACGTTCTGGAACGGCTTCGCCGGGTCCTGGGCCAGCTCCTCCCAGGCGAGGAAGGCGTTGGGCAGCGTCTCGACGAGCGTCGGCTTGTGCTCGACGAGCAGCTCGCGGACGACCGGCGACAGCGGGTCGGACATCATGACGAGCTTCGGCGCGACGGTCGCCAGCGGCAGCAGTCCGGTGATGATGCGCTGGTGCGAGTACGGCTCGCAGAACGCGACGGTGTCGTCGTCCCGCAGCCGGAAGAACGGCCACCGCTCGGCCTCGACCAGGCCCAGCGAGTACAGCGACTCGGCCGAGTGCAGCACGAGCTTGGGGACGCCGGTGGTGCCCGAGGTGTGGGTGATGACCATCGGCTCCTCCCAGGCGCGGAGCCGCGGCTCGACGACGGCACCGCCGCGCAGCCCGTCGAAGGAGACGACGTCGGGACGGTCCTCGGGGGCGTCGTCGACGACGGCCGTCTTCTCGGTGAGCTCGGCGACGGTCTCCTTGTCGAGACCCATCCGCTCCAGCGCCTGCCGGTCCGTGACCAGGAACGGCTTCTCCAGCCGGCCGAGCATCACCGCGAGGGTGCGCGCGTCGTGGTGGTCCGTGATCAGCGCGGGCACGGCGCCGATGCGGGCCGCGGCGGAGGCGAGCAGGGCGACGTCGAGGTGGTTGCGCTTCACGACGGCGACGCGGTCCCACTCCCGTACGCCCAGCGCGTGCAGCCGCGACGCGAGGTCGTCGACGAGCGCGGCCCACTGCAGGTAGCTGCGCTCCAGCGGGCCCTCGCGGTCGACGTCGGGGGCGCGGTCGACGATGACCGGGTTGCGGGGGTGGCGCTGGGCGGCGAGGTGCCAGACCTCGCCGATGCGGCCGGTGATGGGGACTCGGGAGAAGGGGGTGAGGCGTTTGCGGTAGCGGGTGGGGGCGTATTCGGTGAGGAACTTGGGGCGTATGCGCGCGGTTTGCGAGGTCTCTGTGGTCATGGGTCCACCTGTGTCCGTGAGTGAACGTTGCTGTGGGGGGCGAGGCCCCGCCCCCGGACGGGCTGGCTATCCAGCCCGTCCGGCGTTTGAGAACGAGCGGCGAAGCCGCGACAAGGGGGGCCTGGGGCACAGCCCCAGGAAGCGGCGAAGGGGCGGGACTGGGGAAAAACCCGGCTCAGCCGGCGCGCACCGCCGCCCCCTCCGCGATGTACCGAGCCATCCCCTCCAGCGACCCGATCACCGACTCCTCCACGTCGTCGTCCCAGATCAGGTCGAACTCGTCCTCGACCGCGACCAGGAACTCCATCAGCCGCACCGAGGTCAGCCCGAGGGCCCGGAGCGAGTCCGGACCCGTCTCGGTGACCGGCCGGCCGTCCAGTTCGACGGCGGCGACGCGCTCCAGCAGGGCGACCAGCCGCCGCAGGATGTCGTCCGTCATACGAGCACTCCAGCCGCCCGCGGCACGAACGTCTCCGGGAATCCGCCGCCCTCGACGGACGCCACGAAGCGGGCGATCGCGTCCTGGAACTCCGCCGGCCGCTCGAAGTACGGCAGGTGCCCGCACTCCTCGATGATCTCGACGGCGGCGCTCTGGAGCAGCCCCGCGACGTTCCGCAGCGTGGACTCCGTCGTCGAGAAGTCGTCGTCGCCGCTGAGCAGCAGCGTCGGCGCGGGGATCCGCTCCAGCAGCTCCGCCTTGTCGTCGGCCTCCAGCGCCTCGCGCAGGTTGGCGGCGAGCTGGGCGGTGGAGTTCATGGCGAGGAAGCGCTCGCGGAGGGCCAGGTAGGCGCCGGAGCCGCCCTCGGCGATGGCCTTCTCGCCGAAGACCAGCGGGTAGATGAGGTCGAACAGGGCCCGCGGCCCGCCCGTCTCCAGCGCGTTCAGCCAGGACTTGGCGATTCGGCGGCGGCGCGACGAGCCCTTCGGGCTGAGCGGCGGGCCGACGAGGATCAGGCCGGCCACCCGGTCGGGGTGCGCGACGGCGAAGTCACGGCAGATGAGGGTGGAGATGGAGGTGCCGACGAGGTACGTCTTCTCGATCCCCAGCCCGTCCAGCAGCGACCGCAGGTCGTCGGCGTGCCGGGCGAAGTCGGCCGGCTTGCTCTCCGAGGCGCCCTGGTTGCGCAGGTCGTAGGTGAGCAGCCGGTGGTTGTCGACGAGGCCGCCGGTGAAGTTCCGCCAGGCCGTGCTGACCACGTAGATGGTGGAGACGAAGGTGACCACCGGGCCGCTCTCGCCGCGCACCTCGTAGTACAGCTTGCAGCCGTCCTCCGTCTCGTGGAGGTCCTGCTTGCCGTCGTAGGCGAGGTCCCAGGACTCGATGCCTTCGCGCTTCACGCGTTCGTCCCCTTCTTGTTCTTGGCGCGGTGGTGCTCCAGGTACCAGCTGATGTACTCGGCGAGGTGCTCCTGCGGCAGCGGGTGACTCAGGACGCCCTCGCCCAGCAGCTTCTCGACGCTCGCGACGTCGAAGTCCTTGGTGCCGTTGACGTACGAGCGGTAGAACTCGACGCGCTCGTCGACCCGTTCGTCGATGAGCGTGAACTCGTCGGTGGTGTCGACGTAGACCGGGTGCTTGATGGCGAGCTGGTCGCAGAGCTCCGCGAGGGTCGTCCCCACGGCCGGCTGCTCGGTGTTGGCCAGGTGGTAGACGTCCGTCGGGCCGTCCTCCAGGGCCACGCCGACGGCCGCCGAGACGACGAGGTCGACGGGGATGAAGTTGACCAGCGCATCCTCGGTGGCGCGGAGCCGCAGCGGGCGGAAGACCAGCATGTCGCCGAGGGTGGCGCGGACCTCGGAGCGGGCCTTCTGGAGACCCTTCACGAAGCCGTAGAGGCCGGTGAAGCTGGTCGCCGCGAAGGTGCGGCTGTGGCCGATGACGATGCTGGGACGGAAGATGCGGGTGCGCTCGAAGCCGGCCGCGTACACCGCCCGCTCGGCCTGGATCTTGCTGTGCTCGTAGGCGTTGTTGCTGACCACGCCGTCGCCGACCCGCTCGGCCGGGATGAAGCCGGTGCGGTCGCCGGCCACGTAGGCCGTCGAGACGTAGTTGAACGTCGGGGCCTTCAGGGCCCGGGCCAGCTCCAGGACGTGCTGGGTGCCGCCGAGGTTGTCGCGGAGGATCTCCTCGCGGCGGTGCTCCTCGTAGGCGAGCGAGGCGGCGACGTGCCAGACCTGCTCGACCTCGGGCAGCGCGGCAGCGTCGACGCCGCACGCCTCGGCGGTCAGGTCGCCCTCCACGGGGTGGCAGCGGGTGGCGATGGCCTCGTCGAGGTCCGTGATGCCGTACGAGGCGGCGGCCGTGGTCAGCGCGGCGCGCAGCCGCTCCTCGGCGGAGAGGTCCTTGCGCGGCCGGACGACGCAGTGGATCTCGGCGTCGGTCCGGGCGAGGAGTTCGAGGACGAGGGCGCCGCCGACGAAACCGGTGGCGCCGGTGACCAGGTGGTGGGGGACGTGCGTCATGCCGGGCTCCCGGGGGTGGGCAGGGCCGCGGCGAGCGCGGGCCAGTCGTTGAGGTCGTCACCGTGGGCGTTGATCAGCGCGAGCGCGATGCGCTCCAGGCCGAAGGCGGCGCAGGCGCTGTGGGCGGTCTCGCCGCCGGGCAGCCGGACGGCGAACCGGGCGCCCAGGTGGTCCTTGTGGCAGTTGGCGGAGGCGATGGCCGTGCCGGGGTCCTCGGGGGACACCTTGGCCACGAACTCGAACTTGAGGTCCTGCTCCAGCTGGCTGGCGCGCATGAAGCGGCCGCCGGGGCCGAAGAACGGGTCGGTGGCCGAGACGATGTCGACGGCCACGCCGAGCTCGGCGAAGAGCTTCTGCCCCCGCTCGATCCAGCCGTCCCGCCAGGCGGTCACGGGCTCGTCCGCGCCGACGGTGACGAACTCGCGCATCCGGAAGGTGCGGAACCGGCCGAGCTCGCTGGTGGCCTCGTGCCGGTAGCAGTAGCCGGCCACGTCGAAGTGGGCCTGCTCCTCGACCGTGCCGTCCGCGAGCCCGGTGTAGACCGGGTAGCAGGCGGCGGGCGCCAGGACGACGCCGTCGGCGTCACCCTCCGGGGCGTTCGCCGAGGCCATGGCGTTCACCGAGCCCAGCAGGTGCGGGAACGACTCGGCGTACTCGGCGCGGTCGATCAGGGAGCGGGAGAGCACGGGCGGGTGCCAGACCGGCCCCTCGGTGCCGCCCAGGGCGGTCAGCCGGGTCTGGAGGCCGGCGATCACCGCCTCGAACTTCGGTGTGAAGCGGTGGGTCCCCACCGCGCCGGCGGGCAGCGCCCAGCCGCCGGCCGTCAGGTCGTCGGCGGCGCGGGCCGCCGTGGTGTCATTGCCGGTCATTCCTGTATCAGGTCCCCCGTGAGAAGCAGCAGTTCCGAATTGGCCAGCTCAAGGCGGCCGTTGGCGATCATCAGGCGGGCGGAGTAGAGGTCCCGCAGGTGCCGGGCGACGGAGTACGGGCCGGACTCGCTGTAGCCCGCCATCCCGCAGATCTCCAGCGCCTGCTCGACCACCCGCACCGCGTCCACCGACACGCCGGTCTTCAGCGCGTTGGCCCGGACGGTCATGGCGGTGGTGTCCGCGTCCTGGGCGGCGTCCCACACGGCGTAGTCGTCGGCGAACCGCGCCACCGTGTCCTGGAGCACCCGCAGGTCGGCGTAGGCCCGGCCGAGGCGCGGGTCGTCCTGTGTGCGCCCGGCCTTCAGCTGGGCGCGCATCCGGATCTTCGAGTACGCCACCGCGCGGCGCACCGCGTCCGCGGCGACGCCCGTCCAGACGCCCGACCACAGCAGGTGCGAGAGCGGCACCATGCAGCGGGTGGCGGTCTCCCCGAACGGCTCGGGCACCACCATGCCGGCGGGCACGGTCGCGCTCATCGTGAACGGCGGGCTGCACGTGCCGCGCATGCCCAGCGGGTTCCAGTCGCCGGTCCGCTCCAGCTCGGCGTGCTCGGCCATGACGAGCACCGCGACCTGGTCGGTCGGGGCCGCGTCGGGGCCGGAGCGGGCGGTGACGAGGAAGCCGTCGGCGTGCTCGCCGTACGAGACGGTGGTGGCCTTCTTCGTCAGCCGGACCGTGCCGTCGTCGGCCGGCTGCACGGCGGCGACGCTGCGCCGCATGTCGCCGCCCACGCCCACCTCGGAGGTGATCGAGGCGATCAGCAGCTGCCGCTCGGCGATGTCCGCCAGGGCCGTCGCGATCTCGGGCGAGGACGCGGCGCCGCGGGCCAGGCAGGCCACCTGGAGCTGGTGCATCGCCCAGATCATGGCGGTGGCGGCGCAGCCGCCGGCCAGCCGGGCGCCGATCCGGGTCAGGGTGCGCGGGTCGAGGCCGTGGCCGCCGTACTCCTTGGGGACGGCGGCGGACAGCAGGCCGTGCTCGCGGAGCGCGGCGACGCCGACGGCGGGGAAGACCGCGTCGCGGTCGGTGGCGGCGGCGTGCTCGGCCGCCGCCTTCGCCACCTGGACGGCCGCGTCGAGCGCCTGACGCTCCGTCAGGACGGTGCGCTCGACGGAAGCGGCGGTCATCGGCCGGCCCCCACGGCCTGGTCGCGGCCGCCGGCCTGGTCGCGGTCGCCGGTCAACTCGGCGAGGACGCCGGTGAGGTGGGCGATGGACGAGAAAAGGGCGCGGCCGATGCGCTCCTCGGGGATCTCGACCGAGAGCCGCTCCTCCAGGGCGAGCATCACCCGCACCGAGGCCAGCGACGTGAGGCCGGCGGCGTAGAGGTCGCCGTCGGCAGGCAGGTCGTGCGCGGCGGCGCCGAGGTCGGAGTGCTGGGCGAGCGCCTCACGGACGGCGTGCTCGCAGGGTGTTGCGCTTTCGGGCACGGGAAGTACTCCTAGCCTTACAGAGAGTGCTGATGCGCGAGTGCGCGAAGCAAAAGGTGGGAGAGTGGGAAAGGCGCGGCGCTACGCGGCCATGGCGGCGACGGCTTCGTCGGCGTGGGCCGCCAGCCGCTGCTCGCGGCCCTGGAGGTCGCGCAGCATGCGGACCAGGCGCCGCCGGCCCTCCGGCGATCCGCCGGACTCGCGGGACAGCGTGTGCACCAGGTACCAGCGCCGGGTGAGGGACGCGGCCTCGGCGGCCACAGGCACCAACTCCGGCACGTCGAGCGCCACATGATGGAAGAGCTTGCTCAGGAAGTGCCGCTCGGCGGCGGCGCCGCTCACGTCGAGGGTGCCTGCCTCCGCCGTGTCACACGCCTCGATGTAGGCCGCGAGGGCGGCGGTGTCCTGCTCGTGGTGCGCCTGCCGGTCCTCGCTCACGGCCCGCACCAGCTCCTGCGCGGTCGGCTTGCGGGTGGGGCCGCCGGACAGCAGGAAGGTGCGGAACCCGTCGGCCGCGTCGGCCGAGCGCAGCGTCCGCCAGCGCTCCTCGGGGTACCGGACGGGCTCCGGGCGGTTCATGGGGTCGACGAGGGTGACCCCGTCCGCGTCCCGGCCGGTGAGCAGGACGCAGTGGGCGAGGTGCTCGACGCCCTCGTACTCCGAGGGGAGCCAGTAGGCGTCGACGGCCGCGGCGAGCGGACTTCCCGCGGTCAACTCGGCGCCTTCCAGCGCGCGAAGCTCCTCGTAGGAGCCGAACCGTCGTTCCTGCAACGGCAGTCCGTAGAGGCGGGCGGCCGCCGCCACCCAGCGGTCGCTGCCCCGCAGGACGGTTCCGCCGTCCCAGCCGAAGCCCCAGGTGGTGACGAGGACGTCCTCGGCGTCGGGCAGTCCGTACCAGGCGGCGAGGTTCGCCACGCACTGCTGGTAGCAGGTGCCGTACGGCGTGCTGCCGGTATGGACGGGCATGAGGTCTATGTCGGTGTGCGGCACTGTGCTGTCTCCCCCGTTCCGCCCGGTCCACCCCGGGCGGCAGTGCACCGGCGGCGGTCCGCCGGCTCTGGTCGATGTGGAGCACGTTCCGTTGGTCGGTGGGCCGTGACGCGACGCGGCACGGCGGGCCGGTGAACCGGCGATCCGGTGGCCCGTGGCCCGATGGTCAGTCGGGCACCGCGAGGAGCTGCAGCCAGCTCTGGGTGTAATGCAACCTGCCGTCGAGAGTGACGGGACGCATTCCGGACACCGGACCGCCGGCCAATTCCGCGGCCAATTCGCTTTCGATGCGCTCGGCGATCTCCGCCGGCGTGCGCGCCTGTTCCAGCCACGGCGCCAACGGCCGCCGCACGTCGATGACTTCCGACGCGGTGACGTCGGCGCCGGCGTCGGTGAACAGCTCGGTGATCCGGTCGACCGTGAGCATGGCGCCGTGCGAGGGGTCGCGCAGCCGCTCGATCCGGTCGGGGTCGCCGCCCAGCTCGGGGCGGCGGACCATGTCGGCGACGAGGATGCGCCCGCCGGGCCGGCAGACCCGTACCAGCTCGCGGACGACGGCCTCCGGGGAGGCCACGTGGTGGAGCGAGAAACGGGTGACGACCAGGGAGAACGAGGCGTCCAGGAAGGGCAGCCGGGCGGCGTCGCCCTGCTGGTAGACGATCTGGGACAGCCCCTCGGCGTCGGCCTCGCGCTTGCCCGTGGCAAGCATCTCGGGCGTCGCGTCCAGCGCCGTGACGTGCCGGACGTGGCCGGCGAGGGCCCGGGACACGAGCCCCGTGCCGCAGGCGACCTCCAGACAGACGTCCTCGGGCCGGGGGGCGGCGAACTCGACCAGTTCCCGCAACCGCATGGTGAACGCGGTGTTCAGCCGCGCGTCCTCGAACGTACTCGCCTGGCGCGCGAACTCCTGCTGGTTACGCGCTAACTGGTCCTCGCCACCGCTCCGGAGCGACATGGAGTCGAGCCTTTCCCTGTACGGAGAGCCACAACACTTTCACCGAGCACGTATGACCCTACTCGTCCGTAGCTCTCAATTGTCAATACCTGTTGGGAAATAGCTGTATCGAACGGGTTAATACCAAAGGAACGCGGCGTCACGGACCCTGACACGTAAAGAATCAGCGGTCCGGAACGCCGCGCTCCGGAAAGGCGGTTCGGCTGGTCGGGCCCCGAAGAGCCCTGCTCAGGCCTTGGGTGCGATCCTGCTCAGGCCGTTGATGACCCGGTCCATGGCGTCGCCGTGGGTCGGATCCGTCAGGTTGGCAAGGAGCTTGAGTGTGAACTTCATCAACATCGGGTGGGTCAGGCCGCGTTCGGTGGCCAGCTTCATGATCTTAGGGTTGCCGATGAGTTTCACGAAGGCGCGCCCGAGCGTGTAGTAACCGCCGTATGTGTCCTTGAGCACCTTCGGGTAGCGCCGCAGGGCGAGTTCGCGCTGTGCGGGGGTGGCCCGGCCGAGCGCCTGGACGATGACCTCGGCGGCGATTTGGCCGGATTCCATCGCATAGGCGATGCCTTCGCCGTTGAACGGGTTCACCAGCCCGCCCGCGTCTCCCACCAGCAACAGGCCGCGCGTGTAGTGCGGTTGCCGGTTGAACGCCATCGGGAGGGCGGCGCCGCGGATCGGGCCCGTCATGTTCTCCGGGGTGTAGCCCCACTCCTCCGGCATGGAGGCGCACCAGGCCTTCAGCACCTCGCGCCAGTCCAGCTCCTTGAAGGACGAGGAGGTGTTGAGGACGCCGAGGCCGACGTTGCTGGTGCCGTCGCCCATGCCGAAGATCCAGCCGTAGCCGGGCAGCAGCCGGTCCTCGGCGCCGCGCCGGTCCCACAGCTCCAGCCACGACTCCAGGTAGTCGTCGTCGTGGCGCGGGGAGGTGAAGTACGTGCGGACGGCGACGCCCATCGGCCGGTCGTCGCGGCGGTGCAGGCCGAGGGCGACGGACAGGCGCGTCGAGTTGCCGTCGGCGGCGACGACGAGCGGGGCGTGGAAGGTGACCGGCGCCTTCTCCTCGCCGAGCTTGGCCTCCACGCCGGTGACCCGGCCGGTGCGCGGGTCGAGGATCGGCGCGCCGACGTTGCAGCGCTCGTACAGCCGGGCACCGGCCTTGACCGCCTGCCGGGCCAGCTGCTCGTCGAAGTCGTCGCGCTTGCGGACCAGCCCGTAGTCGGGGAACGAGGCGAGATCCGGCCAGTCGAGCTGGAGCCGGTTGCCGCCCGCGATGATCCGCAGGCCCTTGTTGCGCAGCCAGCCGGCCTCTTCGGAGATGTCGATGCCCATGGCGATGAGCTGCTTGGTGGCGCGCGGGGTGAGGCCGTCGCCGCAGACCTTCTCGCGCGGGAAGGCCGTCTTCTCCAGGAGGAGGACGTCGAGGCCGGTCCTGGCCAGGTGGTACGCGGTGGCGGAGCCGGCGGGGCCGGCCCCGACCACGATCACATCGGCGCTGTGTTCGGCAGGGGCGTCGGTCACGTCGGCTCTCCCGTTCGGGGTGCGTGGAGGGGACTGCTCGGTCTCCGACGAGTCTAGGAGCCGGACGCGGCCGGGTGGCCGGTGGGCCGGGCCCGGAGCGGGGGCAGGTGTGGGGCGGGTGTGGGGGCGCGGCGGTCCCGGACGCGCGCCGGGGCGTGGGGACGGCCGTCGTCCCCACGCCCCGGGATGTCCCCTACGGGGTCCGGTCGGTCCTCTTCGGTCCTCTTCGGTCCTCTTCGGTCCTCTTCGGTCCTCTTCGGTCCTCTTCGGTCCTCGCCGGTTCGGTCCCTGCCGGTTCAGTCCTTGCCGGCCGTCCAGTGCTCCAGCGCGGTGTCGAACGTCCGGTGCCAGTCGTCCGGGTCGCCCATGCCGTCACGGCCCTGGTAGAGGATGGCGTACTCGGTCCCGGCGGCGTCCACGTACGCCTGGTTGACGGCGTGCATGGTGCGGCCGTGGTCGTTCCACGTCCACTCCCACAGGGCGCCGGGGCGGCCCTTGAAGGTGTTGCGGGTCAGCTGGAGCCGCCGGTAACCGTCCTCCTTGGCCACCGTCCGCTCCAGCTCGCCGAAGTGGTCGTACGCCGACTGGTCCGCCTTCTTCACGATGCCGACGCGCAGGTGCTCGGGCCCGGTGGGGCCGTGCCAGTCGATCTGGCCGCTGCCCTTGTCCTCGCGGCGCCAGCCCTCGGGGACGGCGAACGAGAAGCCCTCGGAGGCGGTGGCCAGTTCGTAGTACTTCGGCGCGGGACGGCTCGGGTCCGTCACGTGCTCGTGCGCGCCGGGGGCGGCGGTCCGGATCCCGGCGGGAACGTCGGTGCTGCCGGGGCCGGCGGACGGCGTGTCCGCGCCGGCGGTCGGGGTGTCGCCGGCGGTGGGGCCGGCGGACGGGGAGTCCGACGGCGCGGGGGACGCGGAGGCGGCGGCGCCCGACGCGACGGGTGCCGGGGCCGGGGCGTCCGGGCGGCGGTCGTGGCTGGTGGACTGCCGCGTGGCGCGGTCGTCCTTCCCGCCGTCCTTGCCGCCGTCCTTGTGCACGAGCAGCACGCCTGCGGCGGCCACCCCGCCGACGACGAACGCGGCCGCGCCGACGGCGGTCCAGCGCAGGGCCCGGCCGCGGGCGGGTGCCGTGGGCGCGGTCAGGGC
>NZ_JAIQLH010000183.1 GCF_020037025.1 Streptomyces huiliensis | reverse complement strand
CGACTCAATACAGGCCCTAGTCCGCCTCGGCGCGCGTGCAGGCGGCGAGGATCCGAAGGCTGGGGGTGTCGAGTCCGGCGACGAGCGCATCGCAGGCGGCATCGACGACCTCGCTCGCACTGACCTCCCCCACACTCCAGAGGGCGGCATGGTCCTGTAGAGCGATTGCTGCTGCTTCGGTCGACGTCACTCGCTCATGATTCCCTTCACGGTGCGTCCCGGTCGAGCGGGTTTCACCGAAGCTGCTGTTCAGCGGCCTGGTCCAGCAGAGCGCGGGCGGAGTTCGCGTAGCGGATCGCGGTCTTCTCGTCCAGGCCGAAGACCTCGGCGAGGTGAAGCGGGTCGGGCCCGTGAACGAGGGCCTCTTCGAGCTGCCGGTCGACGCGGAGCTGTTCCAGGGTGGCGGCCTGGCCGCGAAAGGGCTCAGAGAGAGTGACCCCGCTGACCGGGCCGGTGCCCAGAGCAGTGATCTTGTTGATCAGCAGATGCGGATTGGCGGTGTCGGGCCAGCGGCGGCGCCGGAACTCCAGCCACTCCAGGGCGACGTGCAGCGTGAGGTCGTCGAGTCGTCGGATGCGGCCGTCGATCGTGAGCTTGCGGTTGCCGATGTCGAGGTCGTCGAGCTGGAGGCGGCGGATCGCTCCGGACCGTGCGGCATGCACTGCGGCGAGTGCGAGGACGAGGCGGTCCGCCGGCTTGGTGACTGCGGCGACCGAGGTGTTGATGTGCTCGGGCTCCAGGGGCTGGAGGATGCCGTACTCGCGCTGGCCGACACGGATGCGGCTGGTCGGGTTCTTGAAGATGGTGCCGTTCTTCTTCGCCTGGCGGAACAGCGACCGCAACACAATGAGGGTGTGCTGCCGTTGGCCACCGTGGAGGGCATCGAGCTGGGCGAGGACGTCGTCGTGGGTCACCTCGCGCAGGTGGTCGTAGCCGCTTGACCAGTCCATCAGCACGGGCCGGATGCGGTTGAGGTAGTTCCAGACAGTGTTCTCGTCGCGGGGCTGGGACCGGGGCCCACCGTCGTGCAGGAGCCGAGCCCAGTGTTCGACGTCGCGGCGGATGCCGGGGGCGATGCCGGCGAGCTTGCGCTCCAGCCACTGCTCAAACGAGGGCGCCCGGTCGTCGAGAAAGACGCCGATGTGGTCGAGGACCTCGATGGTCAGCTCCATGTTCAGCCGACGCGGCTGCAGGGCCGGGTGGAGCTCGGAATAGCGCACGACGTCGCCGCCGACATGCTGGGACATCAGGATGATCAGAGCTCGGTCGACGGCGAGCCGGATCCTGCGGGGCCAGCCCCGGGCCTCACCGAGGCGGTGGGCGGTATGCCGTGCCCAGGCCAGCCAGCGGTTGTCCGGGTCCGCGTGCTCGTCGGGATCGGTCCGGGTGAAGTCGCGGCAGACCTCGAACAAGGCAGGTTGGAGCCAGCCGCCGGGCGGCGACGTCGGACGGGGATCGGGTTTGCGGGGGCGGCCTCGCCGCTCGTACTTCGGCAGCCGCGGCCGCGCGACGCGTTCCCACAACGGAGCCATGTGCGCGAAGAAGAGCTGGTGATGCCGCAGCGTCGGCAGCAGCGACTCCGCCCCCGCGCCGGTTGTCGCTGCCTGCATACGGGCCTGGCACCAGCACAGACGGCTGTACCCCTTCCGCAGTGGGCCGCTTCGCCGGCAGCCCGTGCATGGGCTGTGCGGACCTGGACGGGCGAAGGAGTTGCAGCCCCCGCACCACCGCATGAACAGCAGACCCCAGGCCAGGCAGTTCGAGCAACTGTCAGGCTCCAGCACCAGCGTGTCGTCCTCACTCGTCCTGGCCGGTCAAACCGGCGGCAGTGACCGGCCGTCCCGCCGACGCGGGACCACCGCCGGAGCGGGACCGGACGAGGCGGCGGCCTGCTGGCCGGTCTCCTCGCCGGGGCGGCGGACCTTGTCCGGCTCGGGGATCAGCAGGTGCCCGATCTCACACCCGAGGACGACGCAGATGACGTCCAGGTCTTCCAGCTTGAGGGAGACCGGCTGGCCGGACCACAGCCCGGACATCTTCCCCGCCGAGATCACCAGCCCGTGCTCGGCCAGACTCCGTTGGAGCTCGGACGCCTTCCAGATACCCTTGTTCGCGGCGGTCAGCCGCAGGTTCCACCTCATCGGATCAGCCCTTCCAGCCGCTTCGCGGCCCGCTCGGTCCCGGCGACCCACGCGTCCTCGACCCGGGTCTGCTGGACGTGGACGTATCGCATCGTCGTGGCGATCCAGGAATGTCCCAAAACCTCCTGAATTGCGAGCAAGTCCAGCTCATTTCCATAGAGCTGGGACGCGCAGAAGTGCCGCAGGACATGAGGCGTCAACTTGTCCGTCCAGCTCGGCAGATGAGCCTCGACCGCGGTGTCGAGGCCGTTGCGCAGGGCATCGTCGCCAACCCGGCGGGCGGAACCGTCGGTGTTCTTCCGCTCGCTCGGGAACAGCGGGGCGCCGGGCCGGGTGTGGTCTTCGTCGAACTGGCCCCACACGTCCTCGATGAACCACCGCAGCGTGCGGTCGGCGCCGTTGATCAGCGGAACCATCCGCTCACGCGGCCCGGAGCCGCGGGCGCCCTTGCCATGGCGGACGTGGAGCTTGCCGAAGCGGCCCAGGTTCCACTTGATGTCGCCCAGGTCGAGCTTGCATGCCTCGCTGACCCGCAGGCCGACCTGCGACATCAGCTTCGCAGCGGTGTAGTTCCTGGCGGTAGGGGCGAACTTGCGGCAGGTCGCCAGCCCACCGCCCCAGCCGGTGAACAGCGTCCCGACCTCCGGCTCGGTCGGCGGGATCCGCAGTGCCGCGTCCTTGGCGCCGCGGGGCCGGTTCATCTCGTCGATCGGGCACTCGACGACCCGTCCGGTCATCCGGTGGAGCTCGACCTTGTGCCGCAGCTCCAGGAACAGGAAGTACGTGGTCAGCGCCTGTGACCGGGCGAGGCGGGTTCCGCTGGGTGAGTGCCTCAGCACCTTCCCGAAGTACGCGTCGGCGTCGGCCGGCTCCATGTCCCACAGCGGTCGGCCGAACCAGGTCCGGATCTGTTCCAGGTGCCCGACGTCCCCGCGGATGGTGCCGTCCGCCAGGCCCGCCGAGGCCCGCGCGAGGACAAAACCAGATAGCACGTCGGTCTCGAACTGCTCCAGCTCCTCCGCCGACGCGGGCGTCCAATGCTCGCGCAGGTCCCGTACGACCGCCAGCGCCAACCCGAGCCCCCTCACCTTCAGCCCGACTACGGATCGGTCGGGCGAGGTGAGAACGCTTCAAGAATCCCGAAGTTACGTCAGTCGACGACAAGCCACTCCGACGAGGGAGAACGACCTGGCCACGGGGTCAGCGGCTCAGCAGGGCTCAGGGGAACTCACGGGATGTCGCACAATCGTGCTTGACACCTTGCTCCATCTTCCCCGGCAGCGAGCCGAAGACGGCTCGTGGACGCCGTCCCAGGACCGAGGCCAGGAGCAGAGCCGAGAACGCATCCGGGCAGCTCTATGCAAGCTCCGGAGCGGCTGCCGGGGCTCTGTCACTGCTGGCGGAGAGCTTTGAGGACCAGGGGGGGGGCGGGACATCGCGCCGCGGGCGTGTTCGGCGAGCTCGTTGGCGCTGACGCCGGTGTCCTGCTGCTCGGCACGCAGAGCCGCCTCCAGCCGGGCACGGGCCTTCTCCACCTGTTCCAGGGCGTCGAGGACATCCTGCTTGGCGGCGGCAATCGCGGGCGGCGCGATGGTCAACGCGTTGCTCCCGTCGCGGTGCCGGCCGCAGACGCGAAGCCGGTAGGTGCCTGGGCCGGGGATCGCGAGGAGCAGCCCTTCGTCCACGGGGTGAACCGGTCCGATTGGCGTGACAGTCGGGGCGCAGATCCCTCCGCCGGGGTAAGTTGGAGTGTGACACTGGAACCGGGCCATCGGTTACGGTGAAACCCCCGGCGCGACGGAGGGCCATTCCGCACACCGGGGGTCTGAGGAGCTACCGGTCCTCTGCCCCACGCTGATGGTGGGACAGCGGACCGTCCTCGCAGCTCAGGGCCTGTTCCAGACCCTCACGCGCGAGGCAGCCGACCACGGCGGTGAACACCGCCCAGCCGGCGCGCTTCGCCACGCGCCCGGCACCTTCCCGGGACAACCGCTTCGGACGCTCCCTCGAATGACGCCCCATAGGCGCGCCCCCTCCTCTCGATGCGCCATGGCCGGTGGCGCTCCGGAGGACACCCGTACCGGGCGCCCTCGGCGAGCGTCCGGACATGCGGCCCTCGGAGAGGGGGCGCACCACAGTGCGCCGGTGGCGAGCATAGCCCGGCAGCCATCAACGCCGAGGGAACTCGCCCCCGTTGCCCGCGATCTCCCGCCCTACGTTCGGGCCGGGGTCGATCCGGACGGGCGCAGGAGCGCGCCGGGGGTGCCGGCGACCGCGGGCGCGGAGCGGGGGCCGTTCGGGTACCTCCGCGTAACCGGACGGCAGACGTGATGGTTATCCGGGCGAAGCCCGGTCTCCTCGGGTGCTTTCCTCAACGTGTGGGGCGGGCGTTTGATCAGCCGTCGTCGTCGCCTCGCACGTCGGGAAGGTCAGGACCGGCAGGACCTCGGTGGTCAGCGCAGCTCGGCGGCCTGCCGTCGGCGGGCCCGGTACGCCGGCCGGCCGTAGGCCGCGTACCGCCGGTGGCCGTAACCCGCACGAAACGCTGACCGCACACAGGGCACCGCACCAGCAGGTCATCGTTAGGCAAGTGGCTCGGATGCCCTGTCGTCCCTCACCCGCAGCAGGCCAGGGCCTCCCCGATGGCTCCCGAGCAGCGAGAGCGAAGGGGAACCCCTGCCGCTCAAGATCAATCTCACCGATAACCGCTGTACCGCTGGTCTCCAAGGCCGTGTCTGGCCGTTCTCTGCCACGGCATCCGGGGCAGCAGGTCGACCGCCTGCCGAAGGAGTGTGAACGCGTCATCCATGCGTTGGATTGTCGTCTGGTCCCAAGCGCCTTGTCGGAGCAGCACAAGACGACGTTGTCCCAGCGCGCCCCGGACCCGCTTCCTTCCTCACCGCCGGAGCTGGGCCATCCAGGGAATCACTGCTCTCAGCACGGCGCGGTGACGCCTCCACCGGGGCATGCCGCTGGTGGGCCACGCTCAGGGCGGGCCCAGACTTTCGGTCACCGAGGAGACACCGCGTGTCGCGGCGGAGAGTGAGGCGAGTGGTGTCGCCCGCCGCTTCGCGCCAGGCGCTCAGCGGGTGGCGGAACATACGCAGTCGTCGATCCATGTGCACAGCTCGTCCAGGGCGGCTTCCGTGCGTTGTGTGTCACCGGTGATCAGGTAGTCGCTCTGGAGGCTGGAGAACGCGCTGTTGAGGAGCGTGGCCGTGGTGAGGGCTTGAGCCGGGGGCAGTCCGCGTGTGGTCAGGCAGGAGGCGACGAACTCCGCCCGGCCGCGGACGAAGCCGGGGCCGGGCAGGTGGAGTCTGCCGGCGGCGGCCAGACCTTCGATTTCCCGGATGAGGCGGGTCATCGCGAGTTCCTCGGGGCCGAGGTTCCGTTGCCAAGCCGCTCGGACGATGCTGCTGACGGCAACGGAGGGGTCGTCCCACCCCGGCGTGGCGTGCAGGGCTTCGTGCTGCCGTTCGTCGAGCCGTTCGAGGACGGCGGCGAGAAGGGCGTCCTTGTCGGCGAAGTGGTGGGTGAGCACGCGCGTGCTCTGCCCGAGCCCTTCGGCCAGCGTGCGCAGGGAGAAGGCGCCGATGCCGGTGAGGGCGAGCTGGGCGATGACCGCGTCGGTCACCTCACGCCGGCGGTGCGGGTTGGCGGGCCTGGGCATGCGGATGCCACCTCCTGATTTCAGGTCCCGACTCTTGCACACACGGTTAGGGTAACGACTGTTACCTTTACGGTATGAGCTCTTCCTCTCCACGCCCGGCATGGCTGTTCGCCTTAACGCTCGCCGCCTTCGCGGTGCAGACGGACGACTACATCATCATCGGCGTCCTGCCCGAGATCTCCGCCGATGTGCACCTCTCCGAGACCGTCACCGGTCAACTGGTCACGGTCTACTCCCTGATCTACGCCCTGTTCGCGCCCGCGTGGGCGCTCATGCCGTTCCGCGTCTCCCGCCGGCACGCGCTGTGCTGGGCGCTTGGCGTCTTCGCCCTCGCCAACTTCGCCGTGCTGCTGGTGCACAGCTACGCGGTCTTGATGGTCTTGCGGGTGATCGCGGCGCTGTCCGCCGCCGTGGTGCTGCCCACCGCCCTCGCAGCAGCCAGCGCCGAGGCCCCGCCGAAGCGCCAGGGGAGGTACCTGGCCACCGTCATGACCGGACTGACAGGCGCGGTCTTGCTGGGGGTGCCCGCGGGCACTTGGGTCGGCGCCGTCTTCGACTGGCGGGCGACCTTCGTCTTCGGTGGACTGCTGGGGGCCGGCGCCCTCCTTCTCCTGCTGAAGACACTGCCCTCCACCGCGGGTCAGGCGGACGAGGAGCGCAAGTCGTTCGCCGCCTTGGTCCGGCCGCTGTGGAACGGCACGATCAGCGCGATCCTTGTCGTCACCGTCCTGACCGTGGCCGGCAACCTCGCCTTCCAGACCTACATCGCGCCTTTCCTCTCCGGGGTGGCCGGGGTGACTCCCCGCGTACTCGCCGTCTTGCTGGTGTGCTCGGGTATCGGCGGCATCCTTGGGACGCAGGCCGCGGGCAGGTTGGTCGACCGTTTCGGCCCGATGCGGGCCTTCATGACCGCAGCCACGGTCTTCGGCATCGCGATGCTCGTTCTGGCCGCGCTCTGGCCGGCCAGGCCTGTTCCCACCGTATTGGTCGCCGTGCTCCTGGCCTGCTGGTCGGCGGCGGCCTGGGCGGTGCCGCCCAGCATCCAGTCGCTGATGCTCGCGCGCGCGGGAACCGAGGCCGCGGCCCAGGCGATGGCCGTGAACAGCAGCTCCGTCTACGTCGGGGCGGCGCTCGGCGGAGCCATGGGCGGAGCCATCATCGCCATCAACCCCGCTCTCATCCCCGTAACCGCGGCCACACTGGTCACCGTCGCGCTCGCCGTCATGGCCCTCACCACCCGCGCCCGCACCACGAGGGAGAAAACACGGACGGAGACGAACGCCGAACGGACCGGGCATACCAGGCCCTGACGAACCAGACACTCGGACCGCGAAAGACGCGCGCCACGCGATGGCCGGTCGCGGTCCCTGCGGGGCCGGTGTCGCGGCCGCAACTCAGCCGGCTCCTCCCGTCGCGGTAACCCCTGACACGCTCGACGGCATGGGCCCCGGGATGCCCGTCAAGCGCAGGAGTGTCGCAACGCCTGAAGCGTTACCGGAGCCCTTGGTCGTCCCGGGTTCCTTCTGCTCGCTCGTTCGCTGATGTCAGCCGGCCGAGTTTGGCTCCCGTCGTCTCTTGTCCTATCGGTTGCTGAGCGCTGTCCTGACCGAGCCGATCGGGATAGGCCTCAGGCAGCCGTGACAGTGACACCAGGCTGATCACCGCGGTGGCCGCTACCAGCGCCGAGACCGCCCAGATGGATCCGGTCAGCGCCGTCAGTCCCTCGGCGGCCACCGGGGCCAAGGCCCCTCCGATCATGACGGCCGTGTTGAAGACCAACGCCATCGCGGTGAAGCGGAACCTGTTCTCGAAGACTCCTGCCAGGTAGGCGCTCAGCGGCCCGGCGTAGAGGGCGTAGACGAGCATGAACAGCGAGAAACCGAGCGCGATCAGCCAAAGAGACCCAGTTCTCAGCGGCCCGATCTGCGGAACGGCCCAGATCCCGCAGAGAGCCGCGCCGAGCAGGCACAGCCGCCTGCGCCCTATTCGGTCGGAGTACACGGCGGCAGCGAACCCGACGGCCGCCTGGACGCCGAGGGATACGAGCGTGGCACACAGCATGGGCCGCTTGGGGATGCCGAGGACGGCTGTGTCGTAGTGCAGTGAGAATGTCTGCGTCACGAAGTAGAGGACGTTTCCGACCACCAGGGCCCCGACGGCCAGCGTCAGGGCCCTGGGACGGCGTCGGACGGCCTCCAGGACCGGCAGGCGTAATGCCTGCTGCGTCGGGAGGCCGCGAGGAAGACCGGCGTCTCGGAGACGGAACGCCGCACCCTCAGGCCGATGACCACCAAAACGGGCGCTGAAAAGGAACGGGAGCCGCCACCCCCAAGCCTGGAACTGCCTTTCGGGCATGCCGGCCATGAGCAGGAGGAAGGAGGCGCCGGCGAGCAACGTTCCCAACGAGGCACCGGCTCCTGGGAATGCGGAGTACAAGCCGCGGCTTCTCTGGGGTTATGACCTGTCGGAGGCGTCCCAGGTGCTTGTTGGTGCAGCTCAACGGCCGTGTGGCTGAGGCTATCCATCACAGCAGGTGTGGTGCCATCCCTCGATCCGGTGGTCTTGAGACTCGCTATCTCTGAGTTTCGGCCACTTTTGGCGATCGCCGTTGTTCGCAGAGTGAGTCCGCTAGGTTCGGCGGGCACAACTCGACGAGCGAATCGGTGGGGAAATGGCTGCGGAAAACGTGCAGGCTGGGCAGGACATCTCCTTGGTGATTGGGTCCACCGAAGTGGAGTCCGTCCAGAGGATCGGCGAAGTCGCCGTGGGTGACGACGTCGCCAAGATCGGCGAGAGCACCACGGTCGAGGAGGCTTTCGGCAGTGTGACGCCGGATGTCGTCCAGACCGGCCAGGTCACGCTGGTGGTGGCCGAAGGACAAGGGCTGGAGCTCGTCAGGCAGCTCGGCCAAGCGCCGGCGGTGGACGGCCAGACCGGCGAACCTGTCTCCCTCGCCATCAAGGACGCTGACGGCCTCGTCAGGCGAGTTCAACTCTCCAATGCCTGGGCGAGTAGGTGGGAAGGCCCGCAGCTGGGGGCCGCCGACTCCTCAGCAGCGACTGAACAGGTCACTATCACCTATGAGGACATCACGGTGGAGTGACCTGCTGGGCAGGTGCCCAGATTGATGCGTTGGGTCCCCGGTGGCGGAGCCGCCAAGGGACCCAACGCTGTGACCTGTCGCTCGGCCGTCGGTCAGCGTGCCTCTTGGGGTGAGTGGTTCAGGGCCCGGGTCAGTTCCCGGTTCGCTGCCCGTGCCGCATCCAGTTCCTCCGTCCGCTCGTCGAGCTCGCCCCGCTTGTCGACAAGGTCTTGTTCCAGCAGAGTGATGCGCCGCTGGAG
This sequence comes from Streptomyces huiliensis, assembly GCF_020037025.1. Taxonomy (GTDB): domain Bacteria; phylum Actinomycetota; class Actinomycetes; order Streptomycetales; family Streptomycetaceae; genus Streptomyces; species Streptomyces huiliensis. Next base: position 2,101 of record NZ_JAIQLH010000183.1, on the reverse strand, counting down.
TTGGTCGATGTCGACGGGTGCCCCGAGACCGGACTCGGACCAGACGCTCTCGCCCAGCTGGGACGACAGACGTTTCTCCAACTGCCGGACCCGGGTTGTGAGGCGTTTGTTGCGGTCCAGAGCGTTCGCGAGGTCGGTCTGGAGCGAAACTCTGCTGACTGCTGCGACTCTTCCGTCCTCGACCGGGGTGCTGGCGGCGGCATGGACGCGTTCGAGGAGGTCGCGGTGGCGATAGAGGAAGGTCCGGTCAACTCGGGCGGCTCGGGCGAGGCCGGAGACGGTGATGTCTCCACCGGTCTTTAGAGCTGTGTCGAGGGCTTTGAGGACGCGTTCGCGGCGGCGGGCCGAGTCGGCTTTCCGACCGTCGATCATGCTGTTCATGCTGGCCTTTCGGGTCGGAGGTCGGGCAGGGGCTGACGGACACTGGGCATGCCGAGGGGGACGACCCGTCGGGTGCGCCGAACGATCGTGACGGCTTCCTGGATCTGCGTGCGGTCTTCCTCGCTGAGGTCGTCGAGGTCACCGCGGACCCGTTGGATCAGCCGTCTGACCCTGGTGATCTCCTCGTCCGAGGGGAGGGCCTCGGCCTTCGCCCAGGCATCGGCGTTGACGAAGGCGGCGAGCCGCTCCCGGCTGCGCAGGAGGTCAGCGAGGTAGGACTCCAGGTCCGGGAGGTAGGAGACGTCGGTCCGGAAGTGGCTGCAGCCGACGCAGCGGAACCGGACGGGACAGTCCTGGCCTCCGGCGGCGACGTTCGACGGCTCGGTGCAGATCCCGTAGGGGACGGAGATCTGGCCGATCGCCCGCCGTGCGTGCTCGGAGTCGAGCAGGGCCTGGGCCGCGCGCCAGACCCGGTTGCCGTGCCGGTCGAACTGCATCGCAACGACCCGGTCGACGGCTTCCCGGCGGCGTTCTTCCCCGACGCGGTAGTAACGCTGTGTAGTGTCTAGCTGTCGGTGATCCATCAAAACCTTGAGGACATCGGGCTGGACACCCGCGTCGGCATGACGCTGTGCGTAGGTGTGCCGGTAGGCGTCGGGGAAGATCTTCGATTTGTCGAAGGGCAGCATCCGGGTGACGCGCCGGCCGTCGACCTCCACCACCGTGGGGACGAGGATCTCCGGAAGCGAGTCGACCCATGCCCGGTGGCGTGAGGCCACCCAGTTGCTGGTGGTCGCCTTGGTGCCCGCGGGGTTGGCGACGATGGACGGCAGCAGCTTGAGGTCCTTGACCGGGGTGTCCGGGAACCGGGCCCGGGTGCGTTCCTGTTGCTGGACGATTACACCGGCTGTCGCCTCGGCGATCGGCAGCCGGCGCCCGTTCCGCAGGGCCTTGCGGTTGTCATAGACCAGCACGGGCTTGCCGTCGGCGTCTCGTTCGAGGCAGTCCAGCGCGAGGTTGCAGACCTCGCTCGGCCGCCTGCCCGTGTCGATCAGCACCTCGACGGCGACCCGTCCTTCGGGGGCTCCGAGGTCGCCCAGCGCGTCCAGGTGAGCGCAGAGCTGGCGCATGACCTCGGGAGGCAGATCCCGGCCGGCTTCGGAGTCCTCGGGATCGTCGGGGACGTCCTCCTCGCGGATGGAGAACGTCTCGGGCAGGCCGTGGAGGGGGTGCCCGGACTGGGCGAGCCCGAGGGACCGCATCCGGCTCAGGAGCCGGCGGACACTGCGGATGATCGAGCATCTGGCCTTGGCGGTGATCTCTTCCCGGCTGTGCAGGAACATCAGACGGTGCAGGAAGGTGACCATGTCCTGGCGGCCAAGGAGGTGCGGTTCGTTCCCCTGGTCGGGGCGGTTGATCCGCAAGCTCTCGGAAAGGCGTGCGATGGCGTTGATCTGCTGCTGGACGACGCTGCGGGGATTGCCCCGGCGGCGCGGGACGTCGTCGACGGCCCAGTCCTGGGCGGCCCGCCGGAGCCACGGCTGAGTGATCTTGTCGAAGTAGAGGTGCCCCGTGAGACCAAACACGGCCCCGTTCCAGATGTCCTTGAAGCGCTCCGTCTCGGGGGAGGAGAGGATCCGGGCGGAGTGCCGGAGGAACCCCGTGGCCCACCGCCGGGTGTTGCGCGACATCTCCTGCTGGTCGAGATCCTCCAGAGAGG
>NZ_JAIQLH010000182.1 GCF_020037025.1 Streptomyces huiliensis | reverse complement strand
GGTGTTGCGCGACATCTCCTGCTGGTCGAGATCCTCCAGAGAGGCGGCCTGCCGGGTGCGGGCCAGATCGCAGAGCGGCCGGATCATGAAGTCCTTCTGGCGGATGCCTTCCGCGTTGCACTCCTGCATCCCGAACAGCACCTCGCCGACCACCCGGTCCGCGAGTCCCCGCAGGCTGATCACTCCTGACTGGGCGATCGCCGAGGTGGTCAGCCGCCAGGTCTCCTCGTCGAGCGTGCTGCCTCGGCGCAGCTCGTAGGCCCGGCGCTGGTTGTGAGCCTGGCAGTAGAACTTGCTCGTGCCCTCGCGGTCCCGCGGGCATGAGGCGACCTGGCAGGGGCCGAAGCTGGGCAGCGGCCGGAGCCCCGGCAGCCGGAGGAACTCCTCCATGGGGAGACGGAACTGCTTCTGCTGCTGGTGCAGGTGCGTGATGCAGAGCGGCTGGAGCGAGGTCTTCCAGGGCCGGGCGCAGTCGGGACCCGGCAGTTCCGGACGCCGATGCCTCTCCAGAGCCGCTTCTTCGTCGCGGCGAAGAACTCCTCCAGGCTCAGGCCGCTGAGCCTCATCCGGCGTCCGCATCCCTCGCAAAGCCCCTGGTTGCAGGTCCGGAAGACCATCTTCTGGCATCCCTCCAGCGGGCATTGCCGACCGCCGAGCAGCAGGTGCTGCGGAGGGAACACGAGCAGCCGGATCTCCGGGTCCCAGCCCATGAGCTGAAGGAAATCGGGGCTGACGGCGGCCATGAGCCTCGACGCGTCGTCGTCCTGAGCGTCCGGGACCGCCCGCGCGATCAGAGCGGTCACCGGCCGACCTCCCTCTCGATCGCCCGCGGAGAGGGCACCCGGTCGACGGCGTCACGCAGGCGGGATTCCTTCGGGTGCAGGTAGGGGCGGGCCGACCCGGCGTGCTTGTGCCCGAGCAGGGCCTGGACCTCGTCGAGCCGCCCGCCCGCGTCGGCGACGTTGCTGGCCATCGCGTGCCGGCCCATGCGCGGAGTGATCAGCCGGTCGAGACCGGCCCGCCGCGAGAGGGCTTCGAACAGCTCCCCGATCGCGGCCGGGGTGATCGGCGCCCCGAAGGGCGGGCGGAACAGGTTGACGAGGAGGAAGTCGCTGCCGCCGGGCCCGAGCCGGTCATGGCGTTCCAGCGCGTACTGGTCGAAGCCCTGCACCACCAGGAAGTCCACGGGCATGACCCACGACTTCTTCGACTTCGACCAGGCGTTGTTCTCGTTCTGCCGCCGGATGACGTGCAGGTGGGCGCCCTCGGCATCGCACCCGAGCGGGCGGGAGTCCATCATCAGATGCGGATCGGTCCGGTGCAGGCCCGTGGCCTGTCCCGGCCGCAGCCCCACCCGCGAGATCAACAGGACGGTCAGCCGGTCGCGGGCGGACTGGCAGGCGAGGAACATGGCGACGATCTCCTCGTTGCTCGCCCGGTCGATGTCGGTCTCCGGCTCCTGGAGCCGGTGGCGGGCCCGCAGCCGGACGCGCATCCCGCCGTCCTCTCCGCGGGCCTCTGCGGGCAGATCACGAACATCCCCGAGTTCATAGACCTGTTCCAACCCCCAGCCCGGGACCGTCCTGTTCACCGTGGCGTGACTCAGGAACATCCGGACTGCGGTGAGTACCTTGTTGATCCGGGAGTCACCGCGTACCGGCCTGGACCCGGGGCCCGGGATCACGGTCCGCCGCTGGCCCCCGTTCCCGGGCGTCCACCGCAGCCAGACCATGAACAGCCCCATGTCCCGAGCGGCGGCCCGCCAGTCCCGCCCGGTGCGCGAGCTCCAGCGCAGGAACAGGGAGACCCCCTCGGCGTACGCCTTGGTCGTCGTCTCCGCCCGTCCCTGCGCAAGCCGGACATCCCTCAGGAAGCGATCCGCCTCCTTGACGACCACCAGATCGTCATCAACCACGGTCCAGTACCGGACCCCGGACGGCATCCGTACAGGAAATGCACGCACTTGTACCCACACTCCACGAGTCGATCGCAACGATCCACCGCAGAGCCACACCCCTTGAGAACCGCCCACGACGGCTCAACGAAGGGCACTTCCACAACGTCACGACACGACCAGCGAACCCTTAGAGAACGCGGCGCCGCGGTGGGGCGTGCTCTACCGCGAGGACCACGGCACCCATCCCTTCTCCGCCGAGTGCGGCGCCTTGTGCCATGCGTAGCAGTGTGAGGAGAACCGGAGAGACAGGCTCGATGCTCTCCGCAACGAGGCTGTAGCTGGAGAACCCGTAGTACTAGCTCGTCGTGCCGACAAGACCGGCGAAGGCGATGGCACCGGCGCCCGGCTCGCCGTCAGCCATGGGCGGCTTGCGTTGCTCGTGCTCCTGGTCTGCTCTCAACGCTTCTCGATTCGACGCGGGAAAGAGCCGGGCCGATGCGTCGCCGGCCCGGCATGAAGGGAGGCGAGCTGTCGCAGGGAATATGCGAAGTTTTGTCGAGCGACTGCGCGCGGTGAAGCGCTCATTTGATGCCGGGCGTGATATCGCGCCAACCGGAACGCGCCGGTCATAGTTGAAAGTCGCTGCTAGATGGGGACGCTGGCTACCTCTGGCGTCACGACTCTTACTCGAGGTCACATCTACAACATCCACAGTGACTCAAAAGACTGCACCTTACATTGACTTGCTCGACCGGCCGGAGCAGCCTGATGTCCGGATCGAGGTGCAAATTTCCACGGGGAAGGGTGTTCGGGGTGATCGGCACCCCGGCCCTCGATTAATCCCTGGGACCGCTTCCATCTGCCCATGGGATGGCCCCGTGGCAGGTGGTCGCGCACATTCGCACCAGGGACGACTCTCCCTCCCCCGAGAATTGGAGAGGCCATGCAGAACGCGTGGATGCCCGAACGTACGAGTTGGGCTCCTGTAGGCACCGCGTGGATGCCCGAACGCACCGGCTGGGCCCCCGCGGCAACCGCGTGGATGCCTGAGAGGACCGGCTGGGCGCCGGCGGCGGACAACGACGGACACGACGCCGACTACCGGCTGGTCCCGATCGCCTGACCGCTCCTGATGAACCGGTGCAGCCGCCGCATCGCGGCGGCTGCACCGCGCCGAGAACTGCCGCCAGAAACGTGTCACCGGAGAGTGAGGAGAAGTATGACGTCCCAAAGCATTCTGGTCACTGGAGGCGCCGGATTCATCGGTCGGAACATGATCCGGTCCATGCTGAAAGACGGCTACAGAATCACCTCGCTGGACAACTTCAAAATCGGCGGATGGCAGCACATACCCGACGACATCCGCGACCACGTCGAATGGGTCACGGGAGACACCCGACACTTCGACCTGCTGAACCAGGTGATGAAGGGAAAGGACGCCGTCGTGCACCTCGCCGCGCCGTCGTCCTTCCTCATGTACGAGGAGGACCCGGTCGACGGGGCCTCGGTGACCACCCACGGCTTCCTCAACCTGCTGGAGTCCATGCGCAGGAACGACATCGGCAAGGTCGTCTACGCGAGCACCAGCGCCGTGTACGAAGGCAACCCCGTGCCCTACGTCGAAGGAATGAAGCTCAACCCGCCGGACCTCAAGGCGCTCTCCAAGAAGTGGAACGAGGAAGTGGCTCGGCAGTACTCCGAGCGGTACGGGATCGTCGCCCTCGGCATGCGCCCCTTCAGCGTCTACGGCCACGACGAGTTCAGCAAGGGCGGCTACGCCAACGTCATCTCCCTGTTCGTCTGGGCCGTGCTCAACGACATCACGCCCGTGGTGTGGGGCGACGGCACCCAGACCCGCGACTTCATCTACGTCGAGGACGCCGCACGAGCCTTCCAGACGGCCCTAGAGAGGGAGCTGACCACCCAGGAGTTCAACGTCGGCACCGGCATCGAGACCACCTTCAACCAGGTCCTCACCATGGTCGCCGAGGAACTGGGCAAGGAGGTCAAGCCCGAATACATCGACGTCCCCATCGCGATCTACGCCCAGCGGCTGTGGGCCGACATCCGCCGTGCCACCGAGGTCCTCGGCTTCCGGCACGAGGTCGACGTGCGCGAGGGCGTCCGGCGGGTCGCCGAAGCGGCGCGCACGGCCCAGGCCGCCCAGCAGTGGTCGCACATGGGCAGCGCGCAGATGTACTTCGAGACGCTGTCCGCCAGCTGACACCCGGGGGAGGGAGCACGATGCCCAGGATCCTCGCTCTGAGCGACTCGGCCGAGGACGTACGCCACTTCTGCACGGCAGCGGACACCAGCCTCTTCCGGATCCGGCCACTGCCCGCGGAGGAGCACACCTACGACCGGTTCCAGGAGATCTACCGGCGGCTGAAGGCATCGTGCGACCTCTCCTCGATCGACCTCGTCGTCGCGGAGTACGTCGAGTCCCTTCCGCTGCTGTACTTCATGCGGCGCGACGGCTACCGGTGCCCCGCACTGATGATCCCGCACACCAACCCCTACCCGATCGATCTCCTTCTGTACTTCCTCCTGGTGGCCGAGCACCCACACCCCGGCGACCGCGTCATCTGCGGCTCGGAGCACGCCAAGCGCGCCTACGAGCACATCACGGGGATCCGGGCGGACGGTATCTGCACCTTCGGCATCAAGAACATCTACCGTAAGGCGGACCAGAGCGAATGCCGCACGGCCCTGGGCCTGTCCCACGACCACACGATCCTGCTCTACACCGGCCGCTTCATGAACGACAAGGGCCTGGAGCCCCTGCTCAGCGGCTACGAACGGCTACGTCGTGAGCACCCCGAAGTCCTGCTCGCCATGTCGGCGACGCACATCGACCCTCCCTACTTCAACCGGCTCGCGCCACGGATGCGCGATGTCGTCCTCTTCCACCGGCTGGAGAAGGAACGCACCGCCCTCCTCTACGGGGCGGCGGACCTCTTCGTGTCCGGGGCGACCAGCATCTTCGAGACCTACGGCAAGTCCCCCCTGGAGGCACTCGCCTGCGGAGTGCCCTCGGTCGTGCCCCGATGGGACGGCTTCCCCTACTACATCGATGACACCAACGGCGGCCTCGTCGACGTCGAGTACCTCACGCACGCCGCCGGGAATCCCTATGAATTCGCCCGGATGCGCGAAGAGGACTTCGTCACCGTCTGCCGGCGTGTTCTTGGACAGCCGCCCTCGGACATCCGTGCCCCCGAATGGGCCACCTACGAAAAGACGATGAAAACCCTGCCCGGCGTCGTCGAGGAGATGGCGGCACTCGGCAGGACGACGGCGCCGCCCCCAGGGCCCCACCCGATCGACATCGACCGATATCCCGACGTCGTCCGCGCAATCCTGCACCACTACGACCTGCGGGAATCGGAGGATCTGCTCGCCAAGGCGAGCCGCCTCGGCCTCGTCGGCCGCGGCTCGGCCGGCGAGGAGGAACTCCTGCGGGACCTGCACCACGAGATCTTCGGCGTCATGGACGCCGTCGACCACCGGGTCTGACAGGAGGCGAAGATGAGGGCTGAGCCTCAGTCGGACATCCGTGACGTGTTCGATACCGTGGCCGAGGACTACGACCGAACCGGGGTGGAGTTCTTCGGGCCGGTCGGCGAACGGCTGGTGGAGCTCACGGACATCAGACCGGGAGACGCCGTCTTGGACGTCGGCTGCGGCCGGGGAGCCGTCTTGCTGCCCGCAGCACGGGCGACAGGCCCCAGCGGACGCGCCATCGGCATCGACCTCTCCTTCGCCATGGTGGCGGCCGTACGCCGCGACGCACACGCCCGCGGACTGCGGCAGGCCGACGCGGTCGTCATGGACGGACAAACCCCGTCCTTCTGCCCGGCCGGCTTCGACGCGGTGACCGGCGGCATGAGCGTGCACATGCTCAGCGATCTCCCCGCCGCCTACCGCGCCTACCACCGGCTGCTGCGCCCGGGCGGGCGGCTGGCCCTGTCCGCTCCCACCACCGTCGACCATCCGCAGACGCGGGTCTTCGGCCTGCACTCCGTCGCTCGGCTGTCCGCCGGCCACGACACGGGAAGCACCGTGTACCCGAACGCGCCGGCATTCGGAGGGACGGCCTTGGCCCGCTCCCAGCTGGCAGCCGCCGGTTTCCAGGACATCAAGGCCGTGGAAGAGTCCACCCTCATCACCGCGGCCTCCGCCGAGCACTTCCTGCGGTGGACCTGGACCCACGGGATGCGCGCCCTGTGGGAACGCATCCCGGCGGCGGAAAGACGCCTCGCGGAGGAGGAGATCGTGGCTGAGGCACGGGCTCGCAGCGAAGCCCCGGACAAACTCGTGCTCCGCGTTCCGATCCTCTACCTCCTCGCCCACCGGCCGTAGCCGCCACCGCAGGCAGGACCCCCACACGACAGCCGGACTGCTCGGACATACCGGCCCCAACCTCCCCGCACATCCCCTGACGGAAGGAAGCGATGACGCCCGCAAGCCCCCGCCCGGCCCCGCCTGTTTCGGCTTCTTCCAACGCCTACCCCTGGGACTGGGCTCGCCGACAGTTCGACCTCGATCCGAGCTACGTCCACCTGGCCCTGTCCATGCTGGCCCCCCACCCCCGTCCCGTACGCGTGGCGATCGCACGGCACCGCCGCGCGCTGGACCGCAACCCCGCCCAGCACTTCCATCAACGCGACGAACACGTCCGCCGCGTGCTGGAGCGGGCCGGCGCGTATCTGGGCGCCGACCCCGACTCCATCGCTCTCACCGAGAGCACCACGGCGGGAATGGCCGTGATCTTCACAGGGATGCGACTCACACCGGACGACGAGATCCTCAGCACCGAACACGAGCACTACGCGGCCTCGGAACTGCTGCGCTTCAAGGCCGCATCGAGCGGAGCCCGGCACCGCCGGATCAGTCTCTACACCCACGCGCCGAGTGCGACCGACGATGAGATCGTGGCCACGATCACCCGAGAACTGCGCGAGGACACCCGCGTTCTCGCCCTCACGTGGGTGCACTCCGGTACCGGAGTCAAGCTCCCCCTGGCCCGGATCGGCTCGGCTGTCGCCGCCGTCAACGCCGGCCGTCCCCGAAACCGGCAGATCCTCGTCTGCGTCGACGCTGTCCACGCCCTTGGCGTGGAGGACTTCACCATCGGAGAACTCGGCTGTGACTTCCTGGCCGCAGGCTGCCACAAGTGGCTCTTCGGGCCCCGTGGCACAGGAGTGGTCTGGGGCAGCGAGAAGGGTTGGGAGGCCGTCGATCCCATCATCACCTCGTTCGATGTCGAAGTGTTCTGGCCCTGGTACCTGGGCGGGGTACCCGAGACACAAGCGCCACGGGCCCGGTTCTGTACCCCCGGAGGTTTCCCGGCCTACGAACACCGTTGGGCGCTCGCCGAGGCCTTCGATTTCCAGCTGGGTCTGGGGAAGAGCGAGGTGGCGGCTCGCATAGCCGATCTGAACACCTACTGCTGGGAACGCCTGGCGGCAGTGGACGGCGTGGTGATACGAACCCCGGCAGAGCGATCACTGCGATCGGGGATGACGTGCTTCGACGTCGTCGGGCGAGACCCGGCGGAGATCGTAGCCGGGCTCGAGGAAGAGCGGGTCATGGCCGGCCAGACGCCATATCGCAGCAGTGCCGTCCGGTTCGCCCCGGGCATACTGAACACAGTCGACGACATCGACCGGGCGATCACCGCCCTTGAGAAGACCATCGGCCACCAGCGGACGATTTCCTGAATCAGGATGAGCACAGGTGCCCCGTCCCCGACTTCGGTGGCGTGCGGAACCGCCCGATACCGCCATGTCCCAGACGCTTACCACGCGCCTCACGCCGGCCGTCAGGGGGCCCGTCAGATCTGACGGGCCCCCTTCTCGTGCGGGTGAGACCTACCGGTGGTGGGCGGCCGGGGCTGATGCCGAAGGCGACGGCCTGGTGTCGGCCGGTGTCTTGCTGCTGGTCCCCGGTCCGCCGGCCAGGGCCAGCAGTATCAGGAGCAGCAGGAGGAAGCCCCCGCCGGTGCCAGCGGCCACGGCGACGGTGCGCGGGCTGATGGACCGGCGGTGCCCGCGGACGCGGGTGCCGTCGGCGCGGTAGTAGGGGCGGACGTAGGTGGTCGGTCCGGCGGGGACCGGGCTGGGCCGCGGGGTGGCGCGTCGGGGTGCCGTACGGGGCTGTGCGGTGCGCGGCCGGGTGCGGCGGTTGTGGCCTTTGACGTAGGTGCCGTCACGGCGGAAGTGGGGGCGTACGTAGGTCACGGGCGGTCCTCGGCGGTGAAAGGGGGCAATGCCCCCAGGCGGGGCCGGGTGTTCCTCGGCGCAACATTCGACGGTAGCGAGGGGCACTGACAATCCAGTGCGGCCAACTCCTCAACTGTGGCCACTCGTTGGCCGCCTGCCAGGCATTTCCGGACGGGTAATCCCGACGGCGGGCCGACTGTCGGTGCCGGGTTCCGTCCCAAGACGGCGGGGAGCCGCATACGAGGGGGCTGCGCCCGGGAACAGGGGGTACGAAGGCGCCGATCACACCGGCTGGGAGGGTCGCGGGATGCTGCGCGCGGTGGCTGCGGGGGGGGCGCACGGTGAGCCCACGAGAACACGGCCGACACGTCCCGCTCACCCACGAAGCCCTCCAGGGCCTCCCGAACTGGCGGACCGTCGCCTACCTCCGCGACCTGCTGATGGACAGCGGCATCCTTCCCCGCTTCGACCGCTGGCTCCTGCTCTTCGAGCGGTGGCTCGCCGAACGCCTCGGCTCCACCGAGAGCCCCGAACATGCCCGGCTCCTCCAGCACTTCGCGCACTGGCACCAGCTCCGCAAGCTCCGGACCAAAGCCCGCGAACACTCCTTGGGCGCCAGAACGACGCAGGAGTGCCGACAGCAGGTCACCCAGGCCGCAGCCTTCCTCCAGTGGCTCGCCGAACGCGGCGTCGCTCTGGATGCGGCCACTCAGACCGACCTCGATGCCTGCCATGCGGAGAAGTACGCCACCCGGCGACCGGCTCAGGCATTCCTGCGATGGTGCATGGACACCCGCCGCATGCCCCGCCTGTCCCTCCCGAACAGGCCGACGACGAACCCGCATCCCCCCGGCCAGCATCAACGATTCGCCACCCTGCGACGGGTGCTTGCCGACGGCAGCAGCGACCCACGCGTCCGGATCGCCGCCTGTCTGGTCCTCCTCTTCGCTCAACCGGTGAGCCGGATCGTCCGTCTGACCACCGATGACGTCCTTCGCGACGACGCCCACGTTCTGCTGCGGCTCGGTGACCCTCCCTCGCCGGTCCCCGAACCGGTCGCGACCCTGCTGCTGGGCTACATGACGGCCCTGCCCGGCAGAACCCCGGCAGTGAACGCTGGCTCCCGCTGGCTTTTCCCAGGTTGCCGGGCGAACCAGCCGATGCACCCGGGCACCCTGCGGGAGGGACTGCGCGAGCTCGGTGTTCCTCTCCAGCGGGCCCGGACCTCATCGATCCGCCACCTCGTCCTCCAAGCCCCGGCCCCCGTCATCGCCAAGGCCCTCGGCTACCACGACAAGACCGCCACAAGGCTGGTCACCGAAGCCGGCGGCACCTGGAGCCGATCCGCCCCCGGCGGCCGCTCACGCTCACGATGAACCCGCTCCGAAGACGCCATCGCGGATTTGGGACAGCCCTCCACGCACGGCTGTTGCAGTGGCGTCGAGCTCACTGCGCTCACGCACTCGCCACTCGGCATCCAACCGAAACCCATCATCCGCGAACCGCGGAAAGACATGAAGGTGCACATGGAAGACCTCCTGGAAGGCGGCCTCGCCGTCAGCCAGGAACAGGTTGACGCCCTCGCAACGGAGACCCGAGCGACGCAGTGCCCGCCCAAGACGGTGTGCTACCTCCCAGATCCTCGCCCCAGTCCGGACATCCAGGTCTTCCAATCCGACTGCGTGGGTCCTGGGAACGACCAGAAGATGGCCAGGAGTCACAGGTTGAAGATCCATGAACGCCAGCACTGTCTCGTCCTCATGGACAACACTGGCCTCCGCTTCTCCCTGAGCGATGGCGCAGAACACGCAGTCCCCAATGCCCACGACTGGCTCCCCTCCCGACGCCATAGCTACGAAGAGTAGCCGGAGCAATGGCAAGACCGGCGAATACGCGACACCTCAACATGCGGGCCTACCAGTCCCAAGCCCGGGATCGAGAGCGATCAGATCACGGTGAAGCTGGTCGAGCAGGGGTGCCCAGCCGGGTCCGACGGCGTGGGCCCACGCGGGAATCTGCCGGTCGCTGGGTGCGGTAAGGCCGCGGGTGTCGTCCATGCGCTTGATGATGGCGGCGGGGTACGACAACGGGCCGTGCCGGGCGAGCGCGTGGGGCGTTATCCGGCGCGTTCGGCCAGCAGCAGGGCGAGAGGGCCGGCCGGGAGGAGGAAACGGCCTTCGGTGGCTGCGGTGATGGCGTCCGCCATGGGCCACCAGGAGAGCTTGAAGTCCTCCTCGGTGGGCGTGAGCTGCTGCGGGCCGAGGGTGAGGTCCCGGGCCTGGAAGAGATGGATACGGGCGGTGGACTCCAGGGTGATGGCGTACGCGCCCAGCGGCTGCCACCGCCTGGCGGTGATGCCGGTTTCTTCCTGGAGCTCTCGCTGTGCGCACTGTTGGGGGCTCTCGCCGTCCTCGCGCCGCCCGCCGGGCAGGAACAGGAATTCGCCGCCGTGGCGGGGGAAGTCGGCGGTCAGAATGGCGACGAGGCTCTGGCCGTCGCGGGCCACCACCACAGCGGCGTCCCGGGCCGGGCCTCGCCGGGAAACCTCATCGCTCATGACGAGGGAGCCTAGCGGCGCCCTTCGAGCACGGTGGCGACATAGGGAACATTCATCACGACGGGGTGGGCGATGCCCCGGCCGTGGTAGCCGTCGTCTCCGTAGGCGTCGCCGTGGTCGGCGCACATGATGACCAGCCAGCGGTCCGTTGCGGTCAGGGTGGTGATCAGGCGGGCGAGGTGTTCGTCGGCGTAGGTGAGCGAGGCCCGCTGGGATGCGGTGGTGTCGGCCGCCTGGCCGAGGTAGTGGCCGTGGGGGACGTGGGTGGCGGAGACGTTGACGAACAGCAGCAGCGGCCGGCCGCGGTGCTGGTCGGCGAGGTCGAGTGCCTGGTCCACCTGGTGGCGGGTGGAGTCGATCTCGGGCGAGCAGAACTCGGGCCGCCAGTGGTCCTCGTCGAACATGTCGGGCAGCACGCTGCCGAGCGGGGTCTCGCGGGAGAAGTAGGTCACTCCGCCTACGCAGAAGGTGCGGTAGCCGTGCTGGCCGAGGCCGGCCAGGAGGCTGGGGGCGTCGAACTGGAACGTCTGGGGCGGCACGGTCTTGAAGGCGGGCGGCCGGCACTCCCACAGGCGGGGCGGCTGCTTGGGCTGGGGCAGCTTGGGCAGGAAGCCGGAGAAGAACGCCATGTGAGCGGGGAGGGTGAACGTGCCGGGGGTCTGCCGGCGCTGCCGGCCGCCCTCGGGCAGGAGGGCGGCCAGGTGCGGGGTGAGGCCCTCGTCGTAGACGGCCGAGGAGGCGAGGGCCTGGGTCGTCGAACACACCGGGCCCAAGGGCGGCCGAAACTACGTGCGCTGTAAGAAGTGCGCTCCCGCAGTGTGACGGCTGTGACTCCTCCGCGAAGGGAGCGGAGCGGAGCGGTGCGGGGTCTGCAGTGCCGTACGGGGTGATGACCACGCTGCCGGGCCGCGGCGCCAAGGGCGGCCAGGGTGCGCGGGTGCCCACCGAACCGGTGGGCACCCGGCTCGGTGGGCACCCGCGGCTGCGGGCCGGTCATCCGGCGACCGCCTGCTCGCCGAGCGCCGCCGTGAAGTGCTCCCGGAGCAGGCCGGGTCGTTCAACAAGTCGAAGCGGGCCGGGTCACGAGCGAAGACGATGCCGTCGCAGGCGCCGGGCGCTGCGCATCCTTCCGCCCGGCACGACACCGGCGGGGGACCTCACGCGCCCTGCTGCGCCGGCGCCGCCGTGCCCGCTGGGCCGGTGAAGACCCGGGAGTCCGCTTCGGCCAGCTACCGCCGCGCCTTCGCCGCGCACCTGGCCGCCAAGCCCACCGGCGCGGAGCGGGATCCGGCTGGCGCGGCGGCCTACGAACGGCAGACCGCGGCGCTGCAGCGGCCCGCGCCACTCGCTGGGCACTCTCGCGCCGCGCTTCCTGCGTCGAGTGCGTCCCCCAACGTCTCCTACGACGGCGCCCCGCGTCGCCCGCATCAGCTCGCCCTGGCGCGGGCCCGCAGCGGTCGTCGTCCTGCCGGGTCCCCACGGACCATCCGGGCGGCTCCGAGGGAGCCAGGGAGGAGCCGACCAGCTGGCGCCGGATGCGCGGGGGAGGAAAGTGTCCAGCAGTGCCGCGCCTTCAATAAAGTGACATCATTGTGCGCAGCAAGAGGCGGCCGCCTTGTTAAGAGCAGCCGCCTCTATACTTCTCGGGTTTTCTCAGCCCGGCGCGAATATCTTGTTAACGTCTTGCGGTTACTCGCCGACGACTTCCAGGAAATAGTCGCACGCGCCTACATCCCACTTCAAGTCGATCTTTTCTGCGATTTTCATCAGACGAGACTCGTCGAGAGGGTATGCGTTGAGGAGCTGACCGACCGGCACCCCGACGAGGTCGGCGAGAAATTCAGGGGAGACCCCAGAAAGCGTCGCTTCTCCCGCAAATTCTTCGGATTTTTTATCGTACGCCGTGACGAGATACTTCATTTTTGAACCTTACGCGATTTGTTGGCAGGCTTGGTCTGCTCCCCGGTATTTGGATCATACTCGCCTAGGTGCTTGCCATTCTTGTTGTAAACCTCCACATTCCCGTGCTGCTGATCCCACTCGTAGATCTTTCCCTTGGGGTCTTTCCAGCGTCTACGCAGGCCGCCGCCACCTTGCAGGGGCGTCTTCGGTTTGGCCTTGGTGGCTTTAGGGAAGGCGGGCAGGTAGTCGGGTGCGGGATGATAGCCGAGATCCGAGTCACCGCCGGACGCTCCCCTGCTGTTACCTTGGGCTTCCCGGAGGGCGTTGTAGATTCCGCTGCCCATGCGGTTCGCCCCGTCGGCGGCAATGAAGCCGCCAGTAGTAACGATGCCTGTTGCAATGGCGATCGCCGGTGCTCCGGCGAAGCATCCGATCCAGGTGGCGCACAGGAGCCCGCCGCCTGCGTCCCCGCCTACACCGAGGAACATGAGGCCGACGCCGGCGGCTGACTCCAGACCTCCGGCCCAGACCTCTTGGTTGAAGAGGATAGCTTTGCCGTACCTGCCTACGGTTTCAGCACCGTTGGCGATTGTGTGGTATCCGGAGACCATCCAGTCCGGGAAAATGCTGCTCTTGTGACCCCCGGTTTCTTCTTCGTCTTCCGGGTCGGGCGCTTGCCGCCAGCGCGCTTCGGTTTCCTCCCACTCCTTTTCTTCTTTTTTCTCTGCAGCGATTTCGGCCGCGTACGCTTCGTTGGCAGCCTTGGTTGCCGCCGCCTTGTCTTTACCGGCAGAAAGTGCGGAGTCGCGCGCCTTGTTTGCGGATTCCTGGGCTCTGGCTGCCCGGTCCCGAGCCCAGGCGGCAGAGCCCTCGGCACGCGTCGCCGCCTCAAGGGCTCGAGCTGCGGCTTGTGTCGCTTGCTGCTCAGCCTTTTCTGCTGTGCGAGCGGATTCTCTGGCCTGCGCTGCGGAATCTTCGGCGCTCTTAGCTGCCTTGGCGGCGTCGGCTGCGTATTTCTTCGCCTTGTCGGACGCTTCGCGGGCTTTAGCCGCCCATGTGGCGGCTTCGGTGTCGGCCCTGCGAGCCAGTGCTGCGGTGTGGGCGGCGTCGGCTGCGTTCTTCTGGGCTTGCTGGGCCACGCTTGCCGCTCCAGCGATCAGGTGCTGGACGTCGGAGACGTGTATAGAGGTCAGGAGGTCCTTGCGCCGCGCCTGGTACTGCCCGACGGTGAGAAACAGGTGGAGCTGCTGGGGGGAGCTCTCCAGGGCGACCCTGGCGGCCTCTTTGAGTTCGGCGCCGCTGCTGTTCAGCAATCGGCTCGCCTCGACTTGTTCATCAGCGGTGCGAGCTGTGTACTGCGTGGTGGTGAGGAACTGTCGGAGGGCCTGCACGCTGTTGTCCTGGAGGGCTGCTTTGGCCGCTTCCTTGACTCCAGGCCCGGCAGTGTTCAGCGTCTGGGAAATGAGGACGCGGTAGTCGTTGGCAGCGGCTTCGTGGACTCCCGTTGCCAGAAATGCGTGGACCTTCTGCCCGTCGCCCTCGAGGACCTTGCGCGCTGCTGTCCTGACGTCGCCGGATGAAGATTCGTCCGCCAGGGCTTCTACATCGGTGCGTTCGTCCCGCTCGGCGGCCTGCTGCCGCCCGGTGCGGAGGTAGTCGACGACGCCCTCGTCGTCACCGCTCAGGGCACTCTTTGCTGCTGTGCAGCTCCAGGGGCCGCCGGTCTTCAGGTCAAGCAAGGCGATCCGCCGGCCCTTGACGGCCGCACCCTTGGCAGAGGACCCAGAGTCGGTGACTTCCTTGACGAGCTTGGCTGCTTCCTCTTTGAGCTTCTGGGCGTCGTCCGCCCTACCGGCCAGGGCAGCCTTGCGCTCGTCGTCGCTCCTCTTCAGCTGCCGGGCCAGCTGAAGAGCGGATGCCGTCCGGTTGGCGAGTTCTTCTGTTTCGATTCTGCGGGTGATCGCCTGGATCTTGTTGGCCTGGTCGACCGCGTGCGTGGCCTGGTCAGCGGCGGTTTTGGCTGCCTTGGCGTGGCCAGTCGACTCCTTGGCCGCTTGGTGCGCCTGGCCCGCGTGCTTGGCCGCCTCGTCGGCAGCCTTGGCCGCCTCGTCTGCGTGCTGAGCTGAGGAGTTCGCAGCGTCACGTGCTTCGCGGGCGGCTGCGGCAGACTCTCTGGCCAGGGCGCGCGATGCCTTGGCGGCGCGAGTCGCTTCCTGGGCATGAGACTTCGCCGTCTGGGCCCACTGCTTGGCGCGTTGCGCCTGTGCGCTGGAGGCATCGGCGTAGCCCCCTGCTTCGTTGGAGGCGTCGGCGGCGGCGTTGGCGTTGTCGCCGGCGTTCTCGGCTTCGGCGGCAGCCCGTTCAGCGGCTTCGGCGGCGGTGGCGGCCTGGTTGGCGGCATCTCCGGAGGTCCTGGCGGCCTTGGCCGCGTTGCGGGCCTGGTCAGCTGCCTTGCGTGCGCTCGCCGCGTCCTTGGCGTTGATCGCGGCGTTCGCGGCGGCGTTGCGGGCGCGCGATGCAGCTTCGGCGGCTGCCGCTGCCGCTGCCGCGGCAGCGGCTTGGGCGGCGGCGGAGGCGATGCGGGCCGCGTAGTTGGCGGCCTGGGCTGCGGCGATGGCTTCCTTGGCGGCATCGGCGGCGCCAGAGGCAGCTTCGGCGGCCCGTCCTGCCGCGTTGGCTGCGCGCTGTCCGTCCTTGCGGGCGGCTTCGGTCTCCGCGGCCGCCTTCTTGGCTTCGTCCTTGGCGAGCTTGGACGCCTGTACGGCCCGGGCGGAGGCTTCCTTCGCCGCGTCGGTCTGGCGCTTGGCTTCTTCGCCGGCTTCCTTGGCCTGCTCGGCCAGCTGGGAGATGCTCGCCCGCTCCTGATCACGGTTTCGGGCGGTGTACTGGCCGATGGTGAGGAAGTCGCGGACGTCCTCGATGGAGCCGTTCAAGGCGTTTTTTGCAGCTGCCTTGGTGGCTGGGCCGCCAGCACTCATGATCTGCACGAGCCGGACGCGGTCGTCGGCATCGCGTGCGGTGAACTGGCCGTCGGTGAGGAACGCTCGAACGTCCTGGATCGATCCCTTGAGGGCCTTCCCGCCTGCTTCTCGGACGCCGGGACCGCCCGCGCTGATGATCTGGGCGACCCGCACGCGCTGGTCCTGCTCCAGCGGAGACTTCCAGCCGTCCTTGAGGAAGTTGCGCAGGTCTTCCCGCGAGCCGGTGAGCGCCTTCTGCGCTGTCTCGCGAAGTCCGCTGCCGCCCAAGTTCAACAGCTGTGCGGTTGCGATCCGTTCATCGTGAAGCTCAGCGATGTCCTTCTCGCTGGCCAGGAAGGCGCGTCGTCATCTGTGCCTGTCAGCGCCGCTTCGGCGGCTGCTTTGGTGGCCGGGCCGCCGTCGATCCACAGTTGCAGGATGCGACCGCGGTCCGTAGCGGGGATCGTGCTGGTGGGTCCATCTCCGCTTTGAGCCGGTGTTCCGGCGGCCTGAGCGGGTTTTGCTTGGATCAGGGCGGCCATCAGCGTCATAGGCAACAGCCCTGCGCTCAGGACTCTCAGAGCCGGCGGAAAGGCGACGCCAGCTCTTCTCTGTTTGTCTCTCACTAAAGTAGATGCTTTCTGCAAGTTTCCCTCTTGGGGCTTCGGAGGGGCCAGCATATAGGCTCGGCGGTCGACCCTCGGAGGGAACCCAAGCCACTATATGGCCAGGTGAGGGCAGGTCAGGACGGCCTGCCAGCGCCACACAGGGTGAGCAAGTTGCCTACGCGTGGCATGTGAAATTACTTTGCGTGAGGCGCAAGCAATCGGGAGCCGAGGGGGTGTCAGGCCCAGCCTTCGGGGATGACAGTTTCCCCGGGGCGGAATTACCCCATTGCATAACAGCTCATTTTTCGTTGAACCATAAAAGGAAATTCCAGTGATGCTTCGCATGCGCAGAGCTCTGCGGGCCAGCGCCATTTCGACAGCCACGATCGCCGTGGCCGCCGGCACTCTGGGCCCTGCTGCGGCCGACCCCGGCACGGACCCCGCCACCCCGCCGTTCGCAGTGGAGACCTTCGAGTACCCGAACGCGGCGCAGATCCTCAAGGAGAAGGGCATCGCGCTCCACAAGGGAGACGGGCACATCCTCCTGGCGGACTGCAACACCGCCCAGGACATCCGGGTCATGACACGTCAGACCGCGGAAGGGCAGTACTGCTTCAAAGTCACCGGCACCGGCAAGACCGGGTTCCTGGAACTGGAGATCCCCAAGGTCTTCTCCATCATGACCGGCGAGTACGCCGTCCAGGCCAACCTCACCTCCGAGGGCAAGACCCAGACCGTCAACGTGGCGAAGAACGGCGCCGAAGGCGTCGGCGAGAGCGCCAACCCGCCCGGCAAGCCGACCGTCCTGGTCAAGCTCCGCGTCACCGGCTGACCCACAACTCCCTCTGCCCTGCCCTCCTGCCGGCCGTCTGCCGGACAGGCCCCCGCATAAAGGAACGACCATGCCTGCCTCCCGTCCGCGCGCCGCGTGGGCCACCAGCCTCCTGACCACCGCCGTCACCGCCGGCCTGCTGAGCACCGCCCCCGCCCACGCCGTCGTCGGAGACGCCCTCAAGGGCGGCTCCTACACCTTCGTCGCCAAACTCGACATCGGCGGCGAACGCAGCTGCACCGCCGCCCTGGTGGAAAAGCAGTGGCTGCTCACCGCGGCCAGCTGCTTCGCCGACAACCCCGCCCAGAGCCTCAAGGTCCCCGCGGGCGCGCCGCAGCGGAAGACCACCGCCACCATCGGCCGCACCGACCTCGCCCACGGCGGCGGCACGACCACCGACGTCGTCGAGCTCGTTCCTCGCAGCGACCGCGACCTGGTCATGGCCCGTCTCGCCGCCCCGGTCACCGGCATCACCCCCGCCGACATCACCTCCCACGCACCTCTCGAAGGCGAGGAGCTGCGGGTCGCCGGGTACGGGCGGACGAAGGACGAGTGGGTCCCGGACCGGCTGCACGCCGCCGGTTTCGCCGTTGGCCAGGTGCAGGGAGCTACCGCGACGCTGACGGGCAAGACGCCGGACGCCGCCGTCTGCCAGGGAGACACCGGCGGGCCGGCCTTCAGGGACATCGGTGGTCGCTACGAGGTCGTGGGCGTCAACAGCCGCTCCTGGCAGGGAGGCTGCTTCGGCACCGATGCGAGCGAGACCCGCAAGGACGCCGTCACCAGCCGCGTCGACGACGTCGCCGCCTGGGTGAAGTCCGTGGCCTACCGCGGCGTGCTGGGCCGGGCCAACTGGAAGAACGCCGCCTACCTCGCCTCCGGCCACTTCACCGCCGCCCCGGGCGGCAAGCGGCACATGGACCTCTTCGTAGTCTGGAAGGACGCCTCCGCCAGCATCTTCGAGGGCTCGGAGAGCACCGACCCCAAGGCCGCCTTCGTCACCGAACACAAGATCGCCAAGGCGGGCAGCGACTGGAAGTACGCCCGCGGTGTCGCCGGCGGCAGCTTCACCGGAAGCAGCACCGACGGCCTGGCCGTGTACTGGAAGGACGGCGAGGTCACCGAATACGCCCACCTCGACACCAAGGGCACCCACGACGAGAAGAAGCTCCGCGAGCCGAACAAGACCTGGCTCAACGCACGCAAGCTCGCCGTCGGCCGCTACACCCCCAATGCCCGCCGTGACGACCTGATCGTGGTGTGGGCCGACGGCTCGACCGCGATGTTCGCCGACGTCGACTCCAAGAAGCTCACCGCCCACACCCAGCTGTCCAAGGCCGACAAGGCCTGGAGTGGCGCCGCGCAGGTCAGCTCCGGGCAGTTCACCGGCAAGAAGACCGACGACCTGCTCATCCGCTGGAACAGCGGCGAGACGAGCATCTTCCCCGGCGTCGACGCCAAGGGCTACCATGGCCGCACCCGCATCCGCGAGGCCGGCTCCTCCTGGAGAACGCCCACCTGCTGTCCACCGGCGCCTTCACCGCCGACAACGACCGCATCAACGACGTTCTCATCAGCTGGAACAACGGCAACGTCGGCATGTACACCAACGTCGACAACGACGGCACCCACGCCGCCGTCGAACTCGTCAGCTGACGACCTCAAGGCAGTGACAAGCCAGTCACCCCCACACTGGGGCGGTGACCAGCCCTCTGGCCGGCCTGCGGCACACCGTCACGCAGGCCGGCCACCCGGCAACCACCACCTGGCCCTGCCCAGCCCGCCACACCCGGAAAGCGCACAATGACGGGCGCCGGCCCGCCGACACCGCGTGCTCACACGTCCTCACCGCAACAAGGCCCCCCTGTGCACCCACACCTCGCTGCTGCCGTCGCCCAGACGTACACCGCAACCCACCACCTCAAGCTCACCGCCTTCACCACAGTAGGAGCAGCCCTCCTCCTCTGGAGCGGACGCACCCAGCGCCGCACCGGCCGCCACCTGCTGCACCCGACCACCACCATGCGAGCCGGAGACCGGCTGGTAGCACCGCCCGCTCCCCGCCGGCTGCACCAGGTGACGGGCTGGTTCTACACCATCCTCGGCTGGTTCTTCGGGATGGGTGCACTGGTCAACCTGATCCTGTGGGTGCACAAGGTGTCCACGTAACCACCAGCCCGCGCGCAGGGACAGCGCACGGCCGTCCAAGCCAGCCCAGGGGCCACGACACAGCCGGGACGTGCCGACGCGTCCCGGGGTGCTGCGCCGTCGTGTGCCCGGGCCGTCCTTACGCCACAAGGACCGCCTGGCCTGGGAGAAGGCGCGGCTGCGCGGTCCCGCCAGGCGACCGCCCGCGACCCTCCCGGCGGTGACCGGTCACCCGCCTCGAGGGCTCTGAGGAAAGGGCTCAGTGAGCTCTTTCAGCGCT
>NZ_JAIQLH010000181.1 GCF_020037025.1 Streptomyces huiliensis | reverse complement strand
CGGGGACGGTGAGCCGGGCGGTGCGGGCCCGGGCGGTGAGCCGGACGACGGGGGCGCCGGCCTCCAGCAGGCCGATGCCGGGGAGGGCCAGCGTCCCGCCGGGGGCGGCGAGTTCGGCCGTGAAGGCGGCGCCCGAGCGGAGCGCCGCGGCGGCGGCGACGCACCCGAAGTGGTCCAGCTCGGCGGTGAGCGGCGCGCCTGCGGGGGCGGCCAGGGCGCGGGAGAGCCAGTTGCCGACGGAGGGGTAGTCGAGGGTGTCGTGCACCGCCGGCGCGTGGCGGGCCTCCGCGCGCTCCATCAGGCTCCAGTGCGCCTCGAACCGCTCCCGCGCGAGGGCGGGCACGGCGCACGGGTCCCGTTCCAGGCGGGTCAGCAGGGACTTGAGGAGTACGAGACGTCTGCTGTGCAGGGCGTGCCGGAGGAGCGCCAGATCGTCGGCCGTGGCCCGAGTCCGCGCGAGCCGCTCCATCGCCTCCGGCGCCACGAGCCGGACGGCGAGGGGCAGGGGGGCGGGGGGCGGGGTGGCTCCAGGGGGCGGGGAGGCAGGGGGCCGGGCGGCGCCGCCGGGCTCGGCCCGGGCGGAGCCGGTGGCTCGGGCGGGGCCGGTGGCCCGGGCAGGGCTGGTGGCTCGGGCGGGGCCGGTGGCCCGGGCAGGGCTGGTGGCTCGGGCGGGGCCGGTGGCCCGGGCAGGGCTGGTGGCTCGGGCGGGGCCGGTGGCCCGGGCAGGGCTGGTGGCTCGGGCGGGGCCGGTGGCCCGGGCAGGGCTGGTGGCTCGGGCGGGGCCGGGAGGACGGCGGCCTTCCGGAGGCCGCAGGGCGTCCGCGGCGTGAACGGCGCCGCCGGGCGAGCCGGTATCCCCGGGCGAGGCGGCGTCACCAACCGGAGCGGCGATCTCGGCCCGCCCCCGGCCGGGGGCCCGACCGGCGTCAGGAGGGCGGCGGCCTTCCGGAGGAGGGGCCGCGTCGGCCGTCCGGAACGCGTCCGGGCCCGGCCGGGAGCGCAGTGGAGTCCGTGCCTCCGCGCCGTGCCCGCCGCCGCCCCGCCGCGCGGGCGCGGCCGGTTGGCCGGATGGTGACCCTTTCGCGGGCTCCCCGGCCGGTTCGCCGCGGGTCACGCGCCCGCCCCGGCCGCCTCCGCCGGCTCCCGCAGGCGGCCCCCCTGGTGACCGCTGGAGTACCAGGTCTCGTCCAGTTCGGCCGGCCGCCGGAGCGTGCTGTCGACGGCGGCGGCGAGGCCGGGGTCCCGAAGGACGCGCAGGCCGCGCAGGCCGACGCCGCGGAGGTCGGGCAGCGGCGGCGGCGCCCCCGCTCCGGCCGCAGGGCCCGACGCGGCGGCGTTCCTGTGCTTGGGCACCCTCTGCTCCTCCCTGCCAAGGTCCCTGCCGCGGCGCGCCGGGCTTCCGGTCGACGGCCCCCTCGCGGCTGCTCGGTTCTTCCCGGGCGCCGTAATCCGGAAACCCGTTCGGACCACGTCCGGTCATCCGCCGGAAAGGCGGGCGACGCTTTCCCGGGTGGCGGCGACCTCGTCCCAAGGGACCTCCGCCAGCCGGGCGGTGAGGTCGCGCCACTCCCCCGCCGCGGCCCGGTACGCGGCCAGGGCCTGCCGGCGCAGCCCCATCCGCTCCAGGGCCTCGCCGTAGCGGTGCGAGGCGCGGGCGGCGACGACGGAGCCCGGTTCGTCCCCGGCGCTCCGGCGCGCCTGCTCCGCCGCGGCGGCGAACGCGTCGGCCGCGTCCGTCAGCGGCAGGCCGGGCGACCGCTCGCGCAGGGCGAGCCGGGCGGTGCCCAGCTCCAGCCAGGCCTCCGCCCGGGTGCTGCCGTCCGGCGCCCGGCGGGCCGCCTGTTCCAGCAGGTGGCAGCTCTCGTAGAGGTCGGGCAGGAAGCCGAGCCGGCCGAAGCGCAGCATCAGGGCGCGCCCGAGCAGCAGTTGGAGGCGCGGGCGGCGCGGCGAGCGCCCGGGGCTCACGGCGTACGCCTCGCGCAGCACCGCCTCGGCGCGGGAGACCGTCCCGGCGTCACCCGTCGGCCCGGCCGCCTCGGCGCGGCCGAGGAGCCACTCCCCCCACTCGGTCAGCAGCGAGCAGCGGCGCGGGCTGTCGCGGCCGGTGAGGGCGACGGCGGCGGTGTACGCCTCGTCGCCGCGCGGGCCGTCGCCCGCGCCGGCGTGCACGCGGGCGCGTTCGAGGTGGGCGTAGAGCGACTGGAGTTCGTCCGCGGCCGTCTCGGCGGCCCGGTCTAGGACGGCGAGCGTGGCGTCGGCGGGTTCGCCGGCCAGCCGCAGAGCCCGGCCGAGGTCCAGCAAAGCGGCGCAGCGCCGCCCGTCCGGCGCGTCCTCGGACTCCAGCAGCTCGCAGGCGGCGCGGAGTTCGACGGCGGCCTCGGTGGCACGCGGGATTCGGGACTCGGCGCCGGACTCGGCGAGGGCCAGCAGGACCCGGCCCAGCCGCAGCCGGCGGTCGGTGCGGGGCGGCAGGGCGCGCAGGACGGCCTCGGCGGCCCTGAGGTCGGCGCGGTCGGCACGGTCGCCGTCGGCGCGCCAGCGGGCCCAGTGCGCGGCGGCCAGTTCGAGGCCGGTGGCGGTGTGCGCGTCGGTGCCGGCGGCGGTGCGCTCCCCGGTGCCGGGGGGCGTGTGCGCGTGGGCCTCGGCGAGCAGGGCGACGGACCGGTCCAGCAGCTCGCGGCGGCCGGCGGCGTCATCGCGGACGGCCTCGGTGCCGGCCAGCGCCAGCAGGACGCCGCCGAGCACGAACCGGGCGCGTACCGCCTCGTCGCGGCCGTCGCCGGTGAGCCCGGCGAGCGGGGCCGCCGCCGGCGCGGTGACGAGCTCGCGGGCCTCGTGCAGCAGGGCGGAGTCGCCCTGGTCGTGCCAGAGCCGCAGCAGGCCCGCCGCCTCGCCGACCGGCCCGGTCTCGGGGGGTGTCGGCCGGTACCAGCGCACCACCCGGGCCGGGACCCGGGCGAACAGCTCCGGTTCGGAGTCGGCGGAGCCGGCGGAGTCGGGGTCGTCGGCGCCGGTGTCGGGCACGGGGTGGCCGCGGAGCCGCGCGACCGCGAGGGCCGAGAAGTTGCGGGCGGTCCGGCCGAAGTGCCGCTCCACGTAGTCGGAGCAGTGCTTGAGCACCAGCGTGGCCTCGTCCACGCCGAGCGACTGGAGCAGCAGTTCGCGCACGCCGTCGGCGAACTCGTACCACGGGCCGGTGACGGCGTCCGCGCCCGTCGGGGCGGGGACGCGGTGGAGCAGCCCGCCGAGCAGCACCTCGGCCAGCTCCATGGGTCCGGTGTCGGGCAACATCGCCCGCTGCACCACCTGCATCACGGGCAACGCCAGGGGCACGGCCGCCAGATGCACCGCCAGGCGCAGGGCGCCGGGCGAGGCGGAGGCGCGGAAGGCCGCCAGCCGCGCGTCGGCGGTCGGTGCGGCGCCCTCCTCCTGGGGCGGCGGGGCCGTCGCCGGATGCTCGGGGAGCACCCAGCCGGCCGCGCCGTGCACGGTCGTCCGCCCGGTGCCGGACAGCAGCCGGGCCCACGCGCCCAGCGCCTCGCGGACCGGCAGCAGGACGGGCACGGGCAGCGCGCCCGGCGGGGGCGGCGGCCCGAAGGCGTCCGGTTCGAAGCCGAGCCGGCCGCCGGACATCGGGCCGCGGGTGAGCGTGCCGGCCTCGGCGGGCAGCGCGGTGCGCGGCCACAGCCGGGGCGGCAGCGGCTGGACGACGGCGAGCGGCGCGGTCGCGGACCAGCGGTGCAGCAGCCGCTGGGCGCGCCCCTCCTGCCACATGGGGCCCACGCAGTCGCTGATGACCAGGGTGAGCCGGCGTCCTGAGGGGTCGAGGAACTGATCGGCGGGGCGCGGACGTTGACGTGACGTGCCGACGGCGCCGCCGGCCGCCGAGGTGGCGATCAGGGGCGTGCCGTCGGACGCCCGGTGCAGATACCGCACCCGGACGTCCCGGAAGACGCCCAACTGCGAACAGAGCTGCTCCATTTCGTCCAGCATCCGCTCCCAGACGACCATGGACGAAGAGGTGTCCATCAGTAACTGCATGGACGCCGCCTGCCGTTCGCCTGGCCGGTAGGCGGGGTGGACGAGGCCCGTGCGCGCGGCGCGGTCGGCGGTGGCGTCCTCGTCCAGCGGCCCGCGCGGGGGCGCGGCGAGCGACCGGTAGCCGCGCAGCGGGCGCAGGGCGCGCTGCAGGCCCAGCAGGCCGGGCAGGGAGGCGGCGGAGGGCACGCGGACGGGGAACGTCCGCTCGACGGTGTCCGCGGCGCGGGCCGCACCCGCCCACCGGCCCCCGGCCGCCGCGTTCTCGCGCGCGTCCCGCCCGTCCCGTGCGCCCGCGCAGACCGTGACGGGGTCCCCGGGCGCGGGCTCCCCACCGGTCGCGGCGGGCGCACCGGCCTCCCGCTCGCGGTCCATGAGCGCGAACGGCCGTCCGATCTTGACGTGGGCGGTCTCAACGGTCGCGGGCTCGGAGTCGTCCCCCGGCGAGGTGCGCGCACCGGCGTCCGGGGACATCCGTTCGGCCAGCCACACCGCGTCGGCTATCTCCTCGGCGGTCAGATCCTGGGAGGTGGCCCGCAACCGGCCGACCAGTTCCTCCAGCCACGGCTCGGGGGGCGCCGTCATCGCTCATCACCTCGGGCGGTCCAGCGGTTGCATCAGCATGTCGGCGAGCCGTTCTCGGGTGACGCGTTCCGCGCTGGGGGCGTGCTGGGTGAGGAACAGGGCGTTGAGCAGCTGGTCGGCGGCGACCACCTCGCCGGGCTCACGCCGCAGGAAGCGCTGGATCAGCTCGCTCCCGTCCGTCACCGCGTCGTCCCCGAGGTGCGCCCGGACCATCGCGGTCAGCTGCTCCTCGCCCGGCGGTTCGAGGTCGAGCTGGATGCAGCGGCGCAGCAGGGCGGCGGGGAAGTCGCGCTCCCCGTTGGAGGTGAGGACGATCAGCGGGAACGTCGTGCAGCGGACCAGTCCCTCGCGGACCACGGCCCGGCCGCCGTCGTCCGTCCCGACCTCGACCTCGGGCTCGCGGTCGGCGATCCGCTCCAGCTCGTGGATCCGGAACTCGCCCTCCTCCAGCACGTTCAACAGGTCGTTGGGCAGGTCGAGATCGCTCTTGTCGAGCTCGTCGATGAGCAGCACGCGAGGCTGCTCCGCGGGGAGCAGGGCGGTGCCGAGCGGGCCCAGTCGCAGGTAGGAGCCGATGGAGTGGCGCTCGCCGACGTCGGCGCCGGCCCGCTCCAGCTGGACGTCCTGGAGCCGGGCGATGGCGTCGTAGTGGTAGAGGCCGTCGCGCAGCGTGGAGCGGCTGACGATCGGCCAGCGCAGCACCCGGCCGAGCTTGAGCTCGTAGGCGACCGCGTGGGCCAAGGTGGACTTTCCGGTTCCGGGCGTGCCCGTCACCAGCAGCGGACGGCGCAGGTAGAGCGCGGCGTTGACCGCCTCGACCTCCTCGGGCCGCGGGTGGTGGTTCTCCACCAGCCGGCGCTGCACCCCCAGCCGGCGGGCCGCGCTGGGGTCCGTGCCGGCGCCGGTGTCGGGCCCGGCCGCGGCGAAGTCGCGCCAGGGGGGCGGCGGCGGCAATCGCCGGACGCCGTCGTGCGGCAGGCCGGCTCCCCGGTAGATGCGCCAATCGTTCACATCGGGCTCCTCGTTGCCGGCGTGGCTCTCCCGGCTGTCGCCGGCCGGGCCCCCACGCGTCCGCCGTCGCCGCTTCCGCTCCCCGGACGACGGTACCGGTCCGGGCGCGGCCTGCCGAGCCTTTCCGTCTGGTCCGTCTCGCTCCGTCGTTTCCCTGTCACTTCCCTGTCACTCCGTCCGGACACCTTCACGGCGCGCCTCCCGGGCGCATACCCGGCTCGGACAGTGGCGGACCGTGCGACGCCGGATGCTCCGGCGGGTCCAGGAGCAGGGCGATCGACCTGGCCCAACGCGCCGTCTCGTCCGGCTGCTCGGGGTCGGCGCAGCGGATCCGCAGGTTGCGGATCCGGCGGTGGAGTCCCTCGGCGGTGACCGCCTCGCACACCAGTCGGGAGACCTCGTCGTGGAATTCGGCGCAATCGGTGTGCTCCCCGGCGCATCCGCGCCAGATCACCACCGCGTGTCCGGCGGCGAGCG
>NZ_JAIQLH010000180.1 GCF_020037025.1 Streptomyces huiliensis | reverse complement strand
GCGCATCCGCGCCAGATCACCACCGCGTGTCCGGCGGCGAGCGCCGCGTCCAGGGCCAGGGCGCCCGCGCCGTGCGAGACCGGACCGCAGTAGACCGGGACGGCGGCCGGGTCCGCGTCCAAGAGCCGGGCGTACGCCGCGTGCTTGCTCTCCGGCCGGCGCGCTCCGTGCCCGGGGACGGGCACCTCCGCGCGCAGCGGTACGGCGGTCATCGGACCGGCCGTACAGCCGTTCCACCGCCGCTGCCACTCCGGGAAGGTGCGCCGGTCCCGGCGCCGCCGGTCCCGGACCACCACGACGCGGCGCTGGCCGAGCGGCATGCCGTGCGGGTCGAATCCGTCGTCGTCCGTGCCGGGCGGCACCAGCCGCCAGTCGGCCACCGGCTCGTCGTACAGCTCGCGCGGCAGAACGAGCCGAACGGCCGCCAAGTGCTCGCCCACGTCGCCCTGGCGCAGCGCCTCGGCTATCGGCTCGCGCAGCGCCTCCCGGAGCTCCGCCCGGCGGGCACCCTTGGCGTCGTCGCGGAACGGGGTGATCCGGTCGTCCTGGCCGAGCAGTTTGACGCGCCACGGGTAGCGGTCGCCGTACATCAGGGCGTCGACCTCCACGAGCACGTCGGCCCGGGCCCGGAGGTCGGTCTCGTCCGCGGGCTCCACCGGGCCCGGCCGGTCCTTGACCAGGACGACGCCGGCGGACGGCACCGGACGGTCGGGCCCGGGGTCGGAGCGGCCGTGCAGGATCCTGTGGACCTCCTTGCGGATGACGTCCTGCACCTGGTCCGCCTTGCCGGTCACCCAGCAGGCCAGCTCCCTCACCGGGCCGGCGTCGGCGGGGTCGCCGAGCCGGCTGACGGCCGCCGCCACCCAGGCCGCGTACAGCAGGACCGCCTCCAGCTCCAGGTCCCGGCCCGGGCCGGAGCCGGCGCCCGGCCAGCCCGTGCGGTCGCCGCGGCCCTCGGCGCCGTCCCGCAGGTCGTACAGGAGGCCGACGCCCTCGCGCCAGGTGCGCGGGTCGTGCTCGACGCCGGGCTGGTAGGGGTCCTGGATCACCCGGCTCTTGGCCTGGTCGACGAGGGCCATCACCTCGCCCGGCGTCCGGGGCTGGCTCAGCTCGGCGAGGCGGGCGAACAGTTGGGTGCGCAGCACCGGGGTGAAGCCCTCGACCGCCGGGCGCAGCCCCTTCTGGATGCCGGTCCAGCTGCGGCCGGCGCCCACCGCGCGGTAGTGCCGCAGGTGGTAGCGGTCGTGCGCGCGGACGACGGAGTGCAGCCGGTCGCGCCCGGGCCGGTCGTTGGCGATCCGGCGCAGCGCCGTGACCGGCACCGCGAGCCCGTTGTGCGCCCCGCGCCCCTTGCTCACCCCGATCACCGCGCCCCGGCCGGTGTCCACCACCGGGCCGCCGGAGCAACCCTCCACGGGGATCTCGCCGCGCAGCAGCATCGCCCGACCGCTGCCGTCCCCGCCGGCGGCGGTGCCGGTGCCGTAGCGCCAGCCCAGCTCGCCGGTCTCCCGGGACCAGCCGTAGACGGCCACGTCGGCCGGGACGATCGCCGAACGGTCGCTCATCCAGAGGCATTCGGCGCCCTGCGCGTGCGCGACCTCGACCAGCGCCAGGTCGGGCAGCGGCCAGCGGTCCGGCGGGCGCTCGGGGTCGTCCGGGCGCGGCAGGACGAACGCCACCCTGCCCTCGTGGACGCGCTCGTCGCCGTCCGTGACGTCGATGGCCGTGGTGCCGTCCAGCACGCCGCCACCCCCGTTCCCCACCACGTGGGCACAGGTCAGGGCCCAGCCGGGGGCGATGTAGAACCCCGTGCCCCAGAACCGGTCGTCGTCGGGTTCCTGCCCGCCGCCGGCCCCGGAGATGCGGACGACGGACCGGCGCACGGTGGCTTCATGGGGGTTCAAGGAGCACTGGGGGTCGTGGGCGCCCCGGGTGCGCCGCCGGCGGCCGGTCCGCTCTCCTTCCAGGTGAGCGTCACGTTGATCGACGCCTTGCCCCCCGCGTCGGTGATCAGGCTGATGACCTGGCCGGACTGGGCGGACAGTTCGATGCCGAACTGCACCTGCACCTCCTGCGGCCGCGCCGCCGCGACTCCCATCCGCAGCGAGTCGACGACCCCGCGCACGGTGTCGGCGAGCCCGCTCGCCAGCTGGGCGACGCGGCGCGCCGCCGTGGAGTCCTTGTACCCGCCGTCCCCGGTCGCCCGGAGCTCCTGCGCCTCGCTGATCCTGGCCCACACGACCGTGCCGTCGTCGAGCCGCACCTGGGTGATCCCGTCCATCACGCGTCCCCCCGTCGTCGCGCCGGCACCGCCTGCCGTCACCGCGATGATGCAGCAGGCTAGCCCTCGGACGTGACGGGCGCGAGAGGTCCTGGCCAACGCCCCGCTCCGGGAACGGCCGCCCCCGCCTATCCTTGGGACGATCCTGACCCCAGTCGACCTGTTGACGGAGAGAGCGTTGTACTTCACCGACCGCGGTATCGAGGAACTGGAGAACCGACGGGGCGAGGAGGAGGTCACCCTCGGCTGGGTCGCCGAACAGCTGCGCACCTTCGTCGACCTCAACCCGGACTTCGAGGTGCCGGTGGAGCGTCTGGCGACGTGGCTGGCGCGGCTGGACGACGAGGACGACGAGTAACAGCCTGCCCCCGCCCACCACCAGCCCGTCCGGCGCTTGAGGACTGGGGGTGCCCCCTCCGGGGGAGCCCGAAGGGCGCTTCGGGGGCGCGGGGGCGCGGCCCCCGCAGGAAACGGTGAAAGGGCGGGACAGGGGCACCACCCGCCCGTAGGCCGCCCCCGGCGGGGCCGCGCCTCAGGAACCGCCCCGCCCCGCCCGCCACCGGTCGTACAACAACGACAACGCCCCGTCGGCGACAAGCACACCTCCCGCGGCCCGCCACGCGCGCCGCGCGCCACAGCGGGACGCCGACCGCGACCACGCCAGCAGCGCGACCCCGGCGGCGACCTCGGCCGCACCGAGAGCCCGCCCCCGAGGCCCCCGCGTCCAAGCCCCGAGCACCCCCCGCTCGGCGGCCCCCAGCCCACCGCACACCGCGGCCCGCCACCCGGGCCAATCCACGGGTTCGGCACCGGGAAGCACGCCGGCCGCCTCACAAAGCCGCCCGGCGGCCAGCCCGGGAACGACGCCCGGACCGAGCCGGAGCCCCGCCCGGGACAGCACGGCGGCGAGACCGAGAACGCGGGCGGCCCCGTCCGCCTCGGCGTCGGGCCGCGTCAGCCGGTCGAGCGCCGCCCCGTCGAGCACCGGATCGAGCCCGAGCCGGGCGCGGAGGGCGGTCAGCGCCTCCTCCTCGCCGAGCGGCGTGCCGTCCGGGAGCCAGGTGTGGCCCACCGTGCGGCGGAAGCCCGCCGCCACCACGAAGCCCGCGCCGTCCGCGTCCCACCACAGGCCGACGACCGGCCAGTTGTCCGCCGCCGTCAGCGCGTGTGCCCAGTCCCCCGCGACCGCGGCGAGGTGGGTGCCAGTGTCGCGCCAGGACTCCGCGGCGGGCACCAGGACGCTCCAGCCCTCGCCCGCCGGGGCCAGGAGCATCGGCCGCCGCAGCAGCTGCGCGGCGGGTCGTACGCGGTCGGGGGCGGCCCGGCAGAGCAGCAGCAACCCCGAGGCCGGGAGGTGATCGGTAGCGGACATGGGCCAACGCTATGCCACCGCGTCGGGCTTGACTTCACGCATCCGCGATATATCGTGTTGAGCAGAGACGCGATAAGACGCGATATGCCGTGGGCTCGCCTCGCACGCCCCGACAGTCGCGCCGACCGCGCCCGTACGCCTTTTCCCTACCGGCCCACGCCGCACAGGAGGCCCGCATGCCCACGCCGTCGGAGTGGTCGCTGACCGCACCCGAGAACCTGACCTTCGAGGAGCCGGTCACCTCCCTGGAAGTGCGCCTGGCGAACGGCGCCGTCAACATCGTCGGCACCGACACGGGCCCCGCCCGCCTGGAGCTCTCCGCGCACTCGGGGGCGCCCCTCCTTGTCACCCACAAGAGTGGAGCGCTGACGGTCGGATACGAGGACCTCGCCTGGAAGAGCATCCTCAGCCGACTCGCCCGCGGCATCCGCCACCGCTCGGTCACGGTGACGCTGGCGGTCCCCACCGGCACCCGGGTCAGGGTCGGCGTCGTGGGGGCGCACGCCGTCGTGTCGGGCGTCTCCGGCGCCACGGACGTCCGCAGTGTCACCGGGAACGCCACGCTGGTGGGCCTCACCGGCACGGTCCGGGCCGAGACGGTCTCCGGCGACGTGGAGGCCCAGTCCCTCTCCGGGACACTGCGGCACAACTCCGTCTCCGGGGACCTCACCCTCGTCGACTGCCGGAGCGAGGCGGTGAAGTCCGAGACGGTCACCGGCGGCATCGTCATCGACCTGGCCGAACCCGAATCCGGCGCTCCCGGGGCCGGCCCGGCCCCCTCCCTGGACCTGACCACCGTCTCCGGCGACGTCGCCCTGCGCCTGCCCGGTTCGACGGACGCCGCCGTGGAGGCGGGCACCGCCACCGGTGCCGTGTCCAACGCCTTCGGCGAGCTCCGGCCGTCCGGCGAGTGGGCCGGCCGGCGCCTCACCGGCCGGCTGGGCCGGGCCACCGGCCTGGTGCGGGTCACCAGCGTCTCGGGGGCCATAGCCGTCCTGCGCAGGCCCCCGGCCGCCGACGCCTTCCCCGACGAGCACGACGGGCCCGACCAGCACGACGAGCACGGCGCGCACGGTGGGTCCGACGCACCCGACGCACCCCACGCACAGGACGCGCACGCCACGCCCGCCGCTCCCGCCGACGCCCCCACCCAGGGAAAGGTCCTCTGATGCCCCCCGTCTTCGCCCACGGCCGCCTCCGCCTCTACCTGCTCAAGCTGCTCGACGAGGCCCCGCGCCACGGGTACGAGATCATCCGGCTGCTGGAGGAGCGCTTCCAGGGGCTCTACGCCCCGTCCGCCGGCACCGTCTACCCGCGCCTGGCCAAGCTGGAGGCCGAGGGTCTGGTCACCCACACCACCGAGGGCGGCCGCAAGGTGTACGCGATCACCGACGCGGGCCGCGCCGAGCTCGGCGGCCGGGCCGCCGAACTGACCGCTCTGGAACGGGAGATCCAGGAGTCCGTCACGGCCCTGGCCGCCGACATCCAGGAGGACGTCCGCGGCGCGGCCGGAGCGCTGCGCCGCGAGCTGCGCGAGGCGGCGGGCCGGCTGCGGTCGGACGGCACCGACGCCGGCGACCACTTCGCCGGGATGAAGGAGGAGCTGCGCCGGGCCAAGGAGGAGTGGAAGGAGCAGGCGCGCCGGGCGAAGGAGGAGAGCCGGCGGGCCCACCAGGAGGCCCAGCAGGCCCGCCGCCAGGCGCGGCAGGCCCAGGAGCACACCCGCGAGGAGGTGCTCCGCATCAAGGAGCGCGTCCAGGAGCAGGTCCGCGAGCACGCGCGGCGCGGTGACTGGCCGACCGGCCTCGTGGAGGGCGTCACCGCGCTGGCCAAGGAGCTCGGCACGCTGGCGGGCGGCCGCCCCGAGGCCGGCCCGACGGTGCACGTCGAGCGCGCGGACGCCCCCGAGTGGGTGTCGATGGACTACACCCACTCCGCCGACCCGGCCCGCGACCTCGACCGCCTGCTGGACCGCTTCCGCGACGAGATCCGCGACGCGGCGCGCGACCACGGGGTGACGCCGGACCAACTCACGGAGTGTCGCGACCATCTGGCGGAGGCGGCGGTACGGATGGGATCCGTGCTGCGGAAGTGACGCCCGGGCCGCGGCGTGGCGCGGAGCGGCACCTTCCGGCGCCCGGCCCCCCGTCCTCCGTCAGGCCCCGCGCCCGGTGGAGCCCCGAGGGCGCGGCCGACACCGCCGGACGCTTCGGCGCGCCATGCGTCGGCGGCGACGGCTCCCCGCGGCCCCGGCGAAGCACAGGCGGCGCATGCACAGGCGGCGCGTGCACAGGCGCGCCCCGTCTGATCGACTTCGACGGGGAGAGGGCCGTTTCCTCCGGGCCGCTCCGGTCGATGAACCCGGCGTGACGATCAACCATGCGCACCCCGCCCCCGACCCGGCCCGGCTGACGGAACTCCTCTTCCACGAAGGACCCGCGGACACCGCCCTCCACGCGCACTGGCGCAAGGCCGTCTCGGCCGACCTGTTCCGCCACCCCGGCGACACCCCGGCCGGGGAGCGGTGGCGACTCGCCTACGAGCGCCTGCGCAGGATCAACGACGAACTCCCCGTGTCCCCCGCCGACTTGGCCCGCGACCCGCGCGCCCTCGCCGCGCTGCACGAATGGGCCTCGGTCGTGGACGGCGCGACGGCGACCGTGGCCGGGATCCACTACAACCTGTTCCTCGGCAGCCTGCTCGACGACGACGTGTCGCCGCCCCGCGATCCGGAGGAGTTCGCCTCGCTCACCCGGACGGGCACCTTCCTGTGCACCGAGGACGCGCACGGGAACGACGCCGCCGCGCTGGAGACCGTCGCCCGGTACGACGCCGAGCGCGGGGAGTTCGTCCTGCACACCCCCCACCCGGGCGCGCGCAAGTACATGCCCAACACGAGCCCGGCGGGCGGCGCCAAGACGGCGGTCGTCGCGGCCCGGCTGCTCGTCGGGGACCGCGACGAGGGCGTCTTCCTCTTCCTCACCCCGCTCACCGACCACCATGGGAGCCCCCTCCCCGGCATCACCGTGGAGCCGCTGCCGGAACGCGTCGGCAGCCCGGTCGACCACTGCGTGACCGCCTTCGACCACGTCCGGCTGCCCCGCACCGCCCTGCTCCAGGGCGCGCACGGACGCCTGTCGCCGGACGGCACCTTCACCAGTGCCGTGGGCAGCACCCGCAAGCGCTTCCTGCACGCCATCCGCCGGGTGACGACGGGCAAGTTGTGCATGAGCGCGAGCACCCTGGGCGGCTCGCGGGCCGCGCTCGCCATCGCGACCCGCTACGGGCACCTGCGGCACGTCTCCGGACCCGGCGGACGCCGCGTCCCACTGGTCGCGCACCGCAGCCACCACGCCCGGCTGCTCGCCGGCGTCGCGACCGCCTACGCCATGACGTTCCTCCACCGGTACGCCACCGCGCGCTGGGCCGACCCCGCGCCCGCCGCCGGCACACCCGCCGACCGCACGGACGACGAGCGCCTGGTGGCCGTCGTCAAGGGCTGGATCACCTGGCAGGCCCGGGACATCACCATCGAGTGCCGCGAACGCTGCGGCGCGCGGGCGCTGTTCCCGGTCAACGGGCTCGCGGAGTACCCGGCCAACGCGGAGGGCGCGATCACCGCCGAGGGCGACAACCTGGCCGTCTGGTGCAAGGCCGGCGCCGAGATGATCTTCGGCCGGGAGCCCGTCGCGCGGGTCCCGGAGGCCACCGGCGCGGAGAGCCCGGCCGATCCGGACCTCCTGCGCCGGGCGCTGGCCGCGGCGGAACGCCACTGGCACCTGGCCGCCCGCCGCGACCTGCGCGGCACCGGCAGCCGGGCCCAGGACGCGTTCGCCCGCTGGAACAACGCCTCCGACGCCGCCCTGCACCTGGTCGGGACCCACGCGGCGGGCCTGGCCGCCGACGCGTTCGCGGCGGCCTGCGCCCGCGTCACCGACCCCGGCGCCCGGTCCGTACTGGACGATCTGTGCGCGCTGTTCCTGCTGGGGCAGGTGGTGCCGCGCGCCGGGCTCCTCCTCGCCGAGCGGGCGCTCACCGCCGAACAGGTCCGTTCGCTGCCGGAGGCCACGTCCCGGCTCACCGCGCGGCTCGCGCCCCACCTGTCCGTCCTCACGGAGGCGTTCGACGTCCCGGAGGAGCACCTGGCCTCCCTGCCGATGCTCACAGAACGGGCGGCGGCCGGGCGCGGCTGACGGCACCCCCACCGGACCGGAACGGGCTAGCCCGCGGGGCGCACCGTCACCCTCACCACCGCCCCCGGCCGGGCGTGGACCGTCACCCGGCCGCGGGCGCCCGGGCGGACGCGGGCCGCGTCCGGGCGCGCCGGTCCGGAGACCGTGACGCGCCAGCCGCGCGACGACGGCGGCAGGGTCAGCTCCGTCCGGCCGCCGCCCGCCGCCGAGGCGGTGTACTCCAGCCGGAAGACGCCGTCCCGGGGGTCGTACGCCGAGGCGCGCACCGCGCCCGCCACCGCGGGCGCGTAGGGCCGGGCCGTGTTCTCCTTGTGCCGCTGGAAGCGGCCCTCGCGGTCGAGGGCGCAGTAGCCGCCGCCGTAGCACCAGGTCCAGCCCGCCCAGCCGGAGCCGTACCGGTCCAGGGACGCGAGCGCGTCGGCGTAGTAGCGGCCCATGTTCGGCAGGGTGCTGTCGGGCGGGCCCCACTCGCCCACCACGACGGGGAGCCGCCGCTCGCGCGGGTAGCGGACGACGGCGGCCTCGTAGCGTTCGATCCAGCCGGCCGCCGGGTCGTAATCGGCGCCGGTCTCCATGGACGTCTCGTAGAAGTGCGGCGCGTAGACGATCCGGCCGGCCGGGTCGTGGATCCGCCCGAGGGAGGCCGGAACGCCCTCGCCGACGACGGGCGTGGGCTCGACGAAGATCCGGTGCTTCCGGTCGACCGCGCGGATCGCCGCGATGAGGCGGTTGTACATCGGGGTGACCTGAGTGGCCTCCACCCGGCGGGCGGCGGCCGGCAGGTCCTCGCCCGGACGCAGCCGGCCCATCGGCTCGTTGATCAGGTCGTAGCCGTACACGGCGGGGTGGCGGGCCAGCCGGCCGGCAAGGACCCGCCACATCCGCTGCTGGGCCCGGCGCAGGTCCGCGTCCTCGTAGAGGTGCTCGAACGCGGCCTGCACGCCGGGCTCGAAGTACTCGGCGAACCAGTCGTCCGGGTGCGGCCGGTAGGGCAGGCCGTCGGTGCGGGTGGCCCACTCGGGGATGCCCCGGTGGCCGCCGAACGCGGGCCCGTAGACGTCCTGGTGGGCGTCGATCACGACCCGGACGCGGTACCGTGCCGCCCAGTCCAGGATCCGTTCGATCTTCCGCAGATAGCGCTCGCTGTAGCGGCCGGGCCGGGGTTCGAGGTCGTCCCAGAAGACCGCGAGCCGGGCGAAGTCGAAGCCGCGGGCCGACAGGTCCCGGAGGTGGCGCTCGGTGATGTCCTCCAGGGCGCGGTCGCCGCGGTGGTCCTTGTCGGCGAGGTTCCAGCCGCGCAGGGTGAGGGTCCGCCCGTCGTCGTCGGTGAGCGGGGGGATGCCGTCACCCGGCGCGGCCGGGGCCCCCGGGGCTCCGGGGGCCGCTTCGGCCTTTGATGTCGGAGTGGCGAGTGGTGCGACAGCTGTCAGCAGCGCGAGCGCCGAGGCCACGACGGGCCCCGGGCGGCGCACACGTCTCGTCCGCATCCGACGGTCATACCGTCAGGACGACCTTCCCGAACAGCTCGCCCTCGGCCATCCTTTCGAGCCCCTCGCGCGCCCGGTCCAGCGGCAGGACGGAGTCGATCACCGGCCGGACGCCGGTGGCCGCGCAGAAGGCCAGCAGGTCCGCCAGCTCCTCCTTGCTGCCCATGGTCGAGCCGACGATCTTCAACTCCAGGAAGAAGACCCGGGTCAGCTCCACGGCCGACGGGTTCGGACCGCTCGTGGCGCCGGAGATCACCAGAGTGCCGCCGGGCTTAAGGGATTTGACCGAGTGCGACCAGGTCGCGGCGCCGACGGTCTCGATGACCGCGTCCACCCGGTGCGGCAGCCGGGCGCCCGGCTCGAACGCGTCCTCCGCGCCCAGCTCGACGGCGCGCCGCCGCTTGCCCTCGTCCCGGCTGGTCGCGAAGACCCGCAGGCCCGCCGCCGCGCCCAGCACGATCGCCGCGGTGGCGACGCCGCCGCCGGCGCCCTGCACCAGGACGCTCTGGCCGGGGCGGACGTTCGCGTTGGTGAACAGCATCCGGTACGCGGTCAGCCAGGCCGTGGGCAGGCAGGTCGCCTCCTCGAAGGACAGCTCCTTCGGCTTCGGCAGCAGGTTCCAGGCCGGGACGGTGACACGCTCGGCGAACGTCCCCTGGTACCGCTCGGTGAGCAGCGAGCGCGGCTCGTCCGGGCCGACCCCGTGGCCGGTCTGGCCGATGACGGAGTGGACGACGACCTCGTTCCCGTCCTCGTCGATCCCCGCGGCGTCGCAGCCGAGGATCATCGGGAAGGCGTCCTCCTTGATCCCCACACCACGCAGTGTCCACAGGTCGTGGTGGTTGAGGGAGGCGGCCTTGACGGTGACGGTCGTCCAGCCGGGGCGCGCCTCGGGCTCGGGGCGTTCGCCCAGTTCGAGTGCGCTGAGCGGCTGATCGCGGTCGATGCGTGCGGCGTAGGCGGCGAACATGGTGCGAACCTAGCGGGGCTCCTGGCGCCGGGGAACCGTGCCGAGGTGTGACGCGGCTCGCGTCACGGCGGGGGCGAGCCCTCGC
>NZ_JAIQLH010000018.1 GCF_020037025.1 Streptomyces huiliensis | reverse complement strand
GGTCCGCCGGCCCCGCGGCCGAAGCGCGTCCCGCGCGCGCCCGGCACCGGGCCGCGGGCGCGTACTCGGCGGACGCCCTGACCGTCGTCGAGCCGGGAGCGGACGCCGGAGGGGCGGGTGCCGCGGGAGCGCTCGACGTGCGGCGGCGGGCGCTGGGGGAGGCGCATGAGGAGGCGGCCGCCGGCGCGGATCCGTTCGCGCGGGAGTTCGAGGAGTTCGCGGCCCGGGTCGCCTGGGACGAGAGCTGGTCCCGCCCGGGGCTGGACCAGCGGACGAGGGCGTTGCTCACCCTTACGGCGCTCACGGTCGGCGGACACCTTCAGGAGCTCCCCGGGCACGCCCGGGCCGCGCTCCGGCTGGGGGTCACGCCCGGTGAGATCCAGGAGGCCCTGCGGCACACGGCCCTCTACGCCGGGCTGCCCGCCGCCCGGGCTGCCTTCGCCGCGATCCGGGCGGTCATGGCGGACCGGTCCGGCCCATCCGCGGAAGAAGTGGGAGAAGGCGAGCGGAGCGCGCCCGGGCGCTCCGACGCGCGCCCCTAGCGCCATCATGTGGGTATGAAACTCACCAAGTACGGCCACGCCTGCGTCCGTCTGGAGAAGGAAGGCCGCGCCCTCGTCATCGACCCCGGCGGGTTCACGGAGGAGGGTGCGGCGCTCGGGGCGGACGCGCTGCTGGTCACCCACGAGCACCCGGACCACTTCGACGCGCACCGGCTGCGGGCGGCCCTGGAGGCCAACCCCGCCGCCGAGCTGTGGACGCTGCGGAGCGTCGCCGAGCAGCTCTCGGCCGCGTTCCCGGGGCGGGTGCACACCGTCGGCGAGGGCGACGCCTTCACGGCCGTGGGGTTCGACGTCGAGGTGCACGGGCAGCTGCACGCGGTGATCCACCCGGACATCGCGCGGATTACCAACGTCGGCTACTTCGTGGACGGCGCGCTCTTCCACCCCGGCGACGCCCTCACCGTCCCCGGCCGGCCGGTGGACACGCTGATGGTGCCGGTGATGGCGCCGTGGAGCCGGGTCGGCGACGTCATCGACTACCTCCGCGAGGTGTCGCCGCGCCGGGCGATCGACGTCCACGACGCGCTCCTGACCGACCTGGCGCGGCCCGTCTACGACCGGATGCTCGGGCCGGACGGCCCCGGCGTCGGCGGGGCGGAGCACTCGCGGCTGGCGCCGGGGGAGAGCGTCGAGCTCTGAGCCGGTTGTCGGACCCTCCCGTTAGGGTGGCCGCATGCGCATCGCCACCTGGAACGTGAACTCGATCACCGCCCGCCTGCCCCGGTTGCTGGCCTGGCTGGAGAGCAGCCGTCCGGACGTGCTGTGCCTCCAGGAGGTCAAGTGCGCCGCGGACGCGTTCCCGTACGAGGAGCTGCGCGGCCTCGGCTACGAGGCCGCGGTCAACGCGACCGGCCGGTGGAACGGGGTGGCCGTGCTCTCCCGCGTCGGCATCACCGAGGTGGTGACCGGCCTGCCGGGCGGCCCGGACTTCGAGGGTGCGCAGGAGCCCCGGGCCATCTCGGCCACCTGCGGGGCCGCCCGCGTCTGGTCGGTCTACGTGCCGAACGGCCGGGACGTCGAGCACGACCACTACGGCTACAAGCTCCGCTGGTTCGAGGCGCTGCGCGACGCCGTGGCCGCCGACGCGTC
>NZ_JAIQLH010000179.1 GCF_020037025.1 Streptomyces huiliensis | reverse complement strand
CCCCGGTCCCGCCCCTTCGCCGATCCCTGGGGGCTCCGCCCCCAGACCCCCTTGTCGCGGCTTCGCCGCTCGTCCTCAAACGCCGGACGGGCTGAATTCAGCCCGTCCGGCGTTTGAGGACGAGCGGCGAAGCCGCGACAAGGGGGTCTGGGGGCGGAGCCCCCAGGGATCGGCGAAGGGGCGGGACCGGGGCACAGCCCCCCGCAGGGGGCTACCGCCGCGCGACCCCGTCCGCCCGCGCCGCCGCCGCGACAGCGGCCGTCACCGCGGGAGCGACCCGCTCGTCGAACGGCGACGGGATGACGCAATCCGCGCTCAGCTCGTCCGCGACGACCGCCGCCAGCGCCTCGGCGGCGGCCAGCTTCATCCCCTCGGTGATCCGCGACGCCCGCACCTGGAGCGCGCCGGCGAAGATGCCGGGGAAGGCGAGGACGTTGTTGATCTGGTTCGGGTAGTCGCTGCGCCCGGTGGCCACCACGGCCGCGTACTTGTGCGCGACGTCCGGGTGGATCTCCGGGTTGGGGTTGGCCATCGCGAAGATCAGCGCGTTGTCCGCCATCTTCGCGACCGCCGGCTCGGGCACGGTGCCGCCGGAGACGCCGATGAAGACGTCCGCGCCGTCCAGCGCGGACTCCAGGGAACCGGCGAGCCCGGCCTTGTTGGTGAACCCGGCCAGTTCCCGCTTGACGTCGGTCAGGTCCTCGCGGTCGCGGGAGACGATGCCCTTGCGGTCGCACACGGCCACGTCGCCGATGCCCGCCTCGACCAGGATGCGCGCGATGGCGACGCCGGCCGCGCCCGCGCCGGAGATGACGGCGCGCAGGTCGCCGAGGGTACGGCCGGTGAGCTTCGCGGCGTTGCGAAGGGCGGCCAGGGTGACGACGGCGGTGCCGTGCTGGTCGTCGTGGAAGACCGGGATGTCCAGCCGCTCCTGCAGCCGCCGCTCGACCTCGAAGCAGCGGGGCGCGGAGATGTCCTCCAGGTTGACGCCGCCGAAGGAC
This sequence comes from Streptomyces huiliensis, assembly GCF_020037025.1. Taxonomy (GTDB): domain Bacteria; phylum Actinomycetota; class Actinomycetes; order Streptomycetales; family Streptomycetaceae; genus Streptomyces; species Streptomyces huiliensis. The sequence goes on along the minus strand of NZ_JAIQLH010000179.1, from coordinate 13,903 downwards.
GGCGCGAGGCGGACGACGGTCTCGACGAGCTCGTCCACCTCGCGGCAGTCGAGCGCGATCGGCACCGCGTCCACGCCGCCGAACTGCTTGAACAGGATGGCCTTGCCCTCCATCACGGGCAGGGACGCCTCGGGACCGATGTCCCCGAGTCCCAGGACGGCGCTGCCGTCCGTGACCACCGCGACGACCTGGGACTTCCAGGTGTAGTCGTGGACGAGTTCGGGCTGTTCCGCGATCGCGGTGCACACCTTGGCGACGCCCGGTGTGTAGGCGAGGGACAGGTCGTCCTTGTCCCGCACGGGCACGGTCGCCCGCACCGCCATCTTGCCGCCGCGGTGCAGCGCGAAGGCCGGATCGAAGGGCTCCTCCTGAGCACCTTCCTCCGGACCGCTCCCGCTGAGAGGATTGACGATCTCCGCTGCCACTTTCTTGACCCCTTTGTCGAGATGTCCATCGAGGGTATATCCGTCCCCTGGAGTGCGGGGCGGCCGGGCGGGTGTCCGCTGCCCCGGCGGTGGCCGGGGCGGGGCGCGGCCGCCGGACGGGCGGTCCGCGCGCGGGGGCGCGGTGCGGGGAGTGCGGACACCGGGCGCGCTGCACGACGCGCCCTGAGCCCCGGGTGCGGGGTGTAAGGGCCCTTTCTACCGGATGAGCGCTACGGCCGACGAGTGAGTTACGGCGTTCTCTGCCACGCCGCACCGATGTCGGCCGGAAATCGGTGTCAACTGATGCTCAGAGTCCATGGAGTGAGACATGGGGCTCGTGATATGCGTCTCGCTCCCAGAACGAACGCAAGCGATCAACCAACGCCCCATAAGCCGAACAACCCTCATCAGCAGGCGGATCATCCCGTTATCCGATTTTGACATTGCTGGCCCCCCGAACGGTGTAGTCCAGATGGCAAGATGCCCCAATCACCCGAGGTCGCGGCAGCCGGTGAAGTGTGCTGACGCCCCTCGGAGAGGCCGCACAGTGCGTTTTCCCCTTGAACAGGCCATGTGAAGAGTCGGCTATCCCCTCACCCGCAGGAGGAACCAGCAATGACCGCAAGCACCACCCCTCGCCCGGCTGCCGCCAGGAGTCGTTTGGCCGCCGCCGGCGCGATCGCGGTCGCCGGCGCCCTGCTGCTGACCGGTTGCGGCGACCAGACCAAGAACAAGTCCAAGGACGGCGACTCGTCGTCCGCCGGCGCCTCGGCCCCCCTGTTCGACAAGCTTCCCCAGTCCGTCAAGGGCTCCCGGGTGATCCGGGTGGGCTCGGACATCGCCTATCCGCCGGTGGAGTTCGTCAAGGACGGCAAGACCGTCGGCATCGACCCGGACATCGCGGACGCGCTCGGCAAGCAGCTCGGCGTCCGCTTCACGTTCAACAACTCCAAGTTCGACTCCCTCGTCGCGGGCCTCCGTTCCAAGCGCTACGACATCGCCATGTCGGCCATGACCGACACCAAGGACCGGCAGAACGGCGTCGACCCCAAGACCAAGAAGAAGGTCTCCGACGGCCTCGACTTCGTCGACTACTTCCAGGCCGGCGTCTCCCTCTACACGCCCAAGGGCAAGACCCAGGGGATCAAGGGCTGGCAGGACCTGTGCGGCAAGAAGGTCGTCGTCCAGCGCGGCACCGTCTCGCAGGACCTCACCAACGCCCAGTCGGAGAAGTGCGGCGACAACAAGATCTCCATCGAGGCCTACGACACCGACGTGCTGGCCCAGACCCGGCTGCGCAGCGGCGGCGCGGACGCCGGAGCCAGCGACTTCCCGGTCGCCGCCTACGCGGTGAAGACCTCCGGCGGCGGCAACGACTTCGAGATCGTCGGCGACCAGGTGGAGGCGGCCCCGTACGGCATCGCCGTGGGCAAGGAGAACGCCCAGCTCCGCGACGCCATCAAGGCCGCCATGGACGCCATCATCAAGAACGGCGAGTACCAGAAGATCATGGACAAGTGGGGCGTCGCGGCGGGCGCCATCAAGGAAGCCAAGGTCAACGGCGGTTCCTGACCCACGCACGCTCGCTGAAAGGCCACTTCCGTGACCATAAAGACCGACAAGGCGCCGGATTCCGGCGACGCGCGCCCCGCGTCCGAGACCGCCGCCCCCGAGGCCCTCAAGGCCATCCCCGTACGCCACTACGGCCGCTGGGTGTCGGCCGTCCTGGCCCTCGCCGTCCTCGGCCTCCTGATCAACGCGTTCGCCCAGGGCAAGGTCAACTGGGGTACCGTTCCCGACTACTTCTTCGACGGCGACGTCCTCAGGGGCGTCCGGAACACCATCACGATCACCATCCTGTCCATGGTGGTGGGCGTCGTCCTCGGTGTTCTCCTGGCCGTGATGCGGCTGTCCAAGAACCCCGTCACCTCGTCGATCGCCTGGTTCTACATCTGGTTCTTCCGGGGCACGCCGGTCTACGTCCAGCTGCTGCTCTGGTTCAACCTCGGGCTCGTCTTCGAGTTCATCAACCTCGGGCCGATCTACAAGGACTACTGGTCGTCGTTCATGACGCCGTTCCTGGCCGCTCTGCTCGGGCTCGGCCTCAACGAGGCCGCGTACATGGCGGAGATCTGCCGCGCCGGCCTCCAGTCGGTCGACGAGGGTCAGACCGAGGCCTCGCACGCGCTCGGCATGAGCCACGCCAAGACGCTGCGCCGCGTGGTGCTGCCGCAGGCGATGCGTGTGATCGTGCCGCCGACCGGCAACGAGTTCATCAACATGCTCAAGACCACCTCGCTGGTCATCGCGGTGCAGTACTACGACCTGCTCCAGGCCACCTCCAACGTCGGCCAGACCTCAGGCGCCACGGTCGAGATGCTCTTCGTCGCCGCCGCCTGGTACCTGGTCCTGACCAGCGTGCTGAGCGTCGGCCAGTACTACCTGGAACGCCGGTTCGCCCGCGGTTCGACGCGGAACCTGCCGCCCACCCCCCTGCAGAAGGTCATGAAGGCCAACCTGCTCTCGTTCGGCAACCGCCAGGCCGGAGGCACCGCATGACCGCCACCCCGATGGTGAAGGCCGAGGGCGTCCACAAGTCCTTCGGCGCCGTCCAGGTCCTCAAGGGCATCGACCTGGAAGTCGCCCCGCGCGAGGTGTTCTGCCTCATCGGCCCCTCCGGTTCCGGCAAGTCGACCTTCCTGCGGTGCATCAACCACCTGGAGAAGATCAACGGCGGCCGACTGTACGTCGACGGCGAGCTGGTCGGCTACCGCCAGCAGGGCAACAAGCTCTACGAGCTGAAGGACCGCGAGGTCGCCGCCCAGCGCCGCGACATCGGCATGGTCTTCCAGCGCTTCAACCTGTTCCCGCACATGACGGCCGTGGAGAACGTCATGGAGGCGCCGGTGCAGGTCAAGCGCGAGACGAAGGCCGTCGCCCGGGAGCGGGCGCTGAAACTGCTGGACCGGGTCGGCCTCGCCGACAAGGCGGGCAACTACCCCTCCCAGCTCTCCGGCGGCCAGCAGCAGCGGGTCGCGATAGCCAGGGCTCTCGCGATGGAGCCCAAGCTGATGCTGTTCGACGAGCCGACGTCGGCGCTCGACCCGGAGCTGGTCGGCGACGTGCTCGACGTGATGCGCGACCTCGCCGAGGAGGGGATGACCATGGTGGTGGTCACCCACGAGATGGGCTTCGCCCGCGAGGTCGGCGACTCGCTGGTCTTCATGGACAACGGCGTCGTGGTCGAGTCCGGGGACCCGCGGGAGGTGCTCACCAACCCGCGGCACGAGCGGACGAAGTCCTTCCTGTCCAAGGTGCTGTGAACCTCGGGAAGGTGCTGTGAGCCCCGGGCGACGGCTCCCGGGGCAGCCCCCGGAAGCCGCCAGGGGCGTGCGCGGCCACGAGCACTCCCCCGCCCGCTTCCACACCACCACGCGCACGGTCGGCGCACCCCGGCCCCCAGGGCGTCCGCCGAGCGGATAACGCCCCGATGACGCCCCCGCACCGCCGGACGGCGGTCGTACGGAACCCGGTTCCGCGCGACCGCCGTCCGACGTTTACGGACACCAGTTCGCCTACGGCGCACGTGGCCGGAAAGTGCGTCCCGCCCACCCGACGGACGTACGCTGTAATACTCTCGTTGCATCCACATCCATTACCCATCGGGGCCCGGCCCCCGGGCCGACCACCGAAGGACCCCCCGTGGAACTGGCCTCCTACGCCGACTACGCCGTCCGGCTGGTCAACACCGAGGCGCCCGCGCGCGGCACCGACACCCTCACGTCGCTCGACGGCGCCCGCGAGGTCTTCGGCCCCGGCTCGCAGATGGCGCGCAGGCTCACCGACGGTGACGTCACCCGGCTGCGCGGTGTCCGGACGAGGCTGCGCGCGGTCTTCGAGGCGGCCGCCGAGGGCGACGAGGTGCGGGCCGTGGACCTGCTCAACGCGCTGCTGATGGAGTTCCCCGTCAGCCCGCAGATCTCCGGCCACCAGCAGCGCGACGCGGCCGGCCGGCCGGACTGGCACCTGCACATCGCCGACCACGCCGCCAACTCGGCGGCCGGCTACACCGCGACGGCCTGCATGGGCCTCGCCGTCCACCTCACCGAGCTGGGCGTGGACCGGCTGGGCATCTGCCAGGCCCCGCCGTGCCGCAACGCCTACCTCGACACCTCGACCAACCGCTCCCGCCGCTACTGCTCCGACCGCTGCGCCACCCGGGCCAACGTCGCCGCCTACCGGGCCCGCAAGCGGCGCGAGAGCGGCAGCCCCAGCAGCCCGGAGGAGCGCACCGGCCGGACGGCCGAGGCCGCCCACGAGAGCAGCGCGCCCGCCGACCGCTGACCTGCCTGCGGCAGCGGGCGCAGCCGTACCCAGGCGCGGGCCACGACCAGCTCGTCGGGCACCGCGCCGAACTCCCGGCTGTCGTTCTCCACCAGGGGGTTGTCCCCGGTGACCCACCAGCCGCCGTCGCGCCGCTCCACCGCGCGCTTGACGATCAGCAGGTCCTGCCGGAACGGGTGCCTCAGCACCACCACGTCCCCCGGGCGCACGCTCGCGCCGTACTGCACCACCAGCTGGTCTCCCGGGTTCAGCGTCGGGACCATCGACGGGTTGTAGACCTCGGCCAGCCCGATCCGCAGCAGTCCGCGACGCTCGCGGTCCAGCCCGTGACCGGGCTCGTCCAGTCGCTCCTGCACCTCGGCTCCTCACTCCCGTCCGTCTCCGTCCGGTCCCAGCCTGACACCGGTCTTTTGTCCTAAGCCCCACGGGGTGCCCGGGAAAAGCCTTCCCGCACCGAGTAATCTCGCACCTGAGAAGACGATCACGAGGAAGGACAGCACCACTATGCTTTCCCGCCTGTTCGCCCCCAAGGTGAAGGTCAGCGCCCACTGCGACCTGCCCTGCGGCGTGTACGACCCGGCCCAGGCCCGCATCGAGGCGGAATCGGTCAAGGCCGTCCAGGAGAAGTACCAGGCCAACGAGGACCCCCACTTCCGTGCCCGCGCCACGATCATCAAGGAGCAGCGCGCGGAGCTCGCCAAGCACCACGTCTCGGTGCTGTGGAGCGACTACTTCAAGGCGCCGCACTTCGAGAAGTACCCCCAGTTGCACCAGCTGGTCAATGACACCCTGAAGGCGCTGAGCGCCGCCAAGGCGTCGACCGACCCGAAGACGGGCGAGAAGGCGCTGGAGCTCATCGCCGAGATCGACCGTATCTTCTGGGAGACCAAGAAGGCCTGACCGACGGCCGGACGGTCCCGGCCCCGTAGGGCCGGGACCGTCTCATACGTGAACGAGGGCCCACGACAGGGACCCGGTGGCATCCTGCCACCGGGTCCCTGTCGCGTTCTCAAACCACCGTTATCAGTGAATCTTGATCCAGATGATCTTGTGGAGGTAGGGCTGGCCCGGGTTCCACTGGCTCCACTTGTTGAGCGTGACCGTCTCGAGCCGCGGGTCGCTCTCATTCCGCTGGAACTGGAAGGTCACGGTGTTGTTCCCGGACTCGACCCAGTTGACGCCGTAAATGGCGACGGCCGTCTCGCCGGCATTGGCGAAGCAGAGCGTGTCGCGGCCGTTGTTGTTGTGTATTTCGAGGTAGTCCTTCTGGTTGCAATTCGTGCGGTTGATCGGGGCAGCGGCGGCCGCGTCGGACGCGGCCACGGCGGGCAGGGCGGTGGCGGCCAGCGCGGCCACGGCCGCGGCGGCGACGCCGAGGGAACGACCCATGGGAAGTCTCATTTTCTCTCCCTCTCTTCTTGCGGGGCGGACGCCCTCACCGTCGCATGCGCCACAAGCTCCCCAAAAGCTCCCTTCCCGGCCAAGTTCATATGCCACGGACATGCCCCCGAAAAGAGCCGCCGACCAATATCGAAGTCACGATCGGACCGAAAGGGGGCCCCAAATGAAACCGGCCACGCCCGTGAAGTCCGAAAGCCGGCCACCCCTCCCGCGAAGACCCGGAGCCTCCTTGTGAGGGGCGTCACGTTTCCCGGCGCCGCCGGCGATTCCCGTGAACGACCGGCAGAGCGGAGAGGTCTTTCCGGGGCTCGCGGCCGCCACCCGCACACGCCTCACGGCCGGCGGGCACCCGCGAACCGGCCACAGGGGGAAGTTAGTTAAATGGCCGATACATGAAGACGGGGACGGGGGTTCGACACCTCTCGGACGACGAACGCAGCCCGGCGGTCCACCCCTTCACCGAGGGCCGGCTTCCCGCCCAACGGAGCCCGAGTGGCCGGAAAGACGCCCCGCCCGGCCGTGCGCGGGGCGGGACGCCCCTCGGTCACTTCGCGAGGGCCCACCTCAGGGGCTCCTTGTAGAAGCCCCGCCGGTAGGTGATGTGGGTGACCTTCTTGCCCTCCGGCACCACGAAGGGGCGGCAGACGACGCGCTCCTCGCCCTTCCGCCACGGCTTCACGTAGTCCTCGTCCCGGCAGTCGTCGGGCGTCCCGGGCAGGGTGCCGATGGTGAGGAGCGGCGTTCCGGGCGCGTTGCCCTCCACCAGGGTGCCGATGTCGGTGGTCATCATGGGCGGCTTCATGGGGGCGTCGCCGTCAGCCAGCTTGGCCTTCAGGTAGGCGAAGGCGACCGTCTTTCCGACGAACTTCTTGGCGTCCGAGCCGCCCTTGAGGCTCTCGGGCTTGCCCATCACCACCTTCTGGCCGGTGACGACGAACTTCCCCTTCTTCTTGTCCGCCTCCAGTTCCTGCTCCTCCGGGCTGGGCTGCCCGGCCGCGAGTTCCCGGGCGCCGGCGTCGGTCTTGTCGCCGGACTTCGTGCCGGACGCCCCGGTGCCGGACGAGGTCGATCCGGACTTCTCCGCACCGGCCTTGGCGGAGTCGGACTTCCCCTTGTCGGACGAACCGCAAGCGGTCAGCGCCAGGGCCGCCAGGACGGCCCCCGCGGTGAGTGCGAAGCGGCGGGGTGCCGCAGCGGTGAGATGAGCGGACTGCATACGCAAGGTTTCCCCCGTGTGTTCCGTGGTGCTATTCCGGTTCTCGGATCCGGAAACGGCGACCGAGTTTACGCACCGGACCGGGCGGGGAAGTCGGCAGGGCCGGTCACCCGAAGGAAGGGCGCAGCGGAATCCGGATATCGCGGAAGGTTTCGGTGTAGTTCCGGGGAAATCGCGGAGGAGTCCGCGCTTTCGGGATCGGGCCGGGCATTCGCCCGGGCGGCCCACGACCGGGCCGCCCGTCGAACTTGCCCTTTCGACACGAGAATTCACCGGGACGACGGTCGGCACACGGCGGCCGGGAACCGGAGGCGCTCGCCGTATGCCGTGCGGCGCCGCGCCCGGCCGCCGCCCGTCCGGGCCGCCCGAGCCGCCCGGGCCACCCGAGCCGTCCGAGCCGTCCGAGCCGTCCACCGCACGAAAACCCGTTGCCGTCCGTCCGCCTCCCGGGCCACAGTTGAGGCATCGCTTGGCGCATCTCCCGGTGCGCAGGGGACGGTTACTTCGTTTCTGGTACGGGTGGTTGCGGGTTCGAATCCCGTCCGGGGCTCCGCGCCCCGGTAGCTCAACGGCAGAGCACCATGTACCGTCCCCGCCCCTGATCTCGGGAGAGCACAAGCGCATACGCACCTCCCGGTGCGCGGGTCACGGCTCCTTCCTTTCCAGAAACGCGCCGTGACCGGACCTGATCTCGGGAGGCGCGGCACCGGGGCGCCCGGTGCGCCGGACCGCGGCTACTTCGGGTTCGACTCCCGCACGTCACCGTTCCGTGGACACGGGACAGGCGACGTGCAGCCCACCAAGGCGGGCAATCCGCGGTCCATCCGATCTCGGGCGCCCCGGACCGCCGTCCGGCCTCCCCTCCGACCGTCACACACCACGAGCCCGTCAGCCGGCTCCAGGGGGAATCCACTTCTCATGGCCCGTTTCAACGCCCGCGCGGACCGCCGCGCGGCCGCCACGTCGCCCGTCGCCACGACGGGCGCCACGACCGTCAACCACCAGGGCGGCACCGGGCACCTGCGCGAGGCCCGCGGTGAGCTGTTCCTGCTGGCCGTCGCCAACACCGTCACCCAGGACACGTTCTACGAGGACGGCGGCCGGCGCGACGACCGGTTCGCCGGCCTCGTGCGCCGGCTGGCGGTCGAGGACCCCGCGTGGACGGCCCGGCTGCTGGGCTGGCTGCGCGCGGACGGCGGCATGCGTACCGCGTCGCTCGTCGGCGCGGCCGAGTTCGTCCACGCGCGGCTCGCGGCGGGCGACGCGGCGGCGCCGACGGCCGGCCCGTACGGCAACCGGGGCGTCGTCGCGTCCGTCCTGCTCCGCCCCGACGAGCCGGGCGAGATGCTGGCCTACTGGACGTCGCGGTACGGGCGCGCGGTGCCGAAGCCGGTCAAGCGGGGCGTGGGGGACGCGGTGCGCCGGCTGTACCACGGCCGGTCGCTGCTCAAGTACGACACGGCGAGCAAGGGCTTCCGCTTCGGCGACGTCCTCAACCTCGTCCACCCCGCCCCGGATCCCGCCAAGCCGTGGCAGGGGGAGCTGTTCCGCTACGCGCTGGACCGCCGGCACCACCCGGAGGACGCCGTTCCGCCGGCCGGGGACGCGGTGCTCACCGCGTACCGGGAGCTGATGGCCGTACCGGTCGCGGAGCGCCGCGCCGTGCTCACCGGCCCGGGCGGCGCCGAGCGGCTGGCCGCGGCCGGCGTGACGTGGGAGGCGCTGGCCGGCTGGCTCCAGGGGCCGATGGACCGGGCGGCCTGGGAGGCCGTCATCCCGTCCATGGGCACCATGGCGCTGGTCCGTAACCTGCGGAACTTCGACGACGCCGGGGTGGGCGACGACGTCGCCGCCGCCGTCGCCGCGCGGATCGCCGACCCGGCGGAGGTGGCCCGCTCCCGGCAGTTCCCCTTCCGCTACCTGGCCGCGTACCGGCACACCGGCTCGCTGCGCTGGGCCGGCGCCCTGGAGCGCGCGCTGTCCCACTCGCTCGCCAACGTGCCGTACCTGAGCGGCCGGACGCTGGTGCTCGTCGACCGGTCGGGGTCGATGTTCGGCGGGATCAGCGAGCGGACGCGGCTGAACCGGGCCGACAGCGCGGCGGTCTTCGGCACGGCCCTCGCCCTCCGGGCGGCCGAGGCCGACCTGGTGGAGTTCGGGACGACGAGCCGCCGGATCCCGCTCTCCCCCGGCGACTCGGTGCTCCGGGCGACGGACCGGTTCGGCGACCTGGGCGGCACGAACACCGCGGAGGCGGTGCGCCGGCACTACGCCGGACACGACCGCGTGGTGATCGTCACCGACGAGCAGACGGCCCCCGGCGGCCACGGCGACGCCACCTCCGCCGTCCCGGCCCACGTCCCCGTCTACACCTGGAACCTCGCCGGCTACCGCACCGGCCACGCCCCCTCGGGCACCGGCAACCGGCACACCTTCGGCGGCCTCAACGACGCCGCCTTCCGCGCCATCCCCCTCCTGGAGGCGGGCCGGAACGCGGCGTGGCCGTGGGAGGTTTGAGCGGGGGCGGCGGTGGCCGTGGCGGCGGTGGTGCCGCTGGGGCTGGAAGGTTCGCGGGAGGGGCCGAGGGAGAGGGGCGACGAGGCGCGCGCCATGTCCTGAGGCGTGAGGTGCCGTCGTGGCGATGTGTGGCGGCGGCACTGAAGGGCCGTACCGGTGAACGGACTTGAGACGCCGTCTGCCAAAGCGCCGACGCGCCGGCGGCCCGCCGGTCCGGTGGACCTGCGGGCCGCCCTCACCCAGGGCCCCGAGGGGGCTCCTCTGCCACTACCGCGTCAGCGCCTGCGGCCGAGCGTCTGCCCGGCGACCACCGCCGCGAGGGCGGTCACGAGCCCGAGGACCTGCCAGAGGGTGAGGGTCTGGTCCATCGCCACCACGCCGATCAACGCGGCGACCGGCGGGCCGACGAGGCTGAGCAGCGAGACCGAGGTCGGGGCGAGCCGTCCGATGCCGCGGAAGAAGAGGGGGTAGGCGGCGGCGGTGGCCACGACGCCGATGTAGGTGTAACCGGCGATGTTGGCACCGGTCAGGTGCGCCGGGAGGCCCTCGCCCAGCAGGGTGAAGGGCGTCAGGAGCAGACCGGCGATGGTGAGCTGCCAGCCGGTCATGACCAGGGGGCTGTCACCGCTGCCCCACTTCTTGGTGAGCACGATGGACAGGGCGATCAGCGCCACGGCGAGCAGGGCCGCCGCGACGCCAGGCGCGTCCAGGGCGGCCTTCCCGGTGAGGGTCATCAGGGCCACGCCCCCGACCCCGGCGACCGCCGCCAGCAGGACGGGGAGCGAGGTGCGGATCCGCAGCACGAGCAGCGAGAAACCGGCCACCAGCAGCGGCTGCACGGCGCCGATCGTGGCGGCCACCCCGCCGGGGAGCCGGTAGGCGGCGAAGAAGATCAGCGGGAGGAAGGCGCCGAAGTTGAGGACCGCCAGCACCGCCGACTTCCACCACCACGAACCGTGGGGCAGCTTGCGGTTGTACGCGAGCAGGAGCAGTCCGGCGGGCAGCGCGCGTAGGGCGGCGGCGAGCATCGGGCGGTTGTCGGGGAGCAGCGTGGCGGTCACCGCGTAGACGGTGGCCCAGCTGGCGGGCGCCAGAGCGGTGAGCAGCAGGTCCCGGGCGGTGGATCCGCCGGCGGAAGCGGTGCCGGTCGCGCCGGTCGCCCCGACCGTCCCTGCCATCCCCCTGGCACCCGCGGCCCCGCTCGTACCGGCCGGTGCGGACGCAGTCGCCTGCATGACGTTCTCCCCTCATTGATAATCTCAACGTTGAAATAACAGCACGGCACTTCAGTGAACGTCAACTATCTGAACGTTGAGATTTTCAAGGGAGAGATGTTCATGGCCATCGACGCGGTGGACAGCGTGATCGAGCAGTGGGGACGCGAGCGCCCCGACGTGGACGTCTGGCCGACCGGCGTGATCAGCCGGGTGCAGCGCCTCTCGCGCCTGCTCGACAAGGAGCTGAAGGCGTTCTTCGCCCAGCACGACCTCGAGGTCTGGGAGTTCGACGTCCTGTCGACCCTCCGCCGCTGCGGCCCGCCCTACGAGCGGACGGCGGGCGCCATCACCAGCGCGACCATGGTCACCTCGGGCGCCATCACCAACCGCGTGGACCGCATGGAGGCCAAGGGCCTGGTCGAGCGGATCCGCGACACCGCCGACCGCCGTACGGTCCGCATCCGGCTCACCGAGCGCGGCCACCAGCTCATGGACGAGCTGATCGCCCTCCACGCGGCCAACGGCGAGCGGATCCTCTCCCCCCTCAGTCGCGAGGAATGCGACCGCGTCGCGGAGGCACTGCGGGTCCTGCTGGTGTTCCTGGGAGACAAGCGGCTCGAGTGAGACCCCCGGACTTGAGTGAGGCCCGCAGAAGGGAGCGCCGCCGCGGAGGGGGACAGCGGCGCCCCTCCGCGGCCCACCGGCGCCCCACCCCACACACGGAACCCAAGCATCACTCCCCGGACAACCTCACGTTCCTCACTCGTCACACAGGAACGTGATCGTTCCCCGCATGACCGCATCGACCCGGGCCCGCCGCACGGCCGTCGCCGTCTCCGCGGCCGCCGCCCTCGCCACACTGGGCGCCGCCACGACGGCCACCGCCGCCCCCACGACGGATGGCGCCACCGCCGAAGCCACCACGGCCGTCACCCCCGTAGCCGTAGCGCAGCACACCTCAGGCACCGCCGGCCTGAAGGGCGTCGACTACGCGGCCTGGCAGCGGGACGTACGGGCCGCCGTCGACCGCGCAACCCCGTACGTCCGCGAGCGCACCGCCCGGGCCCGTACCGAGAAGCAGGCCGTCGTCCTCGACATCGACAACACCTCGCTCGAGACCGACTTCCACTGGACGTACCCGACGCCGGCCGTCGCCCCCGTCCGCGACCTGGTCCGGTACGCCCACGAGCGCGGCGCCGCCGTCTTCTTCGTCACCGCGCGCCCCCGCCTCCTGGGCTCGCTGACCGAGGACAACCTCAAGCGCGTCGGCTACCCGGTGGACGGCCTGTCCGTCCGCCGGCTCCCCGACCTCTTCCGGGACGTGAGCGCCTACAAGACCGCCGAGCGCGCGAAGATCGAGGCCAAGGGCTACAAGATCATCGCCAACATCGGCAACAACACGACGGACCTCTCCGGCGGCCACGCCGAACTCACGGTCAAGCTCCCCGACTACGACGGCAAGCTGTCCTGACCCCACGGCAAGCCGTCCTGCCCCCACCGCCCGGAGGACGCCGAGGCTACTGGGGGCCCGGCCGTCCCTCTGCCTAGACTGGTCCCCCTCGGGCGTGACGACGCCCGGCAGGGACGGGAGAGCGACAGTGACGGCAGGCGTCGGCAGATTCGAGAGCCCCGAGGGGGCCGTCGAACGGAGTGCCGCCGACCCGTCGGCGGACGTGCTGAGCGAGGCCGCCGCCGCGTTCGGGCTGCTCGCCTCCCCCGCCCGGCTGCACCTCGTCTGGGCCCTCGCCCAGGGCGAGAGCGACGTGACCGGGCTGGCCGAGCGGGTCGGCGGCGCGCTGCCCGCGATCAGCCAGCACCTGGCGAAGCTCAAGCTCGCCGGGCTGGTGCGGTCGCGCCGCGAAGGGCGCCGTGTGGTCTACCTGGTCGACGACGCGCACGTGGTGACCATCGTCCGCCTCATGGTCGACCAGCTCTCCGACCGCCGGGCCGACCCCGCGCCCCGGTCGCGGTCCGGCGCCGGTTCCGGACGCCTCCGTGGCCTGGGCGCCTGAGGCCGGTCAGGCCGGCTCCACCCTTCACGCGCTGCGGGAGCTGGGCAGCGGCCCGCGCGGGCTGACCGAGGACGAGGCCGCCCGCCGGCTGGCCGACGCCGGCGAGAACGTCCTCCCCGGCCGCCGCCCGCCCGGGCCCGTCCGGCGGTTCGCGCACGGCCTGCGCGACCCGTTCACCGCCGTCCTCCTCTGCCTCGGCCTGGTCTCCGCCGCGGTCGCCTCCTGGGGCACCGCCTGTGTGATCAGCGTCCTGGTCACCGTCAGCTGCGCCCTCCGGACCGCCGGCGAGCACCGCGCCGAGCGCGCGGCGGCCGCGCTGCGCGACCTCGTCCCCACCACCGCCACCGTCCGCCGCCGCCCCGCGCCCGACGCGCCCCCGGTCCAACGGGAGCTCCCCGTCGGCGAACTGGTGCCGGGAGACGTCGTCCTCCTCGCCCCCGGCGACCTCGTCCCGGCCGACCTGCGCCTGCTCCGCACGGCCGGGCTGACGGTCCACGAAGCCGTCCTGACGGGCGAGTCGGCCCCGGCGGAGAAGCGGGCCCCAGGGCTGGTGGCGGGCACGCTCCGGCCCGCGCCCGCCCTCCCGTGCGCGAGCGACGCGACCACCGCGGGAGCCGTCGGTGCCGACGGTGCCGACGACAGGACGGACGACGGTGAGGGCACCGACGGCGGTCCGGCCGGCCGGCCCCGCCTCCCCGGCCGCACACCGACGGGGGGCGCCGCGAGCCCGGCCCCCGCGGACGACCGGGACGGCACCGCCGACGGCCTCCG
>NZ_JAIQLH010000178.1 GCF_020037025.1 Streptomyces huiliensis | reverse complement strand
TGATCTTCCCGCACCACGAGAACGAGATCGCCCAGGCGAAGGCGTTCGGCGACGACTTCGCCGCCTACTGGGTGCACAACGCCTGGGTCACCATGAGCGGCGAGAAGATGTCCAAGTCGCTGGGCAACTCGGTGCTGGTCTCGGAGATGGTCAAGGAGTGGCGCCCGATCGTCCTCCGCTACTACCTGGGCACCCCGCACTACCGCTCGATGATCGAGTACAGCCCGGAGGCGCTGCGCGAGGCCGAGTCGGCGTTCGCGCGGATCGAGGGCTTCGTGCAGCGCGTGGTCGAGAAGGCCGGTCCGGTGGAGCCCGCGGCCGAGGTGCCGCCCGCGTTCGCCGAGGCGATGGACGACGACTTCGGCGTCCCGCAGGCGCTGGCCATCGTGCACACCACCGTCCGGCAGGGCAACGCGGCCCTCACCGCCGACGACAAGGAGGGCGCCGTCGCCCGCTTGGCCGAGGTGCGGGCGATGCTCGGCGTCCTGGGCCTGGACCCGCTCGACGAGCGCTGGTCCGGCGGGGACCGCGGCGACGACCTGCACGGCGTGGTGGACTCGCTGGTCCGCATGGTGCTTGAGCAGCGCCAGGCGGCCCGCGCCCGCAAGGACTACGCCGCCGCCGACGCCCTCCGCGACCAGCTCCAGCAGTCCGGTCTCGCGATCGAGGACACGCCGTCCGGACCGCGCTGGTCGCTGTCCTGAGCACTGGTCGCCGTCCTGAGCGACACTTTTCGTACGTACGTCTACTGAGCCGCGGCCAGCGGCTCTGGCAGTAAAAGAAACAGGTGACCCCATGGCCGGCAACAGCCAGCGCAGGAACCGCCGCACGTCCAACAAGAAGGGCGCGACGGTCGGCAGCGGCGGCCAGCGGCGCCGGGGCCTGGAGGGCAAGGGCCCGACCCCGCCCGCGAGCATGCGCAAGGGACACAAGAAGAACCGCGTAGCCAACGCCGCGGCCAAGCAGGCCGCCCGCCGTCCGGCCCCGCGCCGCGGCGGTCCCAAGGGCACCAACGAGCTCGTCGTCGGCCGCAACTCGGTGGTCGAGGCGCTGCGCGAGGGCGTCCCGGCGACCACGCTCTACGTCCAGCAGTACCTGGACAACGACGAGCGCGTCCGCGAGGCGCTCCAGCTCGCCACGGACAAGGGCCTCAACCTTATGGAGGCCCCCCGCCCCGAGCTGGACCGCATGACCAACGGGCTCAACCACCAGGGCCTCGTCCTGTCGGTGCCGCCGTACGACTACGCGCACCCCGAGGACCTCACCGCGGCGGCGCACGCCGACGGCGAGGACCCGCTGATCGTCGCCCTCGACGGCATCACCGACCCGCGCAACCTCGGCGCCGTCGTCCGCTCCGTCTCCGCCTTCGGCGGGCACGGCGTGGTCGT
>NZ_JAIQLH010000177.1 GCF_020037025.1 Streptomyces huiliensis | reverse complement strand
TCGTCCGCTCCGTCTCCGCCTTCGGCGGGCACGGCGTGGTCGTGCCGGAGCGGCGCGCGGCCGGTATGACGGCCAGCGCGTGGAAGACCTCGGCCGGCACCGCCGCCCGGACGCCCGTGGCCCGCGCCACCAACATGACGCGGATGTTGGAGGCGTACCAGAAGGAGGGCCTGATGGTCGTCGGCCTGGCCGCCGACGGCGACGTCGAGCTGCACGAGCTGGACGCCCTGGAGGGCCCGGTCGTGATCGTCGTGGGCAGCGAGGGCAAGGGCCTCTCCCGGCTCGTCGGCGAGACCTGCGACTTCCGGGTGCGGATCCCGATGCCGGGCGGCGCCGAGTCGCTGAACGCCGGTGTCGCGGCCGGTGTGGTGCTGTACGAGGCGGCGCGGCGCCGGGCGTAGTCCTGCCGAGCGCGCCCGCGGCGCGCACCCTCGGACGCCGGACGGGCCGAAGTCGGCCTGTCCGGCGTCCGGTGAACGGGCGAGGCCGGGGTGGCGCCCTCCTTGACGGGTCTCGGACACCCGTGTCGGTCAAGGCAGTGTCCTAAGCTGCGGTCACTCGGTTAGATGAGCGTGGACACCAGAACACCCCGCACACCTACGGGGGGAAGCTCTTCCGGGTACGACGACCAGCCCGCGCTGAGTACGGTGAAAGTCCCGTCCGACCCCGCGCAGGTCTCCGGCAACCACCTGAGCTTCCGCGTGCAGCTCGCGCGTCCCCCGCACGCCGCCGCCCGGCGTTACGCCGGAGTCGCCGCCGACACGGCGCAGCTGCCCACCGTCAAGGGCCCGGCCAGGCGCCGGGCCCCCGTGGTGTGGAGCGGGCGGGCCGAGCCCGGTGACGCCGCCCCGACCCGGCTCCTCGACGCCGTGCGGGAGTCCGGGACCGCCCGCGCCGCGGGCGGCGGCGAGGCCGGGGCCACCCAAGTCCTGCCGCGGATCGGCGTCGACGACGCCCCGACCACCGTCATCGGTCCCCGCGGGCCCGTCGAGCCGGGGGAGCCACTGCTCGGCGGGATCCGCCCGGCCCGGGGCGCGTTCGACGAACAGCCGTACGACTACGGCGAGTTCGACGAGGGCGAGGACGGCTGGTCCGAAGAGGACGAGGACCGGGACGGGAGCGACGGCCGCGACCCGCTCCTGGAGGCCTACTACCCCGGGCGCCGGATGAACCTCGGCGTCGTCCTGCTCCCGCTGCGCGTCTTCCTCGGCCTGATCTCGATCTACGCCGGCATGGGCAAGCTCTGCGACCCCGTCTACTTCGACGGCGGCAAACGCGGCTCCATGGTCACCTGGCTGACCTCGCTGCACCCCTGGCCCGCCGCCGCCCCGCTCCGCGAGCTGGCGCTGGCCCACCCGGTGGGCGCGGGCCTGACCGTGGCCTTCCTCCAGATCATCGTCGGCGTCCTCACCATCTTCGGCCTCTGGCAGCGCCTCGCCGCCGCCGTCGGTGTCCTGCTCTCGGCCATCCTGCTGGTCACCGTCAGCTGGCGGACCGTACCGGCCTACGACGCCCCGGACATCATCTACCTGGCCGCCTGGAGCCCGCTGGTGATCGCGGGCGCCCCGGTCTACTCGGTCGACGGCCGGCTCGCCGGCGAGGCGTGGCGGCGGCTCGGCCCCCGGGCCGGGATCGGCCGGCTGCGGCGGCGGGTGCTGCGCCGCGGCACCGTCATGGCGACGGTCCTCATCGGCCTTTCCCTGCTGGCCGGTTCGATGCTCGGCGGCGCCGTCCGCTCCTCGCGCCCGGCCCCGGCGCCCGGCCCGTCCGCCCCGCCGGCCAACAGCCTGCCAGGCTCGCCGCTCCCGCAGCGTCCGACGCACGGCTCCACGCCGCGCGGCGGCGCCCACGGCTCCGCGACCCCGGGGACGCCCCGGCCGAGCGCCACGGGCCGCAAGGCCCCGTCGCCGAGCGCGAAGCCGGCCGTGCCGGGGTCGGTCAAGTCGCCGACGGGTGCGGCGACTTCCGGCCACCCGGAGGCCGGTACGCCCGGCACCCGGCCCGCGACCCGGACGCCCCACCAGCGTCCCGCCGCCCCGGCCGCACCGCACAGCCCCTCGGGCGCCGCGACGACCGGCGGTTCGACCGGTGGCGGGACGACGTCGGGCGGTAGCGGAACGTCCGGCGGGATGACGGGCGGTGGCGCCCTCGGCGGCCTCCTGGGCTGACCCGGACACCACGTGCCGCGGCCCCGTACCTTCTCGGGTACGGGGCCGCGGCACGTCGGATGTCAGCCGGCCAGTTCCCTGGCCGCCTCCGTCAGGTCCTTGGCCGTGTCGATGGCCCGCCAGTACGCGCCGTGCGGCAGCGGGTAGCCGGCCAGCCGCCGCTCCCGGGCCAGGCGCGGGAAGGTGGTGCGCTCGTGGTCGCCGCGCTCGGGCAGCAGGTCGGTGAAGCCCGCCGAGAAGACGTAGACGCCCGCGTTGATCAGGTAGGGCGAGGGCGGGGCCTCGATGAAGTCCAGGACGTGCCCGAACTCGTCGGTCTCCACGGCCCCCCAGGGGATCCGGGGCCGGGCCAGGGCGAGTGTGGCGGTGGCGTCCCGCTCGTGGTGGAAGGCGGCCATCTCGCGGAGCGAGAACCGCGTCCAGATGTCCCCGTTGGTGGCGTACCAGGGCCGGTCGGGGTGGGGGAGCGAGGCGGCGGCGTGCTTGAGGCCGCCGCCACGGCCGAGCGGCTCCTTCTCCACCACCGTCGTCACCCGCAGCGGCAGGTCGGCCGAGGCGAGCCAGCCCTCCAGCACCTCGGCGAGGTGGCCGCAGGAGACCACGGCGTCGGTGACGCCCTCGGCGGCCAGCCAGGCCAGCTGGTGGCCGATGATCGGCACGCCGGTGCCGGGGATCTCGACCATCGGCTTGGGGCGGTCGTCGGTGTAAGGGCGAAGCCGTGACCCCTGGCCTCCGGCCAGGATCACGGCTTGCGCGGGGGTGGGGACGGGGTGCGTGCCGGTCATGCCCCGCACGATATGCCGTGCCGCGGGGTGCGGTGCGACCGGCCGCCGCCGGGGGCGGGAGGGCCGTCAGTGGCCCTGGGCCACCCCGGAGGCGTACGAGGTGTCGCAGACCGGGCGCGAGTACGCCTGGGCCTTCTTCGCGGAGTGGTACTTGGCGACGGCGGCCTGGCCGAGGACGCGGGCGATGTCCACGCAGTAACGGGCCAGCGACGGGCGGCCGTTGGTGGCCTCCTGGAGGTGGGTCAGCGCCACTCCGGGGTTCTTCTCCTGGAGCTCCGTGAGCAGCTTGTCCCGCAGCACCTCGTGCGGGGCGCGGGCCCTGGCCTGGCTGGAGGCGGTGTCCGAGGACGCGGTGAGCACCTGGGACTCGGCGTTGGGCGCCGCCCACGGGACCCGGGTGACGGCGAGGGTCCCGGAGAGCACCATGACGACGGGGAGGACGAGGGCGAGGGTTCTGCCGATGCGGCGGGCGGCCTGGTTCATGCCGGAGATGGTAGCGAGGCGTAATGAGACCGCGACATTTAGTCACCCGATCGGGTGGCATTGCCTCGGCCCTTCGGTGGGAAGGGTTGACGCCCGTGCGGCCGGACCAGGGAAGGGCGGCGCGAAATCGGTGACGCGTCCGGTTGACCGGGCGTGAAGGCCGTCGTGCCGCCCGTCGTGCCGCCCCCGCCGGGGCGGCACGACGGCGGAAATCAATCGCTCAGCCGCTCGCCCGACGAGGTCGAGAAGACGTGCAGCTCGCCCGGGCGGGGGACGACGTGCAGGGCGGAGCCCTTCTCCGGCACGCGCCGCCCGTTGACGCGGACGACCAGGTCCTTCTGCTCGCCGCCGACCTCCGCCGTGCCGTACACGTAGCCGTCGGCGCCCAGCTCCTCGACCACGTTGACCGTGACGGCCAGGCCGGCGGGGGCGTCCGCGGACTCCTTGCTCAGGGAGCGCGCCGTGTCGCCGTTCTGCTCGACGACGTCGAAGTGCTCGGGCCGGACGCCGACGGTCACCGTCCGGTCGCCGCGGTCGGCCGCGGCGGCCAGCGCCTCGCGGGAGACCGGCACCACGCTGTTGCCGAACTTCACCCCGCCGTCGGTGATCGGCACCTCGACCAGGTTCATCGCCGGGGAGCCGATGAAGCCCGCGACGAAGAGGTTGGCCGGACGGTCGTACATGTTGCGCGGCGAGTCGATCTGCTGGAGCAGGCCGTCCTTGAGCACCGCCACCCGGTCGCCCATCGTCATGGCCTCGACCTGGTCGTGGGTGACGTAGACGGTGGTGATGCCCAGGCGGCGCTGGAGGCCGGCGATCTGGGTGCGGGTCTGCACCCGGAGCTTGGCGTCCAGGTTGGACAGCGGCTCGTCCATCAGGAACACCTGCGGCTCGCGGACGATCGCCCGGCCCATCGCCACGCGCTGCCGCTGGCCGCCCGAGAGCGCCTTCGGCTTGCGGCCCAGGTACTCCGTGAGGTCCAGGATGCGTGCCGCGTCCTCGACCTTCTGCCGGATCTCGGCCTTGGGCACGCCCGCGATCTTCAGGGCGAAGCCCATGTTGTCGGCGACGGTCATGTGCGGGTAGAGCGCGTAGTTCTGGAACACCATGGCGATGTCCCGGTCCTTCGGCGGCAGGTTGGTGACGTCGCGGTCGCCGATGCGGATGGAGCCGCCGTTGACGTCCTCCAGCCCCGCGAGCATCCGCAGCGAGGTGGACTTCCCGCAGCCCGACGGGCCGACCAGGACGAGGAATTCGCCGTCCTCGATCTGAATGTCGAGCTGGTCGACGGCGGGTTTGTCGGAGCCCGGGTAGATCCGGGTCGCCTTGTCGTACGTGACCGTGGCCATGGTGGTGGGTCCCTTCACCGGCAGGAACGTGCCGGACGATCCGAGTAGAGGGAGTGGTCCAGTCCAATTCGGACCGGATGCGGTGACGGTACCCGGGAGGCGGGCCGTTGTCAGCAGGTCGCGGTCGCGAAAATCGGGAGGAGCGGCGGGGCTGTCTCCGGTTAGACTGCTTCTCGCATGCCGCCTTAGCTCAGCTGGCCAGAGCACCTGTCTTGTAAACAGGGGGTCGTCGGTTCGAACCCGACAGGCGGCTCTGCGCGTGCAGCACGAAGCCCGGGCCTTTGGCCCGGGCTTTGTTGTTGCCCCAGTCCCGCCCTTTCACCGTTTCTTGCGGGGGCTGCGCCCCCGCACCCCCCGGGCGGGCTGATTCAGCCCGTCCGGCGTTTGAGGACAAGGGGGTCTGGGGCGCAGCCCCAGGAAACGGCGAAGGGGTGGGACCGGGGCGCCCCCACCGCCGTAGGCGGCAGGGGCGTCACCGGACTACCGGTGTCCGCTGTACGACGGCGCGTCGTGCATGCCGTCGTACTCCGCCTTGGGCGGATCCTGACGCGGAGCGTCCTGGTGGCCGGGCCACCACGCCTTGTGCCCGAGGAGCGACGTGACCGTCGGAACGAGCAGCATCGCCATCACGAAGGCGGTGAGCAGGATGCCGAAGGCGACCGCGAAGCCCATCTGCTGGAGCATGGAGTTCTCGGCGAGCAGCAGAACACCGAACGTACCGGCCAGGATGATCGCCGCCGAGGCGACCGTCGGGGCCGACTGGGCGACCGCGGTGCGGACGGCCTGCCGCGGGGGTACGCCCTTGCGGACCTCCTCGCGGAGACGGGCGACCATCAGGATGTTGTAGTCCGTGCCGATCGCCACCACGAAGAGATAGATGATGATCGGCAGCATGAACAGCATGCCGTCCTCGCCCTTGAGGTCCTGGAAGAGCCAGACCGTGGAGCCGAGGGTGGCGCCGAAGCCGAGGGCGACCGAGATCATCAGGTAGATCGGCGCGACCACGCTGCGCAGCAGCAGGCCGAGGATCAGCATGATCGCGAGGCCGGCGACCGGGAAGACCACCTTGTAGTCGTGGGCGACGGCGTTCTCGATGTCGGCGAGGACCGCCGACGTGCCGCCGACGAGGGCCTCGGTGCCCTGGGGGGCCGCCTTGTGCGCGGCGTCGCGCAGGTCGCCGCCGGCCAGCTCGATGGCCTCGTCGGCGCTGGGCTTGGCCTTGGTGACCACGCTGAACTGGACGACCGTCCGGTCCTTGCTCGGGACGCCCTGGCTGACGTCGGCCACGCCCTTGACGGCCTTGAGCTTGCCGCGGAACGCGTCCAGCGAGCCGGTGTCGACCGGCTTGCCGTCCTTCGACTTGACGAAGACCGTGGACGGGTCGGCCTGGCCGGCGGAGAAGCCCTTCTGGAGGTCCTTCATCGCCTGGACGGACTCCAGCTTCTCGGGCAGCTGGCTCTCCATGTCGAACTGCGACTTGAAGCCGAACGCGCCGACCGCCAGGACGGCGAGGACCGCCGCGGACAGGCCGGCGACCAGGCCCGGGCGCCGGGAGACCATGCTGCCGACCCCGTTGGCCATGCGGTTCTTCGGGGTCTTCTTCCACGCCTTGGACGGCCAGAACGCCTTGGTGCCGAGCAGCGAGAAGACCGCCGGGACCAGGGTGAGCGCGGCCACCAGGGTCACGCCGACGGCGATGGCCAGCGACGGGCCCATGGCCTTCATCATGCCCATGGTGGACAGCAGCAGGGCCAGGAACGAGGCGATGACCGCGCCGGCGGCGGAGGCGATCGTCTCGCCGACCCGCGCGACCGCCTCGGCCAGGGCCGCCTTGGGTTCCTCGCCCTGGCGCAGCAGTTCGCGGTAGCGGAACAGCAGGAAGAGGATGTAGTCGGTGCCCACGCCGAAGAGCACCACGATGAGGATCGGGGTGATGCTGGCGTCGGCCTTGAGGCCGCCGACCGAGGCCGCCGTGCCGATCAGGCCGTTGGCCACCGCGGTGACGAGGAAGATGATGACGACCGGCAGGATGGCGATGAGCGGGCTGCGGAAGATGACCAGCAGCAGCACGATGATGAGGACCAGCGTGGCCATCATGATCATGGCGTCGGTGTTGCCGGACGACTCCTCGGCGTCGAGGTTGGACGCCGCCTGACCGGTGACGCCCAGCTTCAACTGGGTGCCCTTCAGCAGCGGTTTGGCGTCCTCGCGCAGGCTCTTGACGGACTTGGTGACGTCCTTGTCCGACCAGTTCTTCTCGGTGGAGTAGATGTTGGCCAGGGCTATCTCACCGTTGGGGGAGACGGCCTGCTCGTTCGTCACCACCTTGGATATCTTCTTGTAGTGCTTGGCGTCCAGGCCGGCCGCGACCTTCGCCACGTCCTTCTTGTCCTGGGCGGTCAGCTTCGCCCCGTCGGCGCGCTTGAAGACGCCCAGCGCGGCGGCCTGTTCGTCCTGGGGGAACGCCTTCTCCTGGACCTTGCCTGCCTTCACCGACTCGTAGTGGGACGGAAGGAACTCCGCCTGGTCCGTGGTGGACTTCAGGCCCGGCGCCAGGACACCGAGGGCCACGGCTGCCACGACCCAGGCCAGGATCGTGAGCCAGGGCCGATGGACGGCGAACCGTCCGACTCGTCGGAACATGGTGTGGAGCTCCCCCTTGGAATTGCGTGGATCTTCGTGAACGATGAGTGGATACTGCAGGGATACGGATGCCCGGCGGAGGGTACTGATGTCCGAACGGGCATCCCTACGCTAGAGACGCTCTTTACCCGGGTCCAACGATTAGTCGAGGAATCAGGGGAAAATCGGTCCTGGGGTGGGGACGTCTCCTCCCCTCGGAGGAGAGGCGTCTCACCCGTGAGGTAGAGATCACCTGCCGAAGGACTCCACCCGGATTACGCTGCCCCCATGGCGATCACGTCGATGGAAGCGTCCTCCGGCCCGCTGGAGCCGGGCCACTACGCGGCTCGAATGGAGCGCGCGGCCCGTTCCGCCGCCCAGGCCGGCATGGCCGGACTGATCATCGCGCCCGGCCCCGACCTGGCCTGGCTCTGCGGCTACCAGCCGCCCGTCACCGAACGCCTCACCGCGCTCGTGATCACCCCGGGCCGCAGGCCGCTGCTACTGGCCCCCGAACTGGAGCGGCCCGACGCGGAAAAGGCGCCCGGCGCACCGGCGTTGACCGTCGCCGGCTGGCGGGACGCCGAGAACCCCTACGACGCGCTCGCCGGGCACCTCGAACCCCAGGGCCGCTACGGCGTGTCCGACAACACCTGGGCCCTGCACCTGCTGGCCTTCCAGCGGCTGCGCCCCGGCGGGGCCCACGCGGCGCTGACCGAGGCGCTGCCGATGCTGCGCGCGGTCAAGGACGCGTACGAGGTCGAGCGGCTCGCGGCGGCGGGAGCGGCGGCCGACGCCACGTACGAGGAGATCGTCCGGCTGCCCTTCGCCGGGCGCCGGGAGCGCGAGGTGGCCGCCGACCTCGACCGGCTGCTGCGCGAGCACGGCCACCAGCAGGTGGACTTCACCATCGTCGGCTCCGGTCCCAACGGCGCCAACCCGCACCACGAGGCGGGGGACCGGACGATCCGGGACGGCGACATGGTCGTCATGGACTTCGGCGGCCTGCGGGACGGTTACGGCTCCGACACCACCCGTACCGTGCACGTCGGGGAGCCGGGCGCGGAGGAGCGCAAGGTCCACGACCTGGTCCGGGAGGCGCAGCAGGCGGCGTTCGAGGCGGTCCGGCCGGGGGCCGCCTGCCAGGACGTCGACCGGGCGGCCCGGCAGGTGATCGCGCGCCACGGGTACGGCGAGTACTTCGTCCACCGGACCGGCCACGGCATCGGCGTCACCACGCACGAACCGCCGTACATGGTCGAGGGCGAGCACCTGACCCTGGTGCCGGGGATGTGCTTCTCGATCGAGCCCGGGATCTACCTGCCGGGCCGGTTCGGGGTGCGGATCGAGGACATCGTGGTCTGCACGGAGGACGGCGGGCGGCGGCTGAACACGACGGACCGGGAGCTGCTGGTCGTCTCCTGAGCGGGGCGTGGTGGGCTCAGCGGCGGGCCCGGCGCGGCTCCTGTGCCTTCCGGGCTCCCTCGGTCCCGGCCGCCCGGTCGCCGTGGTGCGGCGCCGGTGCCGTGATCACCACCCAGGCCACCACGGAGGCGGCCAGCATGATCACCGACGCCCAGGCCAGCCCGACGTGGAAGCCGTGCACCACCCCGTTCTTCATGATCGCCGCGCGCGCCGCCGGGGTGACCGGTCCGGTGGCCGCCGCCGACTTCAGGTGCGCGGCGACGTACGCCCCGGTGGTCGAGGTCGCGATGGTGTTGAGCAGGGCGGTGCCGATCGAACCGCCCACCTGCTGGCAGGTGTTGACGGTGGCGGAGGTGACGCCGGAGTCCTCCGGGGCGACGCCCTTGGTCGCGGTGTCCATCACCGCCACGAAGACCAGGCCCAGGCCGAGGCCGAACAGGATCGTCGACGGCAGGACGTGCACCGCGTAGTCCGCCCGCACCGGCAGGAACGTCAGCAGGAACAGGGCGACGGCCGCCAGCAGCGTCCCCGGCGCGATCAGCAGGCGCGGCGGCAGCCGGTGCAGCAGCCGGGACGCGATCTGGGTGCTGGTGACGATGATCGTGGCGGACATCGGCAGGAACGCCAGGCCGGCCTGGACCGGCCGGTAGCCGAGGACGCCCTGGAAGTAGTACGTCATGTACAGGAACATGCCGAACATGGCGATCACGGCCAGGCCCAGCGTCAGGAACGCCCCCGCCCGGTTGCGGTCGCGGACGATGCGCGGGGGCAGCAGCGGGCTGCCCGCCCGGGTCTGCCACCAGCCGAACAGGGCCAGCAGCGCCACGCCGCCGGTCAGCAGGGCGAGCACCCTGGGGCTGTCCCAGCCGTGCGGCTCGGCCTCGCTGCACCCGTAGACGACGGCGACCAGGCCCGTACAGGCCAGGAGGGCGCCGCGCGGGTCCAGCCGGGTGCGCCGCTCTGGGCGGTGGTCGTGCAGGGCCCACAGCCCGCCGGCGAACGCGATGAGGGCGATCGGGGCGTTGACGTACATGCACCAGCGCCAGTCCAGGTACTCGGTGAGCAGTCCGCCGGCGAGCAGTCCGACGGCGGAGCCGGCGCCCGCGATGCCGCTGTACACGCCGAACGCCTTGCCGCGCTCCCTCGGGTCGGTGAACGTCGTCGTCAGCAGGGAGAGCGCGGAGGGCGCGAGCAGGGCGGCGAACACGCCCTGGAGCGCCCGGGAGCCGAACAGCTGCCAGTCAGTCTGCGCGGCGCCGCCGAGCGCCGAGGCGATGGCGAAGCCGACCAGCCCGGCGAGGAAGGTGCGTTTCCGGCCGACCAGGTCCGCGATCCGGCCGCCGAGCAGCAGCAGCCCGCCGAAGGCGAGGGTGTACGCGGTGATCACCCACTGCCGGTTGGTGTCCGACATCGACAGCTCGCGCTGGGCGGACGGCAGGGCGATGTTCACGATCGTCGCGTCGAGGACCACCATCAGCTGGGCGAGACCGATGAACACCAGTCCCCACCAGCGGCGGGAGTCGGCGGCGGCGGTCGGTTCTGACGTGCGGCTCATCGCGGAACCTCGCAGCCGGAAGGGTGCAGAAGGTCTCGGATCAGCCTAGGCCCGATGAGGGACGCCCGCCTCTTGGAGCACTCTCGTCCCGAGAGCCCCGTCAGACGCGCGGGAAGCGGCTCTGGATCGTCCACACGGCCGGGTTGTCCGCCAGGCCCTCGTGCATGTCCGAGAGGTCGGCGATCAGGTCGTGCAGGAAGTCCCTGGCCTCCCGGCGGAGCGCCCGGTGGTCGAGGACGAGCGGGGGCTCGTCGGCCGGGACCCAGTCCGCGGTGACCTCCACCCAGCCGAAGCGGCGCTCGAAGAGGAGGCGGTCGCTGGACTCGGTGAAGTCCAGCTCGGCGTACTGCGGGGTGGCCGACCGGGCGCCGCGCGGGTCGCGGTCCAGCTCCTCGACGATGTCGCACAGCGCCCAGGCGAAGTCCAGCACCGGCACCCATCCCCAGGCTGTGGACAGCTCCCGGTCCTCCTTGGTGTCGGCGAGGTAGACGTCGCCGCAGAAGAGGTCGTGCCGCAGGGCCCGGACGTCGGCGGTGCGGTAGTCCGTCTGCGGTGGGTCCGGGAAGCGGCGGGAGAGCGAGTAGCCGAGGTCGATCACGTCCCCGATGGTGTCACGGCGCCCGTGCCCCCGGCGCGGCGGCCGGGGGCACGGGCTGCGGTACTGCTGCCGTGTGTCGCGTGGCGGGGTTACTTGACGTTGACCCCGGACCAGGCCGCGGCCACGGCCTTGTACTCCGCGCTGTTGTTGCCGTAGAGCGACGCGGCGGCGTTCAGGGTGCCGGTGCGCGCCTTGGCGTAGTTGGTGTTCGAGGTGAACTGCGTGGTCAGCGCCTTGTACCAGATCTTCTGGGCCTTGTCGCGGCCGATGCCGGTGACCTTGGAGCCGTCGGCGGTCGGGCTGTCGTACGTCACGCCGTTGATCGTCTTCTTCCCGCTGCCCTCGGAGAGCAGGTAGAAGAAGTGGTTGGCCGGGCCGGACGAGTAGTGGACGTCCACCCCGCCGATGCCGGAGTACCAGCTGTCCTTGGACTTGCCGTCCTGGCTCGGCTTGTCCATGTAGCGCAGCGGCTTGCCGTTGCCGAAGATGTTGATCTTCTCGCCGATGAGGTAGTCGCCCACGTCGGTCTTGTTGTTGGCGTAGAACTCGGTGGCGGTGCCGAAGATGTCGCTGGTCGCCTCGTTGAGGCCGCCGGACTCGCCGCTGTACACGAGCTTGGCCGTGGCGGCGGTGACGCCGTGGCTCATCTCGTGGGCCGCCACGTCGAGGGCGGTGAGGGGGTTCTTGTTGCCCTCGCCGTCGCCGTAGGTCATGCAGAAGCAGGAGTCGGACCAGAAGGCGTTGACGTAGTTGTTGCCGTAGTGGACGCGGGAGTAGGCGCCCTTGCCGTCGTTGCGGATGCCGTTGCGGCCGAAGGTGTTCTTGTAGAAGTCCCAGGTCACGGCCGCGCCGTAGTGCGCGTCGACGCCGGCGGTCTGCCGGCCGCCGCCCCAGGTGTCGGTGCTGTTCGTGAACAGCGAACCGGTGCCGGACTGGCCCTGGTTGAGGTCGTACGTCTTGTGGCCGCCGCGCGCGCCGTCGGTGAGCTGGAACTGCGAGCCCGACTTGGTGGTGGTCAGCGGGACGGTGCCGCTGTAGGTGCTGGTACCGGTGCCGGTCTCGATGGCCTCGTACTGGTACAGCTTCTTGCCGGTGGCCGCGTTGGTGATCACATGCAGCTCGCTCGGGGTGCCGTCCTTCTGCACGCCGGTGACCACGGTCTCGTACGCCAGGACCGGCTTGCCCTGCGCGGCCCAGACGACCTTGCGCGGCGTCTGGCCGGCCGGCTTGGCCGTCTTCTGGTCGGCGGCGGCGCTCAGCGCCGACTTCTTCGCCTCGGCCGGGGCCAGGGAGGCGCTGGTCGACACGGCTATGGACGCGTCGGTCGCCTTGGTGACCTGGCGGCCGTCCTTCGCGCCCTTGCCCTCGTGGACGATCAGGTCGCCGCCGAGGACGGGCAGCCCGTCGTAGGTGCGCTCGTAGCGCGTGTGGACGGTGCCGTCGGCGTCCTTGACGACGTCGCGGACGATCAGCTTCTCCTTGCCGCCCAGGCCGATCTTGGCGGCGGTCGCCGACGCGCCGCTCTGGGCCTCCTGGATGGCGGCGGTGCGCTGGCCCGCGGAGAGCGTCAGTGGCTGCCCTCCGCTGTCACGGTCACCCGAGGCGCTCGCGCTGCCCGTCTGGACGCCGACGACGACCATCGCGGCGGAGGCGACGAGGGCGGCGGCGCGCAGGGCCGTGGTGCGGGGGGTGGCGGTGAGTCTCAACTCTGTCTCCTCTGAGGGGGGTTACGGACGTCCCGGGGCGGGGCTGCCCGCTGGTACGTGAGAGGTGCAGGAGCGAATGGAGGAGAGCGTGCCAGCAACTGACCGCTTTTGACAGGGGCGCAACAAGGATGTGATCTGCTGTTTTCAAAAAGCGGTCAGTTCTGGTCGGAATCAGGGATTCAGGTTTAGGAAAGGCAGAGTTGGGGCTGTAGTGGCGTGAGTGACACCTGGGACGTGTCACGAAGCCCGCCGCGGGAAGGGGAGTTCGGGTGGGTTCGTGGGGGGATTCGCCCCGTTGCCGAGCGGGTCCCGGAGGCGCTGCCTCGACGTCGTACGAAGGAGGCGGAATGCAGGTCAGGACCTACGCGGAAGGGCGAGTTCCAGCGGAGTTGGCCGTCCGGGCGGACGCGCTGCGCGCCCAGGTGTGGGCCGGTGGCGGCCCGCCCGACCCCGCGCTGCGCCCGGTCGCGATGCTGCTCGTCTCACCCGACGGCGAGGTGGCGGCGGCGCTGGACGTCCTGTCGAAGGAGATCGAGCACGCGGGCGCGCGCTACCGGGCCGCCGGGCTGAGCGCGGTCGTCACCGACCGGGCCCGGCGGGGCCGGGGGCACGGGCGGCGGCTGGTGGCCGCCGCGCGGGAGTGGATCGCCGCGGACGGGGCGGACGTCGGGCTGTTCACCTGCGACCGGCCGCTGCGGCCGTTCTACGAGAGCGCGGGCTGGGAGGCGCTGGAGGGAACCGTCCTCGTCGGCGGGACACCGGGTGATCCGTTCCCGAGCGACGGTCCGGGATTCGACAAAGTCACCATGGCCGGATTCTTCTCCACCCGGGCACGGCGGGCGGCGGGGGCGTTCCGGGGGAGCCGCGTCGGCCTGTACTCCGGGGAGATCGACCGGTTGTGGTGAGGGGGTGAAGATGCGGTGTGCGCCCTCGCACAGGGTGCACATGACGTACACGGCGCGCGCGGCACCGGGCGGCGCGCTGGGCGGGGCACTGAGTGGCGCGCCGGGCGGGGCGCTGGGTGGGGCACACACGGCACCGGGTGGGGCACACACGGCACCGGGTGGGGCACACACGGCACCAGGCGGGGCACACGCGGCACCGGACGGGCCCGATCGGCCCGTCCGGTGGGGGGAGAGAAGGAGCGGCGGGGGCGTCGCCGGCCGTCGTCCTCCGGCTGCTCGTCCTCCGGTTGCCCGCCCTACGGCTGCCCGTCCGAGGGCGGCCGGTTGCCGAGCTGCTCGTCGATCTTCCGCTGGGCGGCGTCGACCTGGCTCTGGTACTTGTTCCCGGTCCTGGCGTCGAAGGCGTCACCGGCCTTGTCGACGCCCTTGCGGGCGGTGTCCTCGTGGCCCTTGAGCAGGCCCTTGAGCTTGTCGAGCATGGACATGGGTCGTCCTCCTTACGCATGCTGACCCACCCAGGATCACCGCATTCGCCCGTTTCCGCACTCCGGCGCACGGAGTGTGACGCGGCGCCCGCAGGTCAGGGCGCGCCCCAAGGACCGCCCCAGGACCCGCCGCCCGCCCGGTCGTCCGGCCCGATGGTCGGATCGAGGACCGAGTCGTAGGACCCCGTCCCCCGGCAGTGCCTGCACTGGCCCGTGCGGTGCACCGTCTCGGCCGGGCCGCGGAACGGGTCAGGCCCGGGGTCGTAGGCGAGCACGCGGGGGACGAAGCCGGAGCCCTGGCACCAGTGGCAGACGGGGTGCGGACGGTGGCCGGACGCGTCGTCGTCGCCGGGCTCCGGGGCGGGCTCCTGGGGTTCGTCGCTGTCGGCCATCGGGTCCGATGATGGCGCCCGGCGGCCGGGCCGGCCCCGGGAAGCGCCGCGCTTCATCCGTACGGGGCGCGGGCGGCCGGGCGCCGGCGACGTCAGAAGCGGATCTCCTCGCAGGCCCGCCCGCGCGACTGCAACCCGGACGAGGTGTGCTCCCACCCCTCCGCACAGACCACCGACCGGTTCGGCAGGTCGCGGCCCACCGGGACGGTGAACTTCTGGTGGTAGCCCCAGAAGGCCGTCGGGCTGTTGGCGTCCAGGCCGCCGCCCCAGATGTGGAAGTGCCCGGTGAAGTCGCCGTTCCACGTCGTCGACGCCGACACGCGCTCGACGCGGAGCCCCGACCCCTCGACCGAGACGCACGTCCGCTGGTTGCAGCCGTTCGCCCCCGCCTCCGCGGACGGCGTGCCCCCGAACAGCAGCACCAGCCCCCCGACCACGCCCGCCCCACCACGCAGCACCCGGCGGCCCGCTGTCGCCTTCATCTGATCCACGTCCCCTTGTCGTTCGTCTCGCCGCACCTTCGCGGACGAACCCTCCCACCGGCCCGCCCGCGAAGTGATCCCCGGGGCGCGGGTTTACCGCGAACGACTGAGAAAACGCCCGTTCGAGGGACGCGAGTTGACGGAGCCGCCGGCGGTCGTCTGCGACGCTTCCGCAACCGGCCGGCCGCACGCGGGGAACGAACTCCACACCCTCGCGGCGCTGTTGCGGCGGCACGGGGCTCGGGACGGCGCGTGCCCGCCGAGGCCCCGGTGCGGCCGGACCGAGCCCGCCCCAGCCGTCACCCCGGCGCGAGCCGTGTCGCCCGCGCCGTGAGGTGGTGGCGTTCCGGGGTGCTGGTGGTGCGGCGGGCCGCCTCGCGGTAGGTGGTGGCGGCGGTGGCGTGGTCGCCGAGGAGTTCCTGGAGGTGGGCGCGGGTGGCGAGCAGGCGGTGGTGGCGGGCCAGGCGCTTGTCGGCGTCCAGGGTGGCCAGGAGGGCGAGGCCCGCGGCGGGGCCGTGGACCATGGCGACGGCGACCGCCCGGTTGAGCGTGGTCACGGGGCTCGGGGCGACCCGTTCCAGCAGGTCGTACAGGACGAGGATCTGCGGCCAGTCCGTCGCGTCGACGTGGTCCGCCTCGTCGTGGACCGCGGCGATGGCCGCCTGGAGCTGGTAGGGGCCGACCTGTCCCCGGGGCAGCGTCCGGGAGATGAGGGCGACGCCCTCGGCGATGAGGTGCCGGTCCCACCGGCCGCGGTCCTGTTCGGCGAGGGGGACGAGAGCGCCGTCGGGCCCGGTGCGCGTCGGGCGGCGGGCGTCGGTGAGCAGCATCAGGGCCAGCAGGCCGGCCACTTCGGCGTCGTCGGGGACCAGGCGGTGCAGGAGGCGGGTGAGGCGGATGGCTTCGGCGGACAGGGCCGGGGCGGTCAGGTCGGCGCCGTCCGTGGCGGTGTACCCCTCGTTGAAGATCAGGTACAGCACGTGCAGGACCTCACGCAGCCGCTCGGCCCGCTCGGCCGGTTCCGGCAGGCGCGGGGCCAGGCCGGACGTCCGGATCGTCTGCTTGGCGCGGCTGATCCGCTGGGCCATGGTCGCCTCCGGGACGAGGAAAGCCGTGGCGATCTGCGCGGTGGTCAGGCCGCCGACCGCCCGCAGCGTCAGTGCGATCCGGCTCGGCGAGGACAGGGCCGGGTGGCAGCAGAGGAAGAGGAGCGCGAGGGAGTCGTCCCGGTCCGCGTCCGACGTGGCGTCGGCGGCGCGGGCGAGCAGCTCCGCCTGCGGGGTGGTCAGGGCGATGCGTTCCTCGCGGCGCCGGCGCGCGGTCTCGCCGCGCACCTGGTCGACGAGTCTGCGGGAGGCCACGGTGACCAGCCAGCCCCGCGGGTTGTCCGGCGTGCCCTCGGCCGGCCACTGGAGGGCGGCGGCGAGCAGCGCCTCCTGGACGGCGTCCTCGCAGGTGTCGAAGGCGCCGTACCGGCGGACGAGCGCGCCGAGGACCTGCGGCGCCAGCTCGCGCAGCAGGTCCTCGACGCCGTGCCCGTCGCTCACGGGTTCGCCGGAGACTCGTGGGGGACCGGCCACAGCTCCACCGGGTCGACGTCGGCGAACGGCATGTCCGCGGCGATCTCCTGGGCGCGCTCCGGGGTCTCGCAGTCGAACAGGTAGAAGCTGGCCATGTACTCCTTGGTCTCCAGGTACGGCCCGTCGGTGACGGCCGGCCTCCCGTTCTCGCGGCGCACGAGCCGGGCCTCGGCCGCGTCCGCCAGACCGTAGGCGCCCAGGAGCTCGCCGGTCTCCCGGTACTTCTTGTTGAACGCCTCCTGCTTGGCGATGGCCTCCGGCCACGCCTCGGCGGGGAAGGCGTCCCACTTGGCCTGGTTGCCGTAGATCATCGCGACGTACTTCATCTCGGCGTCCGTCCCCTCGTTCCCGCGCGCCCCTCCGGCGCGCTGTCACCCCTCAGTCGGAGCGGGGAACGCGTCCTCGACATCCCGGCGGCTCCGGTGGCGACTTTTCCTCCGGAATTCTCGCCGAGACCGCGAAGCCCCCTCCGACGGGAGCCGGAGAGGGCTTCGTACGGTCGCTCAGCGCCCGCGTGCGCGACGTCAGACGTTGACGCCGAAGTCCTGGGCGATGCCCTGGAGGCCGGACGCGTAGCCCTGGCCGACCGCGCGGAACTTCCACTCGGCGCCGTTGCGGTAGAGCTCGCCGAAGACCATGGCGGTCTCGGTGGCGGCGTCCTCGCTCAGGTCGTAGCGGGCGATCTCGGCGCCGCCGGTCTGGTTGAGGATGCGGATGTAGGCGTTGCGCACCTGGCCGAAGTTCTGGGAACGGGCCGTGGCGTCGTAGATGGAGACCGGGAAGACGATCTTGTCGACGTCGGCCGGGAGGGCGGCCAGGTTGACGTTGATCTGCTCGTCGTCGCCCTCACCGACACCGGTGGTGTTGTCGCCGGTGTGAACGATGGACTGGTCCGGCGTCTGCTTGTTGTTGAAGAAGACGAAGTGGGCGTCCGAGTAGACCTTGCCGCCGGGGTTCACCGCAATCGCGCTCGCGTCGAGGTCGAAGTCCGTGCCCGTGGTGGTGCGGACGTCCCAGCCGAGGCCGACGGTGACGGCGGTCAGGCCCGGGGCCTCCTTGGTGAGGGAGACGTTGCCGCCCTTGGACAGGCTTACAGGCATGGGGGTGATCCCTTTCTCATCGACTCAATGGACCGTGTGCTGCCACATGGTCCCGTCACCCGGGATAACGCCGAAGACGGGGGGTGGGGTTCCATCCCGCTTTACTTTCTTTACCGATTCCTGATGGGGGGTCGGGATCGGGGCGTGACGGGCGGTCGGGCCGGGGCGTGACGGGCGGGGTCCGAGGAGCCGGGCATAACGCCGGGCATAACGAGGTGACGCGGGCGGACCGGACGGGGGACGATGGGGCCATGTCCGGTCCCCACGTCATCCGCGGTGCCGTCAGCCTGCCCGAGGCGGAACTCGTCTGGCGCTTCTCGCGCTCCTCCGGGCCGGGCGGGCAGCACGTCAACACCAGCGACAGCCAGGTGGAGCTGCGCTTCGACCTCGTCGCCACCGAGGCCCTGCCCGCCGTGTGGAAGGAGCGCGCCCTGGAGCGGCTCGCGGGCCGGCTGGTGGGCGGCGTCGTGACCGTACGGGCGTCGGAGCACCGTTCGCAGTGGCGCAACCGGGAGGCGGCGGCCGTCCGGCTGGCCGCGCTGCTGGCCGAGGCCACCGCGCCGCCGCCGAAGCCGCGGAAGCCGACGCGGATACCGCGCGGCATCAACGAGCGGCGGCTGCGGGAGAAGAAGCAGCGCGCCGAGACGAAGCGGGGGCGCTCCGCGCGCGACTGGGGCTGAGGGCGCCGGTACCGAATCGGCGGCGGCAATCCCGCATCGACGGCGGTGGCGGTACCGCATCGACGGCCGCGCCGCCACCCGCTCAGGACAGCCGTCACCCGCTCAGAACAGGTGCCACCCGTTCAGGACAGGTGCCGGTACCGCCCCCGGAAGTACGTCAGGGGCCCGCTCTCCGTCGTCGAGGCGGCGGCCTTGAGGACGCGGCCGATGAAGAGGGTGTGGTCGCCCGCGACCACCCGCTGTTCCGTCCGGCACTCCAGTACCGCGAGGGCGCCCCGGACGAGCGGGGAGCCGGAGAGTTCGCCGCGGTCGTGCGGCAGGTCCTCGAAGAGCAGCCGGTCGCTGAGCCGCCCCTTCATCGCGAACCGCCCGGCGATCTGCCGCTGGCTTTCGGCGAGCAGGGAGACCGCCCAGAGCGGCTGCCGGGCGAGCAGCTCCTCCATCCGGGAGTCGTTGCGAACGCTCACCATCACGAGGGGTGGGTCCAGTGACACGGAGAGGAACGCCGTCGCCGTCATGCCGACGTCCTCACCCCGCGGGCCGTCGTCGGGATCGTGCGCGGTCACCAGGACCACCCCCGCCGCCAGGCGGGCGAGGGCGGCGCGGAATTCCTCGGCGGTCACACCGTCAGCATGCGGTATGCGGGCCTCGGTGGGCGAAGTCGTCTGCAACACACGAAGCACGCTAGCCGCCCGTGACGAACCGCTGCATCGGGCTGCGGTACCAGGACCGTCCTGGTATTGGGGCCTAGGCCCTCCGTCCGCCGGGTTCGGCTCCGGCGGGACGGCTGCGGTCCCGCCGCCGTCCCGCCGCCGTCCCGACCGACACCGCCTCTGACCTCGCCGATCTCCCCGGAAAACGCGGCAGGCTCTGCCTTATTTGCGGACCAGAAACGTAGGACGACTGCGAACTGACAGTAAGGGGCACCGTTACGCACTGTGACATGGGTCACAGAAGGCCCTATTTGTTGACCCTGTGTACCGAGTTGTCAGCTCCCTGTGATTCAGTGGCCGTGTAATCGGACGACAAGAAAATCTGGAGAGTCGCTGTCGAGGTCTCGGGGGAGAGCGAGCTATGGAAACCGAGTCGGAGCCCTATGTGCGTCTGACGACCCTGCGGCAGGTTCACCAGGCGGTGGCGGATCTGAACACCGCCCGCAGCCTCGCGGACACCTTGCAGACCGTCGCGGAGGGCGTGGTGAACGGGCTCGGCTACGAGCTCGCCGCGGTCAACCTGGTCCGCCCGGACGGTGACCTCGTGGTCGCCGCCGTCGCCGGCAGCGCGAGCGCCGAGGCGTTCCTGTCCGGCCGGGTCGGCTCGCGGGTGTCCTGGGAGCGCCGGCTCAGCATGGGCGAGCGCTGGGGCGAGCTGCGCTTCATCCCGTACACCGAGGGCTGGGTCCTCGACGACGACGACGTCCCGCAGTGGCGCACCACCGGCCCCGCGCCGCGCTTCCCCGACGAGTGGCACCCCATGGACCGGCTCCTCGCCCCCCTGTACTCGGCCGGCTCGGCCGGCGGCGAGCTGCTCGGCGTGATCTCCGTCGACCGGCCGCGCAACGGCCGGCGCCCCGGCGCCTGGGGCCGCGAGGCGCTCCAGATGTACGCGTTCCAGTCCGCGATCGCGATCAGCAACGCCAAGCTGCGGGCCGACATGCAACGCGCCCTCGTCCGCCTGGAGCGCGAGCAGCAGGCGCTGCGCGCCAGCGAGGAGAGCTTCCGGCAGGCGTTCGAGTACGCGCCCAGCGGCATGGCCATCGCCGAGCTCGGCGGCGACCAGCACGGGCGGCTGCACCGCGCCAACGACGCCCTCTGCCGGCTGCTCGGCCGCCCGGCCTCCCAGATGCGCCGCTACTCGTTCTCCGACCTCGTCCACCCCGAGGACATCGGCACCCTCCTGCGCACCTCCGCCGAGGGCGGCCGGGCCGAGCTGCGACTGCGCCGCCGGGACGACACGTTCGTCTGGGTCTCGCTGCGCAACTCGGTGGTCGCCGACGCCGCCGACGGCCCGATCTACCTGCTCACCCACGTCGAGGACATCGAGGACCGCAAGCGGCACGAGCTCCAGCTCGCCCACCGCGCCAGCCACGACTCCCTCACCGGCCTCCCCAACAGCGCCGAGCTGCGCGCCCGCCTCAGCGCCCGGCTCTGCGGCCGCCCGCCCGGCAGCGAGACGCACGCCACGGCCGACCACGGCCCCTTCGGGCGGCTGGACGGCTTCGACGAGGTCGCGGGGGTCGGCGACCCCTTCGGCGGCCCGTTCGGCGAGCCGCTGGGCATACCGGGGGTCGTTCCGGGCGGCGACGGCGTCTACGGCCACGACCGGGCCCCCGACCCGCTCGCCGACGGCCGGCCGACGGGCGGCTACCGCCCCGCCGACTACGGCCTGGGCGACTACGGCCTGGGTGACTACCCGGGCGGGGACGCCGCCGGCTACGACCACCGTGACCACCACGTCCACACCGTCCCGCTCGACGAGCACAGCGACGAGGGCGACAAGGGCCTCGCCGTCCTCTTCTGCGATCTGGACGGCTTCAAGTCGATCAACGACCGGTTCGGGCACCACACGGGCGACGCGGTGCTCATCGAGGTCGCCCGGCGGCTCTCCAGCGGCGTCCGCGACGGCGACACGGTGGCCCGGCTGGGCGGCGACGAGTTCGTCGTCCTCGCCGACGGCCTCGGCCGCGCCGACGCGGAGGACCTGGCGGTCCGGCTGCGCAACGCGATCATCCCGCCCATCCGGGTCGACGGCCGGGCGGTGCGGGTCGGGGCGAGTTTCGGCATCGGCTGGGCGGGCTGCGGCATGTCCGCCGACGAGGTGCTGCGCTCCGCCGACCAGCGGATGTACGTCGAGAAGCGGTCCCGCGCCCGGACCGGCCGCCGGGCCGGTTGACCGGCCGGTAGCCCCCGTGGCAGGGCGTGCCACTTGCCGCACGGGGTAGGCTGCGCCGATGCGGCACCGCCGCCGGACCATGGTGGCCGAACCGGCCTCGACAACCGCGGATCCGGTTTCACGAACGTGGGTGCCGGACGGCACATTCACGTGGGGAGTGACAGGGGATGACGGCCGGTAACAACGGCAACGGCAAGCCGGAGGACGAGGACCCGTTCGGCTACCTGTACCGCTCGGAGGGCGGGGACCAGGCCGCCGACGCGGCTGCGTCCGCGCCGCAGCCGGGCGTCCCCCGTACGTCGTACAACCAGGTCAGGCCGGTCGGCTCACGCCAGTACACGCCGCAGCAGGGCGGCGCTACGTACGGCGCGGGCATGCCCGCCCCCCAGCAGCCCACCCCGCACTACGCCGCCCCCGAAACCCTCCCCGGCGGCGCCCCCCGCCACCCCGGCCCCCCGCCCGGCGCTCCCGGGCCCCAGCGCCCGAAGCGGCGCGGCCTGCTCATAGCCGCGATAGCCGTGGTCGTCGTGGTCGCCGGCGGCATCGGCGCGGCGGTGTGGGCGAACCAGGGCGGCGGGGACGACGACAAGAACAACACGGCGCAGCAGACGCCGTCGGACAAGCCGTCCGAGAAGCCGGAGAAGAAGGGCGAGAAGGACGACGAGAAGAAGAAGCCGTCCGGCAAGCCCGTCACCGACCCGATCCGGGACGCCGCGACGTTGAAGCTGAACGGTGGAGCGTCCACGGCGAAGGACGTGAAGGGTGCGCCTTCGGACGGTGGCCTCTATGTCGCCATGAAGCCGGGTGCTTCGATCGAGTGGAACGGTGTGAACGTTCCCAGTGAGGGCCAGTACACGGTGTACGTGAACTACGGCTCGCCGAACGGGGACGTGGCCGGTTCCCTCTGGGTCAACGGCAAGAAGCTCGACACCACGGTGAAGTACAAGAGCTGGGGCAAGAACAGCTGGTCGCACACCTTCAACTATGTTCAGCTCAATAGCGGCAAGAACGACATCAAGCTCTCCTGTGAGTCGGGCAACTGCGACACTTACGTGGCCAAGATCAAGCTGATTCCGGGGCAGTACCGCTCGTAGTGGGTCAGGCTTCCTTGAGCAGGCGGTTGATGAAGTCCCGCGAGCCGGCTATGTCGAGGGCCTGCTCGCGGAGGTGGCCGAAGGCCGCGTCGTAGCGGAGGGTGTCGGCGATCTCCTCCAGGTAGATGGACGAGGTGAGCGGCTCGATCGCCACGAGCGGCTCGCCCTCGTCGAAGTGGAAGACGGTGTAGGGGCCGTTGACGCCGGTGTGCGCACCGGCGGCGAACGGGATGACGCGGATCTCCACGTTCGGCATCTGGGAGGCGTCCAGCAAGCGCTTGAGCTGCTCTTCGTGCACGCCGGGCGCTCCCACTTGGCGCCGCAGGCATGCCTCGTCGAGGACGCAGCGCATCATGAGCGGCGGGATGGGTACGTCGTCGAGAAGACGGCTGTGCAGCGCCTGTTGACGCTTCATGCGCAGCTCTGCGACTGCCCTCACCTGGCGGGTGGTGTTCCACGTGCGGCTGCCCTCGATGACCGCACAGGCGTAGTCCATGGTCTGCAACAGATCAGGAACGGCCAGCGCCGAGTATGTGTCGGCCTGGCTCGCGAGCTCTTCGATCTCGATGAGGTCGGCGTGTGAGTCGTCGATGACATCACTGTATTGAGTGAAGAGGCCTCTGCGGCGGTTCGTCTCGGCGAGCTTCGCCAGCCGTCGGATCTCCGCGATTCGCACCTCGTCTACGACGCCGTACACACTGAAGCACTTGTCGAGGTTGGCCCGCTGCTTGCCGTACTCGACCTTGCTCAGGCTTGGCGATGAGGTGCCGAGCAGTTTGGCGGCCTTCGCGAGGCTCATGCCGGCTCGGATACGCAGGGTCCGCAGTTCCGCACCGAGGCGTCGTCGCATCAGGGTGGGTACGGCGTCCGACAAATGATCACCTGCCTCATCTTCGGACGCCGACTCTACGACAAGCGTCAGCATCAGTACGCGCATTAGCTCGTACGAGTAATCGTCTGCGAGAAACTTTCGCCCCGACGTCTGTAGAACCTCAAACTGGCCGCGTGGCAGTGACATACAGAGCAGGCAGCTATGTGGTGGACGTCCGCGACGGCCGCTTGGCGCAGGTAGCGGAGACCGCCGACGATCTCGTCCACGTCCGGAGCCCGAACGGCGGCGGCGAGCCGTGGACCGTCCCGCCCGACGCCCTCCGCCTCGCGACCCGGGCCGAGCGACAAGCGGCCGGGCTGCGTCCGTACCAGACGGGCTGCGACGAGTGCGCCGCGCTCGAAACGGTCAGGAGGGCGGCCGGGAGCGGGGACGCCACCGCTGCCGCGTACACGCACTGGATCGTGGCGCACTCCGCGTCCGCGATGGGGACGAGGAGGGGCAACTGATGCGAGCCGTAGGACGCTTGATCCAGCACTGCGGGCACCGCGCCGGCTGGGAGCGGGGTGGCGGCGAGGAACGCTGCCGCGACTGTGGAGCGCGCCGCTTCACGGACTACGCGGCGCTCCTGATGCCGGAACGCCCGGTGGCGGCAGCCGCTCCGCCGCCCCGCGACCCGCTCCGAGCGGACCGCTCCGCCGCCGCCCTCATCGCGCACGGCCTGCACCGTCTGAGTCGCTGGGGCACCAGTGCCGCCACCTGGCGGCTGGCCGTCTGAGCGGCGTCGCGGAGCGTCTGCGTACGAGTGCGGAGATCCGGCGTGCCCTTCCGGGAGGTGTGCGCGGCGAGTTCGACCAGGCCATCGGCAGTGCGACCTCGACAGAGCGAGCACACGTCTTGGCTCTCTGGTCCGGTATCGCGATCGAGGCCGCCGATCCCTCTGGTGACGAGCAGGTCCGTCGGTTCCAGGAGGGACGGCTGGAAGCGCACGCGCTGGAGTGGTATCAGGAGCGAGAAGGGCGCGGTTGGTGAGCTACGCGTACCGCGTCGCCTATACCCCTGAGGTGCGTGACGACCTGGTCGAGCTGGGTGAGTAGCTTGCGAAGACGGTCAGCGCCGTCCTTTCCGCCGAGAACGCTCTCGCCCCCTACGGGGGCTTGTCGGTTCCGCGGCCGATGGGCGGGGACGAGTGGCTCGGCCAAGCATCGTTCCGCCATCGTCTGCCCGGGCCGCGTGCCTAGCCGGTGGGTTCGTCACCGGTCGTGTCGTACTCGTCGACGTCGAGCTCGGCGCCGGTGGCGGCGAGGAAGTCCAGGACGTTGCGGTCCAGGTGCCAGCCGAAGAGGTTGGGGGAATCGGCGGCAGCGGGCCGGCCCGGGGCCGCGTCGTTGAAGTAGCGCACGACTTGGAGGACCGCCCCGCCGCCGGTGCCGGTCAGCTCCCGGGCGAGGGTGGAGATGCGGTGCGTGTGGGGCCGGAGCCTGTCGAGGACGCGGGCGATCTGCTCGTCGGCGCGGAGGCCCGGATCCCGGCATACGACCTTCCACGAGTGGTCGACCGGGACGACCGCCGGCTCGGTGAACCGGCTGCCGCGAACGGTCGCCTCGTCAGGTGCCATGCCCAGCCTGGCGGTCATGTCGTCCGCCGACGTGTGCCGGCTGAACAGCGCGAAGTAGGTGTACTGGAGAAGTGGCATCCAGCGGAGGATAAGCCGGGGGGCCGGGTTGGCCGGTGACGGGTCAGGGGGCGGGTGATGGCGCCGCGCTGATGACGGTCAGGAACCGCTCCACCGTCGCCGCCATCGCCTCCCGCGCCGGGACGAGGTAGCGGCGCGGGTCGACCGTCGACGGGTGGGCCTCCAGGCAGGCGCGGACGGCGCCGGTGGAGGCGGTGTTGAGGGCCGTGCCGAGGTTCGCTTTCGGCCTGCACCGCCTCGGCCGCTGGGGTGCCAGTGTCGCGACCTGGCGGTTGGCCGTCTGAGGCGTGGTTAACGCGTTGCACGGGCGCCGGGGCGGCCTTTAGGCTGTTTGGGTTCCGCTTGTGCCCGTTCCGGGGCCCGGCGCTGTGTATCGAGGTGACGACTTATCTCCCAGGCCAAGTAGCCGTCCGCAGTTCCCCACGTTCCGATCGGTTCCGATCGTCTGAACGTGTCCGGGGGCGGACGTCGCGCTGGCCTGAGTTGCGTCACCCACCCCCGCATTCCCTTGTCGTTTTCCGGGTGCAGCTCTGCCGACTGCCCCGGGATTCGTGTTCTCCGACCCCGCGCGGCTGACGGCAGGGCGCCCCGGCTCCTCGGATCAGGAGCCCCGCAGTGCCTTCCCTCACGCTCGGCAACGAGCCGCACCACACCGTCGTCAAGCCCCCGGGCATGCCCCGGGCCGCCCGGATCGCCCTCGTGGTCGTCCTGGTCGCCGAGCTCATGGACATCCTCGACCAGTCGGTCGTCCTGACCGCCCTGCCCGCGGTCCAAGCGTCGATCGGCGCCGGGCCGGTGGCGGTGCAGTGGCTGACCGTCGGCTACTCGCTGACCGTCGCCGTCGGACTGATCACCGGCGGCAGGCTCGGCGACCTGTACGGCCGGCGCAGGATCCTGCTCGTCGGTACCGCCGTGTTCACGCTCGCCTCGCTGCTGTGCGGCGTCGCCACCGGGCCCGGTGTGCTGATCGCCGCGCGCGTCGCGCAGGGTGCCGGAGTCGCGGTCATGATCCCGCAGGTGCTGGCCACTCTCCACGTCACCTTCGACGGCGAGAACCGCAGCAGGGCCTTCGGCCTCTACGGGGCCGTCCTGTCGCTGGCCTCCGTGCTGGGGCCGGTGCTAGGCGGCGTGCTCACCCAGCTGGATCTGTTCGGGCTGTCCTGGCGACCGATCTTCCTCGTCAACGTGCCCGTCGGAGTGGCCGTGATCGTCCTCGGGCGGAGGTTCGTACCCGAGTCGACCGCGTCGAACGCCGGACGCCTCGACCTCGCCGGGATGCTGCTGTCCGCGCTCGCCTTGGCCCTGATCATCTTCCCGCTCACCGAAGGCGGCACTCACCACTGGCCGCTATGGTGCTTCGCCCTGCTCGCCGCGGGTCTCCTCGTGCTCGGTGTCTTCCTGCGCCACCAACGGCGCCGGCAGGACGGCAGCCCGCTCGTTGTCCTGGCCCTCTTCCGGGACCGGCAGTTCTCCGGGGGCCTGTCCGCGCAGCTGACGCTCGGCCTGTCGACCGGCATGTTCTTCATGACCTGGACGCTGTATCTCCAGCGCGGCCTGGACATGAGCCCGGTGATGGCGGCCGCGGCCTTCGTGCTGCTCGCTCTCGGCGAGCTGGCCGGGGCGACGGTCGCGATGAAGACCGCCGGGCGCTTCGGGCGG
Source organism: Streptomyces huiliensis (assembly GCF_020037025.1). Lineage (GTDB taxonomy): Bacteria > Actinomycetota > Actinomycetes > Streptomycetales > Streptomycetaceae > Streptomyces > Streptomyces huiliensis. Next base: position 3,843 of record NZ_JAIQLH010000177.1, on the reverse strand, counting down.
CGTCTGCCCCAGGCCGGAGTGCTGGTCGTCCTCGGCTCCATGGCCGCCTACGGGCTCCAGATCGGCAGCCGGCAGGGCGGGCTGACCCTCCTCGCGATGACCGCCCCGGTCGTCCTGATCGGCTTCGGCTTCGGCATGGTCGGCGGACCGCTCACCGACCTGTCGCTCGCCCGCGTCCCGCACGAGAGTGCCGGTTCCGCTTCGGGACTGTTCAACACCGCGATGCACCTGGGCATCGCTCTCGGCACCGCGCTGACCGCCCTCGTGTTCTTCGCCGGCGCCGGGGGATCGTCCGACGGCGCGGCCAACCGCGAGGCGTTCACCGGCGTCCTGTGGCGGGTCGGCGGCGGGCTCGCGCTGATGTGGGCCCTGATGTTCTGCCTGCCCAAGCGCACGAGGAACCGGGCCGGATAGCCGCCTCTCAGCCGAGCACCCGCAGGAACCGTTCCACCGTCGCCGCCATCGCCTCGCGCGCCGGGGCGAGGTAGCGGCGGGGGTCGACCGTGGACGGGTGGGCCTCCAGGAAGGCGCGGACGGCGCCGGTGAAGGCGGTGTTGAGGGCCGTGCCGACGTTCACTTTCCGGATGCCCGACGCGACCGCGCGGCGGAGTTCGGCGTCCGGGACGCCTGAGGAGCCGTGGAGGACGAGGGGGACGGGGACGGCCTCGCGGAGTTCGGCGATCAGGGGGTGGTCCAGGGTCGCCGTGCGGGTCGTCATCGCGTGGGAGCTGCCGACGGCCACCGCCAGGGCGTCCACGCCCGTGTCGGCGACGAACGCCGCCGCTTCGGCCGGGTCCGTGCGGACGCCGGGGGTGTGGGCGTCCCCGGGCTTGCCGCCGACGCGGCCCAGCTCCGCCTCCAGCCAGAGGCCGCGCGCGTGCGCCCAACGCACCGCCTCCGCCGTTGCCTTGACGTTCTCGGCATAGGGGAGCGCCGACGCGTCGTACATCACGGACGAGAAGTCGTGTGCGCTCGCCGCGTGCAGGAGGTCCACGGACTCGACGTGGTCGAGGTGCAGGGCCAGGGGGGCGGCGGAGGCGCGGGCGACGGCTGCTGCGGCAGAGGCGATCGGGGCGAGGGCGCCGCCGTGGAACTTCACGGCGTTCTCCGAGATCTGGAGGACGGCCGGATGCCCGGCCGCCTCCGCGCCGGCGGCGATGGCCTCCGCGTGCTCGACGGTGATGACGTTGAACGCGGCGACGGCCGCTCCTGAGGTGAGGAGGTCGGCGGTGCGGGTCAGGGGCACGGGCTCAACTCCTGTGTCGGGGTGGGCGCGGAGGGTTCGGGCCGTCGGTTACACCGGCACCACCTTCACCAGCGGCAGCGCCGCCTCGTACGCCTCCGCGTCGAACTCGCCCGCCACCGGCGCCCGGACCGTCGCCGCCGAGACGGCGACCGCGCGCTTCAGCCGCTCCGGCCAGGGGAGGCCCTCCAGCCAGGCTGACAGCAGGCCGGCCACGGCGGAGTCGCCCGCACCCGTCGGGTTGCCCTTGAGACGGGCGGGAGGGGTGGCGCGCCAGGTGCCGTCGGGGGTGACGGCGAGCATGCCGTCGGTGCCGAGGGAGGCGGCGACGGCGTGGGCGCCCCTGCGGCGGGCGTCGAGGGCGGCGCGCATGGGGTCGGTGGAGCCGGTGAGGGCGGCGAGTTCGGCGGCGTTCGGTTTGACGGCGTCGGGGCGGGCGGCGACGCCGCGTCGCAGGGGCTCGCCGGAGGTGTCGAGGAGGACGGGCAGGTCGCGGGCCCGGGCCTGGCGGATCAGCTGCGCGTAGGCACCCACCGGGACGCCCGGCGGCAGGCTGCCGCACAGGGCCACCGCGCCCGCGTCGTCGAGCAGTTGCGCGTAGCGGGCGGTGAAGGACGCCCACTCGGCGGCGGTGATCGACGGGCCCGCCTCGTTCAGCTGGGTGGTGTCGCCCGTGCCGGCGTCGACGACGCCGACCGTGCGGCGGGTGGAGCCGGCGCACGGGACGAGGGCGTCGGTCAGGCGGCCCGGGGTGTCCGCCGCGGCCGTGGCGAGGAGGGTGCGGAGGGTCTCGCCCGTCGGGCCGCCCGCGAAGCCGGTGACGGTGGTGGCGTGGCCGAGCCGGGCCAGCACGCGGGAGACGTTCAGGCCCTTGCCGCCCGGCCGTTCGACGGCCTCGGCGACGCGGTGCGCGGTGTGGGGACGCAGCCGGGGGACTCGGTAGGTCAGGTCGAGCGCGGCGTTGAGCGTGACCGTGAGGATCATCGGCGCCTCTCTCGGACCGGTCCGCGGGGACCCAGGGGGACACGATTGCGGGAGCGATCATGCCAAAACAGCGGCGGCAGGCCCAGCCCTCGGACCTGCCGCCGTTCCCCAAACCGAGGACGAATCAGCGCACTTCGGGGCGGACCAGCCATTCGCCCTTGCGCATCACGCCGACGAGCTCGAACGCGCCGTCGAGGACGACGAGGTCGGCGTCCTTGCCCGGTTCGAGGGAGCCGACGCGGTCGGCGACGCCCAGCAGCCGGGCCGGGTTGGCGGAGAGCGCGGCGACCGCGTCCTCGACCGGCAGCCGGTCGATGGTGACCGCGCGGCGGAACGCCGTGTCCAGGGTGAGCGTCGAGCCGGCGATCGAGCCGGCCGTCGGGCCGTCCGCGATGCGCGCGACCGCGTCCTTCACCTCCACCCGCATCGGCCCCAGCGCGTACATGCCGTCGCTCATGCCCGCCGCGCCCATCGCGTCGGTGATGAACGCGACCCGGCCGGCGCCCGCGCGGGCGAACGCCAGCTCCAGGACGGACGGGTGGAGGTGCGTGCCGTCGTTGATCAGCTCGACGGTGATCCGCTCGTCCTCCAGCAGCGCCGCGATCGGGCCGGGCGCGCGGTGCAGCAGGGCGGGCATGGCGTTGAAGAGGTGGGTGGCGACGGTCGCGCCCGCGTCGATGGCGTCCAGCGTCGCCTCGTACGTGGAGTCCGTGTGGCCTACGGCGGCCACGACACCCAGGTCCGCGAGCATGCGGACGGAATCCAGGCCGCCGGGCAGCTCGGGGGCGAGCGTCATCATCCGGGCCGTGCCGTGCGCCGCGTCGACGAGCTTGCGGACGTCGGCCGGGTCCGGGTCGCGCAGCAGCTCGGGCTGGTGGGCGCCGCAGCGGTGCGGGGAGATGAACGGGCCCTCGAAGTGGACTCCGGCCAGGTCGCCCTGCTGGGTGAGCTCCGCGAGGACGGCCGCCTGGCGGGCGAGGTCGTCCAGGTCGCCGGTGACGGTGGAGGCGACCATCGTCGTCGTCCCGTGCGCGCGGTGCGCGCGGATCGCGGTCAGGGCCTCCTCCGGGTCGCCGGACGAGAAGGAGGCCCCGCCGCCGCCGTGGACGTGCATGTCGACGAAGCCGGGGACGATCCAGTGACCGGTCAGGTCCCAGGTCGGCGTCTCCTCGGAGACGTCCGCGACGAGGCGGGTGCCCTCCACGGTGACGCGGCCGTGCTCCACCACCCCGGTCGGCAGCACGACACGGGCGCCGTCGAGAACCGTTCGTTCGACCATCAGGCGGATACCTCCGTGGATTCCGTGGGTGCTGTGGCTGGCGTGGATGCCCGGGCGGCCAGCAGGTCCCGGGCGAGCAGGCCCGCGCCCAGACAGCCGGCGGTGGCCCCGAGGGCCGCCGGGACGATGAGGGGGAGTTTCTGGAACGTGAGGCGCTCCGCGACAGCGGCGCGCAGCGGGCCGAACAGCGTTTCGCCCGATTCGGCCAGCCCGCCGCCGACGATCAGCGTACGGGGGTCGAGCAGCGTCAGCCCGACGACGAGGCCGTCGGCGAGCGCGTCCACCGCCTCCTGCCAGACCCGGCGCGCGCGGGGGTCGCCGGCCTCGACGGCGCGGG
>NZ_JAIQLH010000176.1 GCF_020037025.1 Streptomyces huiliensis | reverse complement strand
CTCGCCGAGGCCCTCGCCGCCCCGCCGGAGGACGGCGCTCCGGCGGGCCCCGGCTCGGTCCGCGTCCCCGCGTACCCGGCCGCCGAGCGGGCCGCCCGGGCCCTGGCCCACGTCGCCCGGTACGCCGAGTGGCGGCGGCGCGCCGAGGAGCGGCCCGGCCGGGTCCCCGAGTACGAGGACATCGACGAGGCGGGCGCGGCGGCCGACATCGAGGTGCTGCTCACCGCCCACGGCGTCGCCGAGAGCGGTCCCGGCGGGCCGCACGCCGTCACCCTGTCCGCCGCCGACACCCAGCGCCTCCTCGCCCGCTACGGCATCGCCGTCCTCCCCGCGCTGCCCGCCCCCGACCCGGACGCCGCCGTGGCGGCGGCCCACCGGCTGGGCTTCCCGGTCGCCCTGAAGCCCACCGCCCCGCACCTGCGGCACCGCGCGGACCTGGGCGGCGTCCGCCTCGACCTCGGCGGCGAGGCCGAACTGCTGCGGGCGTACAGCGAGTTGACCGAGCTGCTCGGCAAGCCCTCGGAGACCCGCCTGGTGGTCCAGTCGATGGCCCCGCGCGGCGTCGACACCGTCGTCCGCGCCGCGATCGACCCGGCGGCCGGGGCGGTGCTCTCCTTCGGCCTCGCCGGAGCCCCGTCGCTGCTGCTCGGCGACACCGCGCACTGCCTCGTCCCGGCCACCGACCGGGACGCGGCCGAGCTGATCCGCTCGGTGCGCACCGCGCCGCTCCTCTTCGGCTGGCGCGGCGCCGCCCCCGTCGACACCGGGGCGCTGGAGGAGCTGCTGCTGCGCGTCTCCCGGCTGATGGACGACCACCCGGAGGTGGTCGGCGCCGACCTGGAGCCGGTGATCGTTGCCCAGCACGGCATCCACGTCCTGGGCGCCTCCATACGCCTGGCTCCGCCCCCGCCGCGCGGCGACCCGGGGCCGCGGAGCCTGCCGGCGTACTGAGCCACGGCCGGGGCCGGACCCCGGGCACCGGCCCGGGCATCGGCGGCGGCAGGGGTCCGTACGCCCCGTAGGATGGGCGTATGGCGAAGACCGGTACGACGACCCAGGGGCTGCGCGCGGCGATCGAGCGCAGCGGCTACTACCCGGCCCTCGTGGCCGAGGCCGTGGAGGCGGCCGTGGGCGGGGAGCCGGTCGTGTCGTACCTGGTTCACCAGGAGACGACGTTCGACTCGAACGAGGTCCGCCGCCATGTGACGGTCCTGGTCCTCACCCGTACGCGGTTCATCGTCAGCCACACCGACGAGCAGGCGGCCGACGGCACCTCGCCGTCCCCGTACGCCACCACCTCGACCGAGTCCGTGAAGCTGGACCGCATCTCGTCGGTCGTGGTCAGCCGGGTCGTGGCCAACCCCGAGTCCTACACGCCGGGTGCGCTGCCCCGCGAGGTGGTCCTGACCATCGGCTGGGGCGCGGTCTCCCGGATCGACCTGGAGCCCGCCGCCTGCGGCGACCCCAACTGCGACGCGGACCACGGCTACACGGGTTCCTCGACCGCCGACGACCTCAGCCTGCGCGTCAGCGAGGCCGGCGACGGCCCCGACAGCGTCCGCCAGACCCTCGCCTTCGCCCAGGCGATCTCCGAGGCGACCGCGGTCACCGGCCGCTGATGTCGTACCCGAGCACCGCGGGCGCCGCCTGGCCCGAGCCCGCCCCGCTGGACCCCCGCACCGCACCGCTGCCGCGCTACGGCACCGGTTCCCTCGCCGACCTGCTGCCCGCCGCGGTGGCGGGCATGGGCGTCCCGGGTTTCGGCTCCGGACTGGAACTTGCGCCCGCCGACCGGGTCTGCGTCTTCCTGATCGACGGTCTGGGCTGGGAGCTGCTGCGCGCCCACCCGGCCGAGGCGCCGTTCCTCCACTCGCTGCTCGGCAGCTCGCTGAACGGCACCGGCTCCCCTCTGACCTCCGGCTTCCCGTCCACCACCGCCACCTCACTGGCCTCGGTGGGCACCGGCCTTCCGCCGGGCGTCCACGGCCTGCCCGGCTACACGGTCCTCGACCCGGCCACCGGCGAGCTGATGAACCAGCTGCGCTGGCGCCCGTGGACGGACCCGCACCACTGGCAGCCGTACCCCACCGTCTTCCAGCTCGCGGACGACGCGGGCGTGCACACCTGCCAGGTCTCGGCGCCCGACTTCGAGCACACCCCCCTCACCCGGATCGCGCTCAGCGGCGGCACCTTCCACGGCCGGCTGTCCGGCGAGGACCGGATGGACCTCGCGGCCGCGCAGCTCGGCGCCGCCGACCGCTCGCTCGTGTACACGTACTACAGCGAGGTGGACGGCAAGGGCCACCGCTTCGGCGTCGACTCCGAGGAGTGGCGCGGCCAGCTGATGTACGTGGACCTGCTGGCCCGGCGGCTCGCGGAGCAACTGCCCCCGCGCTCGGCGCTCTACGTCACCGCCGACCACGGCATGATCGATATCCCGTTCACCCCCGAGGCCCGCATCGACTTCGACGAGGACTGGGAGCTCCGCGCCGGCGTCTCGCGGCTCGGCGGGGAGGCCCGGGCCCGGCACGTCTACGCCGTACCGGGGGCCGCCGCCGACGTGCTCGCCGTGTGGCGCGAGGTGCTGGGGGAGCAGATGTGGGTCGCGGGACGCGACGAGGCCATCGAGGCCGGCTGGTTCGGCCCTCCCGGGGCCGGCGTGGACGACCGGGTGTACGCGCGGATCGGCGACGTGGTCGCCGCGGCCCGGGACGACGTGGCGATCGTCGCCACCGAGACCGAGCCCAACGAGTCCAAGATGGTGGGCCTGCACGGCTCCATGACGCCCGTCGAGCAGCTGGTGCCGCTCCTCGAAGTCCGCACCTGAGCACCACCCCCTGTCCTGACCCGCCCCACGAAACGAAAGGCGTTGGCCTTCCCATGCCCGAGCTGGTGTTCTTCTCCGGAACGATGGACTGCGGAAAGAGCACCCTCGCTCTGCAGATCGAGCACAACCGTTCGGCCCGCGGCCTGCAAGGGATGATCTACAGCCGCAACGACCGCGCGGGCGAGGGCAAGCTGTCGTCCCGGCTCGGCCTGGTGACGGACTCCGTCGAGGCGGGCGAGGGGTTCGACTTCTACGCCCATGTGGTCGGCCACCTCTCCGCGGGCGGCCGGGTGGACTACGTCATCGCGGACGAGGCCCAGTTCCTCGCCCCCGAGCAGGTGGACCAGCTGGCCCGGATCGTCGACGACCTCGAACTGGACGTCTTCGCCTTCGGCATCACCACCGACTTCCGCACCAAGCTGTTCCCCGGCTCCCAGCGCCTGGTCGAACTCGCCGACCGCATCGAGGTCCTCCAGGTCGAGGCCCTCTGCTGGTGCGGTGCCCGCGCCACCCACAACGCCCGGACCGTCGGCGGGCAGATGGTCGTGGAAGGCGCCCAGGTCGTCGTCGGGGACGTCAACCAGCCCGAGGCGGTGGTGGGTTACGAGGTGCTGTGTCGTCGTCACCACCGCCGGCGCCTCACCGCGGCGGCGGCCCGGGCCGCCGCGCTCTCCCCGGACGTGCTGCCCGTGGACCCCGAGCCCGTGGACCCCGAGCCGGCGGACCGCGAGCCGGCGGACGGGGTGGCTAACGGGGTGACCGCACCAGCGTGAGGACGGCCCCCTCCGGGTCCGCGACCGACGCCGTCCGCCCCGCCGGCCCGTCCTGCGGGGCCTCCAGCACCCGCCCGCCCAGCTCCTCCGCGCGCCGGACGGCGGCGTCGGTGTCGGCCACCTCGAACCACGTCGTCCAGTGCGGCCGCCGCACCGCCGGTCCGACACCGCGCACGGAGGCGACCGGCCGGCCGTCCAGGTGCAGGGTGAGCCGGTCGCAGTCGACGGAGTCGGCCGGCTTGATCTCGTAGGGAAAGAGCGCCTTGTAGAACTTCACGGCGACGGCCGCGTCATGGGTCAGCAGCTCGTGCCACACGGCCGTCCCCGGCGCTCCCGGCTCGTGCGCCTCCGGCGGCTCGTGCGCCTGCCGGACGCCGAAGGGGGCGCCGGCCGGGTCGGAGGCCAGGACGAGGCGGCCCGCGTCCCCGGTGGCGATGGGACCCACCCCCACCGTGCCCCCCGAGCAGTGGATCCACTCCGCCGTCACATCGGCGTCGTCGCTGGCCAGATAGGTGGTCCAGGCCCTCGGCAGCCGCCGGTCGGGCGGCAGTTCGCCGAGCCCCGCGACCTCGCGGCCGTCGAGGGTGGCGCGGACGCAGGGGCCGAGCCGGCACGGCCCCGGGCTGTCGTAGCTCCAGCCGAAGAGGCCGCCGTAGAACTCCTTCGTGGCCCCCAGGTCGTGCACCAGCAGGCTCGTCCAGCACGGGGTGCCCGGGACATGCCGGACCCGCCCCTCGCTCCGCCGCGGGGCGGATCCCCAGACCTCGGTCATCGTCGCTCTCTCCTCGGACCATCGTGGTGGCCGCGCGGCGCTCCCATGGCCTGACGGCACGGGCGGAACTCCCGTGGACCGCTGCGCGCGGGGTGGTGCTGGGACGGTGCCTGAGCAGATGGTTGCACCACCGGTCGTGTCATGCCCCCCGGCCGCGCCGGATGACACTGGTTCCCGTGGGATCCAGCAGGAAGAGGCCGGAAATCGCGTTTCGCTTCCGTTTCGGGGCTCTTGCCGTTCAGTATCGATCGGTCGTGCGCTGTCCCGCCAGGGTGCCTGTCGGACGCAGGGGTGGCTACGCCAGGATGTCCGGCATGAATCCGATCATCAGCGCAAGGGAATTGGCGGAGCTGCTCGCGGTGGGGGAGCGGACGCCCCGACTGCTGGACGTCCGCTGGCAGTCGAGCGGCCCGTCGTGCCGCCCGGAGTACGCCGCCGGTCACCTTCCCGGGGCCGTCTACCTGGACCTGGAGGACGAGCTGACGGGCCCCAAGGGCCCCCAGGGGTCCGGCTGCCGCCACCCGCTGCCCGACCCGGCCGCCTTCGGGGCCGCGATGCGCCGCGCGGGCGTCTCCGCTGACGCCGACGTGATCGTGTACGACGGCGGCCAGAACTGGGCCGCGGCGCGCACCTGGTGGCTGTTGCGCTGGACGGGTCACCGGTCGGTGCGCGTGCTCGACGGCGGACTGGCCGCGTGGACGGCCGCGGGAGGCGAACTCACGGACGAGGTACCGGAGGTCGCCGAGGGCGACTTCGTCCCGGCGCCGGGCGCGGTGCCGCTGCTCGACGCGGACGGCGCGGCGGCGCTCGCCCGCCGGGGCGTGCTGCTGGACGCCCGAGCGGCGGAGCGCTACCGCGGCGAGGTGGAGCCGCTGGACCCGGTCGCGGGGCACATTCCGGGCGCGCTCTCCGCCCCGACCACCGAGAACGTGGACGCGGACGGGGTGTTCCGGCCCGCCGCCGAGCTGGCCGGGCGCTTCTCCGCGTTGGGCGCGGTGCCGGGGGCCGAGGTCGGCGTCTACTGCGGGTCCGGGGTCTCCGGCGCCCACGAGGTGCTGGCGCTGGCCGTGGCGGGCGTGCCGGCCGCGCTGTACGCCGGTTCGTGGAGCGAGTGGACGGCAGATCCGTCCCGTCCGGTGGCGACGGGAGCGCAGCCGGGCTGAGCGGGGCCGCGCTCGGACTCCCGGGC
>NZ_JAIQLH010000175.1 GCF_020037025.1 Streptomyces huiliensis | reverse complement strand
CGGGCTGAGCGGGGCCGCGCTCGGACTCCCGGGCCGGGCATGCCGATCGCCGGGCACGCGGGCCCGGCGATTCAGGCAAAAGGGTTACACGGGTGCGGGCGTACGGAACCACGCGAAAGGGGCAGGGCGGGCCGGAGCGCCCCGCCCTCACTCCTGTTTCTTGCGCCGCGTCCCGAAGACGATCTCGTCCCAGCTCGGGACCGCGGCCCTGCGCCCAGGCCGGACGCCGTCCGCCTCGGCCTGCCGGTCCGTGGTGCCGATCAGCCGCTCCCGGTGCCCGGCCACCGACCGGGGCATCAGCACGTCCGCGTACGCCGAGCCCGCGCTCGCCGCGGGGGCGGGCGGCTCGACGGCCTCCGCCTCCTCGGCCGGCACCTCGGCCGGAGGCGCCGACGGCGGCTCGGGTACGACCATGTCGCCGCGGAAGCTGGGCACGGCCTCCAGCAGGCTGGTCAGGGAGTCGCGCTCCTTGGCGGTCTCCTCGGCGGCGGGCGCCGCGACGGCCGCCGGGGCCTCGGCGGGCTCCGGGGCGGGCCGGTCCTGCAGCCGCTCCCGGGGCAGCCGGGCGATGCGCGGGACGAAGGGGAAGCTGGGCTCCGGGGTGTCCTCGGTCTCGCCGATCAGCGCCCGCGCCTCGTCGTCCAGCGCAGAGACGATCCGGCGCGGCGGATCGTAGGTCCAGCTCGCGGCACGCGGCTCGCCGGCCGCGCGGTAGACGAGCAGCACCTCCCAGGTGCCGTCGTCGCGCCGCCACGAGTCCCACTGGGCGGTGTCCTTCTCCGCGCCGCGCAGCAGCAGCCGCTCCGCGACGGCCTCGCCGAGCTGCGGTCCGGTGCTCTCGCCGGGGCGGCGCACGGGGGTCTTGCGGGCGCGCTCGGCCATGAAGGCGCGCTCCGCGAGGACCGGGCCCTCGAAGCGGCGCACGCGTTCCACGGGGATGCCGGCGAGCTGGGCGACCTCCTCGGCGGAGGCGCCGGCCCGGATCCGGGCCTGGATGTCACGGGGCCTGAGGTGGCTCTCCACCTCGATCTCGATCTGCCCCAGGCGTGCGCGGTCGTTGCGCACGGCGGCGCGCAGCCGCTCGTCGATGGGAAGGGTGTACTCCGTGCTGTCCGCAGCCTTGAGCACCAGCCGTGTGCCGTCGTTGGAGACGGCCACGACACGCAGTTCGGGCATGGGGACCTCCCGGGTGGTGCCTGCCGACGTCACGTGCGTCGCTGCTTCCGCTGGTCGAGTGTGGCCTGCCCGGGTAGCAGCCTGCCACAACATTGCCGAGTTGACGGGGCGAGAGCCGCCCGGGCCCCTCCCGTTGGGTCCGGGCAACCGGACGGGATACCGGGGCCGGGCTCGCCACAGTACTCCATTCGGACCACTGGGGGTGGAGCGGCGCGCCATCGATGTTCACGTCCGGCAAGGGAGTTGATTGCTCCCTCTTGCGCCGGAGACCTTCCCACGGGTGGCGAGGTTCACACAATCACCGGATTCGGAACTGTTCGTTACGCTCGAATGTCCCTTCTGAGTGCAAGAGGCGCGAAAGGTTCGACAGAGGCTGGAGATGGACGACAAAGCCCAAAGCGGCGCAAAAGCCAAGGTCAAACGCCTGGACTTGAGCGTCGCCCAGGTGGCGGGCAGTGCGCTGGCCGCGGTGATCGCCGCCCTGCTCGCCGGCAAGCTCGGTGTCTACGGCACGGTGATCGGCGCCGGTGTCGTCAGCGTGGTGGCCACGACGGGTGGCACGGTCTTCCAGCACCTGTTCAGACGGACCGGCGAGCAGGTGCGCGACGCGGCCGTGCAGGCCGGGCGGCCCCGGCTGCGCCAGGTCCCGCTGGACGACGCGGAGCGCGCGGTCGGCCGGGCGCGCGCCGCCGACGTCTCCGACGCGGCGGCCGGGCACCCGGCCGCCCCGCTCCCGCCGGACCCGGACCGGACCCGGTTGCTCGCACACATCGGCACGGACGGTGACGACGACGCGACGCGGATGCTGCCGGAAGCGCACGCCGGTGCGCACCCCGGCGCGCACGACCGTGCGCACCCCGTTCACGGCTCCGAAGGGTTTTCCGGCGAGTTCTCGGCCGGCACGACGCACGGCACCCGGTGGCGTGGGTGGAAGCGGCCGATTCTGGCCGCCGGCGCGGTCTTCGTCCTCGCCATGGGCACGGTGACGGCGGTCGAGCTGGTGTCCGGGCAGAGCGCCGACGGCACCAAGGACGGGACGACGATCCTGCGCCCCTTCCAGCAGGAGAAGCACAAGGAGAAGCAGCAGCCGAAGGGCGACGACAAGGGGACGACCGGCGGCGAGAGCGGCCGGGACGGGTCCGGCGGCACCGGCGCGGACGACGGGGATACGGACGGGCGTCAGGACCCGTCGTCCGGAACGGGTACCTCCGGCAAGGACGGCAAGGACGGCAAGGACGGCAAGGACGGCAAGGACGGCAAGGACGGCAAGGACGGCAAGGACGGCAAGGACGGCAAGGACGCCGGCGAGAGCGGCGGCGCGACGCCGTCCCCCGACACCTCGACGCCCGCCGGCGGCTCCGGCGGGCAGACGCCGGACCCGGGGACGTCCCCCTCCGGCGGCGCCTCGCCGAGCCCGGACCGGACCCCGGACCCGGGCGGCTCGCCGGACGCCGGCAAGGGCGGCACGGCCGAGGGCAAGGGCGGCGCGAGCGCGCCGCCGGCCCAGGAGAAGGGCACCGGCGCCTGACCCGGCACGGCGCTCCGGACCCGCGCGGGCCCGGAGCGCCGGACGTCAGTCGCCGAGCACCCGCCGCAGATACGGATTCCCGAACACCCGGTCCGGGTCCAGCCGGTCCCGCACGGCCGCGAAGTCGGCGAACCGTGGGTAGACCCCGGCCAGGTAGGCGGCGTCCCGGCCGTGCAGCTTCCCCCAGTGCGGCCGGCCGCCGTGGGCGGTCATGACCTCCTCCGCGGCCGAGAAGTACGCCCGGTACGGCGCCCCCCGGTACATGTGCGCCGCGAGGTAGACGGTCTCGCGCCCGGAGGCGGTCGACAGCCAGACGTCGTCGGCGGGCGCGGTCCTGACCTCGACCGGGAAGGCGACCCGCAGCCGCCGCCGCTCGATGACCGCCCGCAGCTCGCGCAGCGCCGGGACGGCGGCCTCGCGCGGCAGCGCGTACTCCATCTCCACGAAGCGGACCCGCCGGGGGCTGGTGAAGACCCGGTAGGGGATGTCGGTGTACGTGCGGGCGGACAGAGCGCGGCCGGTCACGCGGGCGATGGACGGCACCGCCGCGGGGACCGCCCGGCCGACCGCGCACACCGCGCCGAACAGCCCGTTCGACAGCAGTTCGTCGTCCACCCAGGCCCCGACCCGGCCGAGCGGGGCGGCGGGACCGGCGCTGCGGTTGTTGCGCTTGGTGGTGCAGCACTCGGTGTGCGGGAACCAGTAGAACTCGAAGTGCTCGTTCTCCGTCACGAGCCGGTCGAACTCGGACGTGACCTGGGCGAAGGTCATCGGTTCCTCGCGCGCCGTGAGCAGGAACTCCGGCTCCACGGCGAAGGTGAGCGCCGTGATCACGCCCAGCGCGCCGAGGCCCACCCGGGCCGCCGCGAACACCTCGGGGTGCTCGGTCGCGGAGCAGGTGAGGACCGAGCCGTCCGCGGTGACCAGCTCCAGGCCCCGGACCTGCGCGGCGATGGAGGCCGAGTCGCGGCCGGTGCCGTGGGTGCCGGTGCTGACGGCGCCGGAGACGGTCTGCTCCATGATGTCGCCCATGTTCGTCAGCGACAGGCCGTGCGCGGACAGCGCGCGGTTGAGGTCGGCGAGCCGGGTGCCGGCGCCGACGGTCACCGTGCCGGCCGCCCGGTCGACGGACCGGATCCCGGCCAGCCGGTGCGGGCGGACCAGCACCCCGTCCGTCACGGCCGCGGCCGTGAACGAGTGGCCCGAGCCGACGGCCTTCACCCGCAGCCCGGCCGCGGCGGCGGACGCCACCGTGCGGGCCAGCTCCGGGACCGAGCCCGGGGTGACCGTCCGGGCCGGGAGGGCGGTGACGTTCCCCGCCCAGTTACGCCACGCGCTCGTCCTTGCCGGTGCCCTTACTGGTGTTTCCGTCATGTGCGCCAGACCCTCCCCTAGGCCGTGGGACGGACGTCCCGGCCGGCCGGGACACCCGCTCCGGCACCGACCGCAGCCGGCGGTACCCGAGGAACGCCCCGACGACCGCCAGCGCCCCCGCCACACCGGGCACCGCGTACCCGGTGCCGGCCCCCGCGGCGTCCACCACCGCGCCGGCGGCGGACGAACCCAGCGCCACCCCGACCGCCATCCCGGTGCTCGTCCAGGTCATGCCCTCGGTGAGGTTCGCGCGCGGTACGTTCCGCTCGACCAGCGCCATGGTGGTGACCATCGTCGGCGCGATGGCCAGACCCGCGAAGAAGAGCGCGACGGCCAGGGACCAGAGGTTCCCGACCAGTTGGAGGGGGATCATACTCACGGCCATCACGCAGACCCCGACCAGCCAGCGGCGGGCGGGCTCGCCCTTGGGGTGCAGCAGGCCGAACACCGTGCCCGCGATGCAGGAGCCGAGGGCCCAGACGGCCAGCACCACGCTGGAGAGCGCCTTGTGGCCGAGTTCCTCGGCGAAGGCGACGGTCACCACCTCGGTGGAGCCGAACAGCGCGCCCATCGCGACCGAGGCGCCCACCAGCACCCGCAGCCCGGCCGAGCGCAGCGCGGAGCCGCCCCCGCCGTGCGCGGCCCCGGCAGGCGTCGGCTCGGTGGCGCGCTGGGCGGTCAGCCAGAGGACGCCGAGCAGCAGGAAGACGCCGGCGAGCAGCGGGCCGGCCTCCGGGAACCAGCCGGTCGACAGGCCGATGGCGAGGACCGGACCGACGATGAACACCACCTCGTCGATCACGGACTCGGCGGAGTAGGCGGTGTGCAGGTCACCGGGGGAGTCCCGGTAGAGCGCGGCCCAGCGGGCCCGCACCATCGCGCCCAGGCTGGGCACCGCGCCCACGCCGATCACGAGGACGAAGAGGGTCCACTGCGGCCACCGCAGCTGGGCGGCGAGCAGCAGCAGGGCCGTCGCGGCCACCGCGATCAGGGTGGCCGGCCGCAGCACGCGGCGCTGCCCGTACCGGTCGACCAGACGCGAGACCTGCGGGCCCATGGCAGCGGTGGCCAGGGCGAGCGTCGCGGAGAGCGCCCCCGCGAGACCGTACTCCCCGGTGATCTCCGAGACCATCGTCACGATGCCGATGCCCATCATCGACAGCGGCATACGACCGAGCAGCCCGGCCGCCGAGAAGCTCTTGGCGCCGGGCGCGGTGAAGATCGCGCGATACGGACTGGACAATCCGGCTCCGCCCTGAGGAAAAGAGGAACGAGGGGTTCGTGACGAGGGTGCCGCAAGGACCTTCGGTGGCCCATACAGGTTACGGGTGAACCTCTGTTCGTCGCGCGGTATTTCCCGCCGCCTCCGGGGTCGGCCACGCACCGGCCGGCGGTGCCGGGTGACGCGGCTGTCAGTGGGGGGTGGCAGGATCGTAGCCATGTCGGATCAGCCAGCCCACGCCCCGTACGACGCCCTGCTGTTGCTCTCCTTCGGCGGCCCCGAGGGCCCGGACGACGTCGTCCCGTTCCTGGAGAACGTGACGCGTGGCCGGGGCATCCCCCGCGAGCGGCTCAAGGAGGTGGGGCAGCACTACTTCCTGTTCGGCGGCGTCAGCCCGATCAACGACCAGAACCGCGAGCTGCTGCGCGCCCTGCGCGAGGAGTTCGCGGCGAGCGGCGTCGACCTGCCGGTGTACTGGGGCAACCGCAACTGGGCGCCGTACCTGACCGACACCCTCCGCGAGCTGGTGCGCGACGGCCACCGACGCGTGCTCACCCTCGCCACCAGCGCGTACGCCTCCTACTCCGGCTGCCGCCAGTACCGGGAGAACCTGGCCGACGCGCTCGCCGCGCTGGAGGCCGAGGGGCTCCCCGTCCCGCGCGTCGACAAGCTGCGCCACTACTTCAACCACCCCGGCTTCGTCCGCCCCATGATCGACGCGACCCTGGCGGCCCTCGCGGAGCTGCCCGAGGAGGCCCGGGCCGCCGCGCACCTCGCCTTCACCACCCACTCCATCCCCACGGCCGCCGCCGACACCTCGGGCCCCGCCGAGGGCCACGGCGACGGCGGCGCCTACGTCGCCCAGCACCTCGACGTGGCCCGGACCATCGCCGACGCCGTACGCGAGGAGACCGGGACCGACCGGCCCTGGCGGCTCGTCTACCAGTCCCGCAGCGGCGCCCCCCACATCCCGTGGCTGGAACCGGACATCTGCGACCACCTGGAGGCGGTGCACGCCGAGGGCGCGCCCGCGGTCGTGATGGTCCCCATCGGCTTCGTCTCCGACCACATGGAGGTCAAGTACGACCTCGACACCGAGGCCAAGGCCAAGGCCGTCGAGCTGGGCCTGCCCGTCGCCCGCGCGGCGACCGTGGGCGCCGACCCGCGCTTCGCCGCCGCCGTCCGCGAGCTCGTCCTGGAGCGGGCCGCCACCGAGCGTGCCGAGCGGCCCGAGCGCTGCGCGCTGGGCGCCCTGGGCCCCTCGCACGACCTCTGCCCCGTCGGCTGCTGCCCGGCCCGGGCGCCCCGCCCCGCCGCCGCGGGCGCGGACAGCCCCTACGCGTGACCCCGCCGCGTCCGCACCCCCTACCAGGCAAGGAGCACCCGTGAACGCCCCCACCGACGCCCTCAAGGCCGAGCTGCTGTCCGTCGCCCTGGAGGCCGCCGAGCGGGCCGGCGCGCTGCTCAGGGACGGCCGCCCCGCCGACCTCGGGGTGGCCGCCACCAAGACCAGCCCCATCGACGTGGTCACCGAGATGGACCTCGCCTCCGAGAAGCTGATCACCGGCTTCCTCGCCGAGCGCCGGCCCGACGACGGGGTGCTGGGCGAGGAGGGCGCCAGCACGCCCGGCAGCAGCGGAGTGCGCTGGGTGGTGGATCCTCTCGACGGCACGGTCAACTACCTCTACGGCCTGCCGTCCTGGTCGGTCTCCATAGCCGCCGAGTACGCCGGCGAGACGGTCGTCGGCGTGGTGGCCGCGCCCCTGCGCGGCGAGACCTACCAGGCCGTCCTCGGCGAGGGCGCCTGGCTCGGCGACCGCCGGCTGCGCGTCCGCCCCGCGCCCGCCTTCGAGCAGGCGCTCCTCGGCACCGGCTTCGGCTACCTCACCGCCCGCCGCAACGCCCAGGCCGAGGTGGTCCGCCGGCTGCTGCCCGAGGTCCGGGACGTCCGGCGCGGCGGGTCCGCCGCCATCGACCTCTGCGACGTGGCCTGCGGCCGGCTCGACGGCTACTACGAGCGCGGGCTCAACCCCTGGGACCTCGCGGCCGGCGAGCTGATCGCGCGCGAGGCGGGGGCGCTCACCGGCGGCCGCCCCGGCGCGCCCGCCTCCGGCGAGCTCGTCGTCGCCGCCCCGCCCGGCTTCTTCGAGCCCCTCCAGGCCCGCCTGGAGGAGCTGGGCGCCTGGCACGACTGAGCCCGGCGCCGCACGGCGGACACAGAAGACACGGCGCACACGGCGGAGCGCCCCGGCGCACGAGGCACCGGGGCGCTCCCCCCGTTGGCGGGCGGTCAAGGATCAGGCGGCGCTGACCTGGACGCCGTGCTCCGCCGCGAGGCGGTGCAGGTCGTCCAGCTCCGCCTGTTCCATGTCGGCGAGAAAGTCGTCTCCGGTGCGGCGGGCCCGGTCGAGATCACTCCGCGTGGTCTCTATGCGCTGCAGAATGCCGGCGGTGAACGCGTCCATGCTGCGCCCCCTCCTGGGTCGGCTCGGTGGCACGGGGGTGTGCCGGGGAGTCCCCGGTGGGTAGCCGGGGCGGACGATCACGTGCGTGGTGGTCCCCCGCGGTGCCGCGTGGCCATGGCGCACCACGGTACGGGGGTCGTGATCGCGGGTGTGCAGACGTCTTCCCCACCCTCGATCGCGCGGAAACCTCGGGTCCGGAAACGGACGGGAACCCGCCTCCCCAGCCCGCCCGGAGCCCCTTACAGCCGGTTTATCGGTGTTCGGGGCAGGATGGAGGGACCACCGGTGCGCCCGCGCGGCCGCCGGAACCACCCCCGCACCCCAGGCCCGTCGGGCCCCTGAGGAAGGAAGACCCGTGCGCGTACTCGTCGTCGAGGACGAGCAGCTGCTCGCCGATGCCGTCGCCACCGGACTGCGCCGGGAGGCCATGGCCGTCGACGTCGTGTACGACGGGGCCGCCGCCCTGGAGCGCATCGCCGTCAACGACTACGACGTGGTCGTCCTCGACCGCGACCTGCCGCTGGTCCACGGCGACGACGTCTGCCGCAAGGTCGTCGAGCTCCAGCTGGCCACCCGCATCCTGATGCTCACCGCCTCCGGCGACGTCAGCGACCGCGTCGAGGGCCTGGAGATCGGCGCCGACGACTACCTGCCGAAGCCGTTCGCCTTCAGCGAGCTGATCGCCCGCGTCCGGGCGCTGGGCCGGCGCACCACCGTCGCGCTGCCGCCCGTCCTGGAGCGGGCCGGCATCCGGCTCGACCCCAACCGCCGCGAGGTGTTCCGCGACGGACGCGAGGTACAGCTGGCGCCGAAGGAGTTCGCGGTGCTGGAGGTGCTGATGCGCAGCGAGGGCGCCGTGGTCTCCGCGGAGCAGCTGTTGGAGAAGGCCTGGGACGAGAACACCGACCCCTTCACCAACGTCGTCCGCGTCACCGTCATGACGCTGCGCCGCAAGCTCGGCGAGCCGCCCGTGATCGTCACGGTCCCCGGCTCCGGATACCGGATCTGACCCGATGGCCTCCACGCCCCCCTCCCCGACGAACTCGCCGCCGGCGGCCTCCCAGCCCCCGCCCCGGCCGGCGGCGCCGCCACGGCCCGCCTGGGACCCGCGGCAGCCCGTCGTCCGGCCCTTCCCGTGGCTGCGCCCCACCATCCGCATACGGCTCACCCTGCTCTACGGCGGGATGTTCCTGATGGCGGGCGTCCTGCTGCTCACGATCATCTACCTGCTGGCGGCCGACGCCATGCGGGAGGGCAGCTACCTGCCGTTCCGCTTCATCGACGGCAACCTGGAGAGCACCAGCAACGCCTGCCCGTCCCTCCGCCCCGGCCGGATCGACGCCCGGGAGCTGGAGAACGCCGTCCAGGTGTGCATGAACCACCAGCGCGCCATAGCCCTCAACGGGCTGCTCCGGCGCTCCCTGCTGGCCCTGCTCGGCCTCGCGGTGATCGCCTTCGCCTTCGGCTACGCCATGGCCGGACGCGTCCTCTCGCCGCTCGGCAAGATCACCCGCACCGCCCGCCGGGTGGCCGCCACCGACCTGACCCGGCGCATCGAGCTGGGCGGCCCGGACGACGAGCTCAAGGAGCTCTCGGACACCTTCGACGAGATGCTGGACCGGCTGGAACGGGCGTTCACCGCGCAGCAGCGGTTCGTGGCCAACGCCTCGCACGAGCTGCGCACCCCGCTGGCGATCAACCGGACGCTGCTGGAGGTCCACCTCTCCGATCCCGGGGCCTCGCCCGAGCTCCAGCAGCTGGGCAAGACGCTGCTGGCGACCAACGAGCGCAGCGAGCAGCTCGTGGAGGGCCTGCTGCTGCTCGCCCGCAGCGACAACGAGATCGTCGACCGCAAGCCCGTCGACCTGGCCGAGGTGGCCTCCCAGGCGCTCGACCAGGCCCGCGGGGAGGCCCAGACCAAGGGTGTGGAGCTGCGGGGCGACCGGGTGCCCGCGGTGGTCCAGGGCAACGGCGTGCTGCTGGAGCGCGTCGCGCTGAACCTGGTGCAGAACGCCGTCCGGTACAACGTGCCGGAGGGCGGCTGGGTGGAGGTCACCACCGAGTCCCGGCCCGGCGAGGCCGTGCTGGTGGTGGAGAACACCGGGCCCGTGGTCCCCGCCTACGAACTGGACAACATCTTCGAGCCGTTCCGCAGGCTGCGCACCGAGCGCACCGGCAGCGACAAGGGCGTGGGCCTCGGCCTGTCCATCGTGCGGTCGGTGGCCAGGGCACACGGCGGGCGGATCACCGCCGAGCCGCGCGAGGGCGGTGGGCTCGTGATGCGGGTGGTGCTGCCGGTCTGAGAGAGCCCCGCCACCTGACAGACACCTGACAAACTCCACCGGCCGGGGAATTCTGCGACAATGGCGCGGACACGGGTTCGCTTTGGGCGGAATTTTCCCGGTCTGATGGACGCTGTCTTCCTGTGTGATCGATCACACGGAGGGGCATCCGGCCATCTACGCTCCGTGATCGAATCTTCGACGAGAACGCCTGGAAAATGGGGGTTTCCGGGGGTCTTGATCACGGGAAGTACAGGAGATGGCGCTGCCACGAGCGGCCTGTGGACCGTGTACGGTCCCGTTCGCCACCCGATCCGATCACCTCTTCAGGTGTGCGGTTGGGTGTCGATTGAGTAACAGACCTTGATGTGAGGCAAAATCTCCGCCTCGGGTCGGGCACAAGTCCGGCCTCTCACGCGTTACGTGCGCTGGAGACACCGCAGACACCCAGAGGGGGAGAGCGACATGGCAACGGACTACGACACCCCACGCAAGACCGACGATGACGTCAACGAGGACAGCATCGAGGAACTCAAGTCCCGGCGGAACGACAAGTCGGCTTCGGCCGTCGACGTCGACGAGTTCGAGGCCGTAGAGGGCCTGGAGCTGCCGGGCGCGGACCTTTCCAACGAGGAGCTTTCCGTCCGCGTCCTGCCCCGGCAGGCAGACGAGTTCACCTGCATGAGCTGCTTCCTCGTGCACCACCGCAGCCAGCTGGCCGGTGAGAAGAACGGCCAGCCGATCTGCCGCGACTGCGAGTGAGGCAAGGGTCTGCGATGGCAGGCTCGGAACCGTTCCGTAAGCGGCTCGCACGGCGGTCCAGGGCTCTTGGGCGTACGGGGGACGCCGAGCCCGGCCGGGCCGTGACGGGCGCGCACGAAGCGGCCGGCGCGCACGCCGAGCGGGGCCCGGGGGCCTCGCTCGCCGCCGCGGGCCGCACCGAAGGGCCGTCCGACGAGGCGGCCGTGCCCCAGGGCAGGGCAGGGCGATGGAGCCGGGGCGCACGGGCGGGCCTGTCCGCCGTCGTCGACCGGATCATCGCCACCGCCCCCCGCGTCCCCGTACGCGACCTGGAGACCCTGCGCGGTCAGTTCCCGGGCCTCGGTCCGGAGGAGATCGCCGACAAGCTGGTGACCGGCGCCGCCAACGGCACGTCCACCGTGGGAGCCGGCATCGGGGCGGCGGCCATGCTGCCCGTCCCGCCGGCCATGCCGGCCGAGCTCGCCGCCGAGATCGTCGGCGTCGCGGCCGTGGAATTCAAACTCATCGCCGAGCTGCACGAGGTCTACGGCCTCCGGGCGCCCGGCACCCTGCGCCAGCGCGCGCTCGCCTACCTGGGAGCCTGGGCCGACGAACGGGGCGTGGACGTCACCAAACCGACCAGCGTCAACGCGGCGCTCGGCGGGCAGCTCCGCCGCGAACTGCGCCAGCGGGTCCTCAAGCGCACCTTCCGCAACCTCCCCAACCTCGCGCCGTTCATGATCGGCGCGACCGTCGGGGCGGTCATGAACCGCAGGGACACCCGCAGGCTGGCCGAGAAGGTCCGCGCCGACCTGCGCCGCCGCCAGGTGCCCTGGGCCGCGCTGCCGCCGCCGGAGGGCCCCCAGGGCGCCTCCTGAGCCCGTCCCGGGCCCGCGGCCGGCCCTGGTCGGCTTCGGCGTCAGCCCTGGTCGGCCTTGGCCGCCGCGTCCCGCCCGGCGGCGACGGCCGCGGCCAGCCGCTCGGGGGAGCGGGTCGACAGGTACAGGTACGGCGTCGGGTCGGCCGGGTCGGTGACCTCGATCCGCAGGGCGGTCGGCACGTAACCGCGCAGCAGCATGAACGCCCGGCTGTCGGCCTTGTGCGTCCGCCAGGCCTGGGCCTGCTCCGCGTCCAGGGCCTCGGCCGCCCCCAGTGCCCGGCACGGGATCCGCGCGTCCCCGGCCAGCAGGGTGTCGCCCACCACCCGGATCCGCACCGACCCGTAGGCGCTCACGGCGATCGTCGCCAGCGCGCCGCCGACGACCAGGCCGCCGAGCATCGGGATGGTGCCGAGCGGCAGCGTGATCAGGGCCGTGGCCAGCCCGATGAGAACGGCGATGGTCCACCAGGAGCGGGGCGCGGTCAGGCGTTCCTCGTAGTGCTGCATGGGTTCAAGCTTGGCACGGGCGGGACCCGGCGCCGTCGGCGCGGGTAAGGTCAGCCCCTGTGAGTGGACGAACGACAGCGCTGACACCGCCGGCCGACGCCGGGCCCCCGGTGCGGCACCCCGAGGCCCCCGCGCCGGGCGAGGTCATCGGGGCGCACTACGAGAACTGCTTCGGCTGCGGCCAGGGCGTGCCGCACGGCCTGCACCTGGAGGTGCGGGCCGGCGAGGGCGTCGCCGTGACGGCCGAGTTCCGGGTCAAGGAAGCGCACCAGGGCGCCCCCGGCCTGGCGCACGGCGGCGTGCTGGCGACGGCCCTGGACGAGACGCTGGGCTCGCTGAACTGGCTGACCCGGGTCATCGCCGTCACCGGCCGGCTGGAGACGGACTTCCTGCTGCCCGTCCCCGTGGACAGCGTGCTGTACCTGGAGGCGAAGGCCGTCGCCGTCCACCACCGCAAGATCTACTGCACGGCCACCGGGCGGCTCGGCGGTCCCGAGGGGCCGGTCGCGGTCCGCGCGGACGCGGTCTTCATCGAGGTCAAGGTCGAGCACTTCATCAACAACGGCCGCCCCGCCGAGATCAACGCGGCGCTCGCCGACCCCGACCAGGTCAAGGTCGTCCGAGCCTTCGAGGTGAACCCGTGAGCCGTCCGCCGGTCGACGTCCTGATCCGCCGCCTCGACCCCGAGGTCCCGGTCCCCGCCTACGGTCACCCCGGCGACGCCGGCTGCGACCTGGTGACCACCGAGGCCGCCGTGCTCGCCCCCGGCGAACGCGCCGTCCTCCCCACGGGGGTGTCGATCGCGCTGCCCGATGGGTATGCGGCCTTCGTGCATCCGCGTTCGGGTCTCGCGGCCCGGTGCGGGGTCTCCATGGTGAACGCCCCGGGGACCATCGATGCCGGGTACCGTGGAGAGATCAAGGTGATCGTGGTCAATCTGGATCCGCGCGAGAGCGTGCGGTTCGAGAGGTTCGACCGCGTTGCCCAGTTGGTTGTCCAGCAGGTCGAGAAGGTCCGCTTCCACGAGGTGGCGGAGCTTCCCGGCTCGGCGCGGGGCGAAGGGGGCTTCGGGTCCACCGGGGGCCACGCAGCCGTGGGGCATGGATTCGCTTCGGTCGCCTCTGACCGGGAAGGACAGTGACGTGTTCGGTCGTCGCCGCAAGCGCAGCGAGGACGCCGTCGAGCAGTTCGACGACGTGACCTCCGAGGAGTCCGCGGAGGATGCGGAGTCCGTACAGGACGCCGCGGCCGAGAGCCGGGTCCGGCTGGAGCCGGAGCCGCGCCCGGACGGGCCGTGGGACGTCTCCGAGGTCCACGCACCCGCCGAGGGCCGGGTCGACCTGGGCGGCCTGTTCGTGCCGGGCGTCGAGGGCATGGAGCTGCGGGTCGAGGTCGCGGGGGACGCGATCGTCGCCGCGACCGTGGTGCTCCGCGACAGCGCGGTGCAGCTCCAGGCGTTCGCCGCCCCCAAGCGCGAGGGCATCTGGCACGAGGTGCGGGACGAGATCGCCGGCGGCATCACCCAGCAGGGCGGTGTCGTGGACGAGGTGCAGGGCCCGCTGGGCTGGGAGCTGCGGGCGCAGGTGCCCGTCGCCCTCCCGGACGGGACGAACGGGGTGCAGCTGGTGCGCTTCGTGGGCTGTGACGGGCCGCGCTGGTTCCTGCGCGGTGTGATCTCGGGCCAGGGCGCGGTGCAGCCGCAGACCGCCGGCATGCTGGAGCAGATCTTCCGGGACACCGTCGTGGTGCGCGGCGATTCGCCGATGGCGCCCCGCGACCCGATCGTCCTGAAGCTGCCCGACGACGCCCAGATGGTCGCCGAGGGCATGCAGGACGAGCAGCAGGGCTCGCGCTTCGCCGGGGGCGTGGAGCGCCTCCAGCGCGGCCCGGAGATCTCCGAGGTCCGCTGACCCGGAACGTCAACGGCCGCTCCAAGCGGCCGGATTGTGCCCTTCCGCCGGGCCGGAACCCCTCTCCAGGGGCTCCGGCCCGGCGGTGTTTTCGCAGGTCGACGGCGCCTCCGTATGGAACTCGTCAAGGGGGCGCTAATGGCCGTAAGAGAGGCGTCAACGGCGGCCGTACCCGTTGGTAACGGGGGTTTCCTCTAGAGGTCCGTTCATATCCGAACTCTCTAGGAGCACACGATGGCCGACGTGGCCTTCGTCGCCACCGCAATCGCGGTCTTCGCGCTGGTGGCTCTCGTCGCCAAGGGGGTGACGAAGCTGTGAGCACCGAGAACATCGTCGGCCTGGTCGTGGCCGTCGCCCTGCTGGGCTACCTGATCCTCGCCCTCGTTTTCCCGGAGAGGTTCTGAGCACCGATATGAGCCCCGTCCTCTCCGGAGTCCTCCAGCTCACCGCGGTCGTCGCGGCGCTGGCGCTCGTGTACCGCCCGCTCGGCGACTACATGGCCCACGTGTACAGCTCCGAGAAGCACCTGCGCGCCGAGAAGTGGATCTACCGCTTGATCGGCGCGAACCCCCGGGCCGAGATGCGCTGGCCCGCGTACCTGCGCGGTGTGCTCGCCTTCTCGCTCGCGAGCATCCTGTTCCTCTACCTGCTCCAGCGCGTCCAGGGCGCCCTGCCGGACTCGCTGTCGCTCGGCTTCACCGCGATCAGCCCCGACCAGGCGTTCAACACCGCCGCGTCGTTCGTCGCCAACACCAACTGGCAGTCGTACAGCGGCGAGCAGGCCATGGGCCACGCCGTGCAGACGCTCGGCCTCGCGGTGCAGAACTTCGTCTCCGCCGCGGTCGGCATGGCCGTCGCCATCGCGCTGGTCCGGGGCTTCGCCCGGTCCCGCACGGGTGAACTCGGCAACTTCTGGACCGACCTGGTGCGCGGCACCGTCCGCATCCTGATCCCGATCTCGGTGATCGGCGCGCTGGTCCTGGTGGCCTGCGGCGCGATCCAGAACTTCGCCGGGATCCACGAGATCGGGCAGCTCACCGGTGGCACGCAGCAGGTCAACGGCGGCGCCGTGGCCTCGCAGGAGGTCATCAAGGAGCTGGGCACCAACGGCGGCGGCTACTTCAACGCCAACTCCGCCCACCCCTTCGAGAACCCGAACGCGTTCTCCAACCTCTTCGAGATCTTCCTGATCCTCGTCATCCCCTTCTCCCTCACCCGCACCTTCGGCAAGCTGGTCGGCAACGTCAAGCAGGGTTACGCGATCCTGGCCACCATGGGCCTCATCTGGCTCGGCTTCACCGCGCTGATGATGTGGACGGAGTACGCGCACCACGGCGCCGCGCTCCAGGCGGCCGGCGGGGCGATGGAGGGCAAGGAGCAGCGGTTCGGCGTCGGCGCCTCGGCGATCTTCGCGACCACCACGACCCTCACCTCGACCGGCGCCGTGGACTCGTTCCACTCCTCGTTCACCGGCCTCGGCGGCGGGATCACGCTGCTGAGCATGATGCTCGGCGAGATCGCGCCCGGTGGTGTCGGTTCCGGCCTCTACGGCATGCTCGTCATGGCGATCATCGCCGTGTTCATCGCGGGCCTGATGGTCGGCCGCACGCCCGAGTACCTGGGCAAGAAGATCGGCACCCGGGAGATCAAGCTCGCCGCGTGCTACATCCTCATCACCCCGACGCTGGTGCTGGGCTTCACCGCGCTGTCCATGGCGCTGTCCTCGCCGCCGGAGTCGATCCTCAACACCGCCGGGAACTCGGTGCACGGCAGCGGGGCGCACGGCTTCTCCGAGGTGCTGTACGCCTTCACCTCCGGGGCCAACAACAACGGTTCCGCGATGGCCGGCCTCAACGCCAACACGCCCTGGTACAACACCACGATCGGCCTCGCCATGCTGCTCGGCCGCTTCCTCCCGATGGTCTTCGTCCTGGCGCTGGCCGGCTCGCTCGCCGAGCAGCAGCCCGTCCCCGAGACCGCGGGCACCCTGCGCACCGAGAAGCCGCTCTTCGCCGGCCTGCTCACGGGCGCGATCCTGATCATCACCGGCTTGACCTACTTCCCGGCCCTGGCCCTTGGCCCGATGGCGGAGGGACTCTCATGAGCACGACCACCCCTGTCCGTACCGCTCCCGAGGGCGACGAGCGGCCACACGGCGCCGAGGAGCCCGGCCGGGTCTCCGGCGGTCTGTTCGACCCGGCGCAGCTGCTGAAGTCGCTGCCGGACGCCTTCCGCAAGCTCGACCCCCGGGTGATGGTCAAGTCCCCGGTGATGTTCGTGGTGGAGATCGGCTCGGTGGTCACCACCGCGCTGGCCCTGAAGGACCCGGGCGACTGGTTCGGCTGGACGATCACCGTCTGGCTCTGGCTGACCGTCCTGTTCGCCAACCTCGCGGAGGCCGTCGCCGAGGGCCGGGGCAAGGCCCAGGCCGACACCCTGCGCAAGGCCAAGACCGACACCGTGGCCCGCCGGCTGTCCGGCGGCACCGAGGAGTCGGTGCCGGGCACCGAGCTGCGCGTGGGCGACCTGGTCGTCTGCGAGGCGGGCGACATCATCCCGGGCGACGGCGACGTCGTCGAGGGCGTGGCCTCCGTGGACGAGTCGGCGATCACCGGCGAGTCGGCCCCGGTCATCCGGGAGTCGGGCGGTGACCGTTCGGCCGTCACCGGTGGCACCAAGGTGCTCTCCGACCGCATCGTCATCAAGATCACCACCAAGCCGGGCGAGACCTTCATCGACCGGATGATCAACCTGGTCGAGGGCGCGGCCCGGCAGAAGACGCCGAACGAGATCGCGCTCAACATCCTGCTCGCCTCGCTGACCATCGTCTTCCTGCTGGCGGTCATCACCCTCCAGCCGTTCGCGATCTACGCGGGCGCCGAGCAGACGATGATCGTCCTGGCGGCCCTGCTGGTCTGCCTCATCCCGACCACCATCGGCGCGCTGCTGTCGGCGATCGGTATCGCGGGCATGGACCGGCTGGTCCAGCGGAACGTCCTGGCGATGTCCGGGCGCGCGGTGGAGGCCGCGGGCGACGTCTCGACGCTGCTGCTCGACAAGACCGGCACCATCACCTACGGCAACCGGCAGGCCGCCGAGTTCGTGCCGGTCAAGGGCACCATGGCGGCCGAGGTCGCGGACGCCGCGCAGCTCTCGTCGCTCGCCGACGAGACGCCCGAGGGCCGCTCGATCGTCGTCCTCGCCAAGGAGAAGTACGGGCTGCGGGAGCGGCACGAGGGCGAGCTGGCCGGCGCCGAGTGGATCCCGTTCACGGCGCAGACCCGGATGTCGGGCGTGGACGTCGACGGCCGGAAGGTCCGCAAGGGCGCCACCGGTTCGGTCATCGCCTGGGTCGAGGCGCAGGGCGGCACGGTCGCCGCGGACGCCCGGAAGCTCACCGACGAGATCTCGCAGGCCGGCGGGACCCCGCTGCTGGTGGCGCTGGAGGACGACAAGGGGGCGCGTGTCCTCGGCGTCATCCACCTCAAGGACGTCGTCAAGGACGGCATGCGCGAGCGGTTCGAGGAACTGCGCCGCATGGGCATCAAGACCGTCATGATCACGGGTGACAACCCGCTGACGGCCAAGGCCATCGCCGAGGAGGCCGGCGTCGACGACTTCCTCGCCGAGGCCACGCCCGAGGACAAGATGGCCCTCATCAAGCGCGAGCAGGCCGGCGGCAAGCTCGTCGCGATGACCGGCGACGGGACGAACGACGCGCCCGCGCTGGCCCAGGCGGACGTCGGCGTCGCCATGAACACCGGCACCTCGGCCGCCAAGGAGGCCGGGAACATGGTGGACCTGGACTCCAACCCCACCAAGCTCATCGAGATCGTCGAGATCGGCAAGCAGCTGCTCATCACCCGCGGCGCGCTCACCACCTTCTCGATCGCCAACGACGTCGCGAAGTACTTCGCGATCATCCCGGCGATGTTCGCGGTGGCCTACCCGGGCCTGGACAAGCTCAACATCATGAGCCTGCACTCGCCTCAGACGGCGATCCTGTCGGCCGTGATCTTCAACGCGCTGATCATCGTGGCGCTGGTCCCGCTCGCCCTCAAGGGCGTCCGCTACCGGCCCATGAGTGCGGACGCGATGCTCCGCCGCAACCTCCTGATCTACGGGCTGGGCGGCCTCGTCTCCCCGTTCATCGGCATCAAAATCATCGACCTGCTCATCTCCCTCATCCCTGGCATCGGGTGACGACACCATGAACATCTCCGTACGCAGCGCGGCCCGGGTCGCGGGAGCCGGGCTCAGGGCCCTGCTCGTCCTCACCGTCGTCTGCGGGGTGATCTACCCCCTGGTCGTCACGGGCCTGGCCCAACTGGCCTTCCACGACAAGGCCAACGGCTCCGAGGTGAAGGTGGACGGCAAGTCCGTCGGCTCGTCGCTCCTCGGGCAGAGCTACACGCTGGACAAGAAGGACAAGGACGGCAACCCGCTGCCGGACCCGAAGTTCTTCCAGCCGCGCCCCTCGGCGGCCGGGCCCAACGCCGAGAACACCCGGTACAGCCTGCTCGTCTCGGGCGCCTCCAACCTGGCGGCCGACAGCAAGGTGCTGCTGGAGGCCGTCGAGAAGCGCCGCACGGACGTCGCCGCCTTCAACGGGGTCTCCCCGTCGGCGGTTCCGGTGGACGCCCTCACCGCCTCGGCGTCCGGCCTGGACCCGGACATCTCCCCGGCGTACGCCCGGCTCCAGGCGGCCCGCGTCGCCAAGGCCAACGGCCTGCCGGCCGGCGAGGTCGAGCGGCTGGTGAAGGACCACACGACCGGGCGGCAGCTCGGCTTCATGGGCGAGGAGCGCGTCAACGTCCTGAAGCTGAACGTGGCGTTGAAGAAGCTGGCCGCCTCCCGGTAGGCCGGTGTCGAGGGGCCGCGTCGGATCCGTCCGGCGCGGCCCTTCCGCGTTCCGTCGGCGTTCCGTCAGCGGGTGGTGTAACCGCCGTTGACGAACAGCGTCTGCCCGTTGAGCCACCAGCCGTCCGTGAGCAGGAACTTGACGTACGGGACGATGTCCTCGATCTTCGTCAGCTCGCCGTTCATGGCGGACGACTTGTGGTACGCGATGGAGTCGTCCGTCTCGGCCGGGTAGAAGAAGCCGGTGTCCATCGGGCCGGGTGCGATGTTGTTGACTGAGATGTTCCGGCCGAACAGCTCCTTGGACAGGGCGCGGGTGAAGTGCTCGACGGGCGCCTTGCTGCCGGCGTACACGGAGTACAGGCCGGTGTAGGCGGCCAGCAGCGAGGTGACGATGGTGACGATCTTCCCGCCGTCCTCGACGCGTTTGGCGGCCTCGCGCATCACGAAGTACGCCGCCTTGGTGTTGACGGCGAACATCTTGTCGAACTCCTCCTCCGTGGTCTCGGTCATCGGCTTCTTGACGACCATGCCGGCGGTGTTGACCACGCAGTCGACCCTGCCGAACGCCTTCACCGCCGCGTCGAAGAGCTTCTCCACCTCCGCGACCCGGGTCAGGTCGCCCTGGTGGGTGACGGCCTCGCCGCCGGCCTTCCTGACGTCCTCGGCCGTCTGCTCGGCCTTGTCGCGAGAGGAGTCGCTGTTGTAGTGGACGACCACCTTGGCGCCGTCCGCGGCGACCTCCCGGGCGAGCAGGCCGCCGAGGTTCCGCGACGCGCCGCCGATCACGACGACCTTGTCCCGGAGCGTGCGATCGGGTCGAGCGGGACGATCGGGCATGAGTTCCCTCCTCGTCGTCGGGGTCGTAGGGGAGCGGCGGCCGGCCCCGGCCGCCGCGGGCGATATCTTCACGTTATTCCGGAACATCCCGGTACGCCTGCCGGTACGTCCTCACCCGGCCCTCCGGGGCGCACAGGCGTCAGAGCTGCGTCAATACCCGCAGCACGTCCCCGCCGGGCCCGAAATGTCCGGACCGTCCGCCGTAAACTTCGACTGCGCGCCGGTGCGGCATCCAGGACGGAGAACCGGCCCGGTCCCCGGCGCGACGGTGAAAGACAATGGGGCCATGGGACGCGGCAATCTCCGGATCTACCTCGGTGCGGCACCGGGCGTCGGCAAGACCTACGCCATGCTCTCCGAGGCCCACCGACGGGTCGAGCGCGGCACCGACGTGGTCGTCGGGTTCGTGGAGCACCACAACCGCCCGCGCACCGAGGTCATGCTGCACGGCCTGGAAGAGGTGCCCCGGCGCGAGATCGCCTACCGGGACGCCGTCTTCACCGAGATGGATGTGGACGCCGTCCTGGCGCGCCGCCCCGCCGTCGCCCTCGTCGACGAGCTCGCCCACACCAACGTCCCCGGCTCCCGCAACACCAAGCGCTGGCAGGACGTCGAGGAACTGCTCCAGGCCGGCATCGACGTCGTCTCGACCCTCAACATCCAGCACCTGGAGTCGCTGGGCGACGTCGTCGAGTCGATAACGGGCGTCCGCCAGCAGGAGACCGTCCCCGACGAGGTCGTCCGCCGGGCCGGCCAGATCGAGCTGGTCGACATGTCGCCGCAGGCGCTGCGCCGGCGCATGGCGCACGGCAACATCTACAAGCCCGACAAGGTCGACGCGGCACTCTCCAACTACTTCCGCCCCGGCAACCTCACCGCCCTGCGCGAGCTGGCCCTGCTGTGGACCGCCGACCGGGTCGACGAGTACCTGCGGCAGTACCGCTCCGACCACGACGTCTCGACGATATGGCAGGCCCGCGAGCGCATCGTCGTGGGCCTCACCGGCGGCCCCGAGGGCCGTACCCTCATCCGGCGGGCCGCCCGGATGGCGGCCAAGGGCTCCGGCAGCGAGATCCTCGCCGTCTACATCGCCCGCAGCGACGGGCTGACCGCCGCCTCGCCGAAGGAGCTGGCGGTCCAGCGGACCCTCGTGGAGGACCTGGGCGGCACCTTCCACCACGTCATAGGCGACGACGTGCCCGCCTCGCTGCTGGAGTTCGCGCGCGGCGTCAACGCCACCCAGATCGTCCTCGGCTCCAGCCGCCGCAAGACCTGGCAGTACGTCTTCGGACCCGGCGTCGGGGCGACCGTCGCCCGGGACTCGGGCCCCGACCTCGACGTCCACATCGTCACCCACGAGGAGGTCGCCAAGGGCCGGGGGCTCCCCGTCGCCCGCGGCGCCCGGCTCGGCAAGGGCCGCATCGTGGCCGGCTGGCTCGTCGGCGTCGCCGGGGCCGCCCTGCTCTGCCTGCTGCTCACCCACGTCCTCCCGGACCTGGGCCTGGCCAACGACATGCTGCTGTTCCTGTGCATGACGGTGGCCGCCGCCCTGCTCGGCGGCCTGCTGCCGGCGCTCGCCTCGGCGGCCTTCGGCTCGCTGCTGCTCAACTACTACTTCGTCGAGCCCGTGCACCGGCTGACGATCACCAACCCGAAGAACATCGTCGCCATGGCGATCTTCGTCTTCGTGGCGGTGTCCGTGGCCTCCGTGGTCGACCTGGCCGCCCGCCGCACCCACCAGGCGGCCCGGCTGCGCGCCGAGTCGGAGATCCTGTCGTTCCTGGCCGGCAGCGTGCTGCGGGGCGACAACAGCCTGGAGGCGCTGCTGGAGCGGCTGCGGGAGACCTTCTCCATGGACTCCGTCGCCCTCCTGGAACGCGCCAGCGACGTCGACCCCTGGACCTGCGCCGCGAGCGTCGTCGGCAACTCCGGGAAGCCGCTGCTGCGCCCCGAGGACGGCGACGTGGACATGCCCGTCGGCGACACCATGGCGCTGGTCCTCGCCGGCCGCGTCCTGCCCGCCGAGGACCGCCGTGTGCTGGCCGCCTTCGCCGCCCAGGCCGCCCTGGTCCTGGACCGCCAGCGGCTGGTCGGCGAGGCCGAGCGGGCCCGCAGGCTGGACGAGGGCAACCGGATCCGCACCGCCCTGCTGGCCGCCGTCAGCCACGACCTGCGCACCCCGCTGGCCGCCATCAAGGCCGCCGTCACCTCCCTCCGCTCCGACGACGTCGCCTGGTCCGAGGAGGACGAGGCCGAGCTGCTGGCCGGCATCGAGGACGGCGCGGACCGCCTCGACCACCTCGTCGGCAACCTCCTCGACATGTCCCGCCTCCAGACCGGCACCGTCACCCCGCTGATCCGCGAGATCGACCTCGACGAGGTGGTCCCGATGGCCCTCGGCGGCGTCCCGGAGGGCAGCGTCACGCTCGACATCCCGGAGACGCTGCCGATGGTCGCCGTCGACCCGGGCCTGCTGGAGCGGGCCGTCGCCAACGTCGTCGAGAACGCCGTCAAGTACAGCCCGGCCGGCACGCCCGTCCACGTGGCCGCCAGCGCCCTCGGGGACCGGGTCGAGCTGCGGGTGGCCGACCGGGGCCCCGGCGTCCCCGACAGCGCCAAGGACCGGATCTTCGAGCCCTTCCAGCGCTACGGCGACGCCCCGCGCGGCGCCGGCGTGGGGCTGGGCCTCGCGGTGGCCCGCGGCTTCGCCGAGGCCATGGGCGGCACGCTCGCGGCCGAGGACACCCCCGGCGGCGGCATGACCATGGTGCTCACCCTGCGGATGGCGGCGGGGCGCCCGCCGGTGCGCGCCGACCTTCCCGCGCAGGCCACGACGTGAGCCGTCACGTGGGCCATCCGGCCGTTTCCCTTCGATTTCCCGGGCCCCGGAGCGGGGCCCGCTCGAACAGCAGAGGTGGTCCCGCATGAACCGGGTGCTCGTGGTGGATGACGAGCCGCAGATCGTCCGCGCTCTTGTGATCAACCTCAAGGCCCGCAAGTACGAGGTCGACGCGGCCCCCGACGGCGCCACCGCCCTCCAGCTCGCCGCCGCCCGCCACCCCGACGTCGTCATCCTCGACCTGGGCCTGCCCGACATGGACGGCGTCGAGGTGATCAAGGGGCTGCGCGGCTGGACGCGGGTGCCGATCCTGGTGCTCTCGGCCCGCCAGACCTCCGACGAGAAGGTCGAGGCGCTGGACGCGGGCGCCGACGACTACGTCACCAAGCCGTTCGGCATGGACGAGCTGTTGGCCCGGCTGCGCGCGGCCGTCCGCCGCGCCGAGCCCACGGGGGCCGCGGCGGCGGGCGACGACGCGATCGTCGAGACCGAGGTCTTCACGGTCGACCTCGCGGCGAAGAAGGTCAACCGCGGGGGCCGGGACGTCCGCCTCACGCCGACCGAGTGGCACCTGCTGGAGGTGCTGGTCCGCAACACGGGCCGGCTCGTCAGCCAGAAGCAGCTGCTCCAGGAGGTGTGGGGGCCGTCATACGGGACGGAGACGAACTACCTGCGGGTGTACATGGCGCAGCTGCGGCGGAAGCTGGAGCAGGATCCGTCGCATCCGAAGCACTTCATCACCGAGCCGGGGATGGGGTACCGGTTCGAGTTGTGAGACGGCGGGGCGGTGGGGCGGCCGGGGGTCCGGGGGTTGCCCCCGGAGGATGCGGCATCACCGAGCCGGGGATGGGCTACCGGTTCGAGTTGTGAGGCGGCGGGGGCCGGGGCCCGTGGGTTGGCCGGGAAAGCCGCCGCCGGAGGCTGCAAGGCCCCTCCCCGGCCCCGGTACGCTGGTTTCATGAGTGCCGTATCCCGTTCCGACAAGCCGACCGGCCGTTTCCGCCGGATGCTCGACCGGCTTTCCACCTCGCAGGAGGAGCTGCACGACGCGGAGCTGCAGCAGGACGCGGAAGCGGTGGGCTGCACGAAGATCGGCGACTGCGGTGACCGGCAGATCGTCACGGTCACCGGAACGCTGCGGACCGTCACCCTGCGCCCCCGGGCCGGGGTGCCCGCCCTGGAGGCCGAGCTGTTCGACGGCTCCGCCGCCCTGGACGTCGTCTGGCTGGGGCGCCGTTCCATCGCCGGGATAGAACCCGGCCGTAAGCTGATCGCCTCCGGCCGGATCTCCATGAGCCACGGCCGGAGAGTGCTGTTCAATCCCCGATACGAGCTCCGACCGCTCGGACAGGAGTAGCTCTTGTCGTCTCTCGACGAGCCGATCGACCGGCCGACCGGAAAGCACCGGGACGAGGGGTCCCGCTCGGCCACCGAAGCCGCCCTGTTCGAGGCGTTCGGCGGGGTCCGGGGCATGGTGGAGACCACCGTGCCCGGCCTGGTGTTCGTCGCGGTCTTCACCGTCAAACGGGACATCCACACCGCGGCCATCGCCGCCCTGGCGCTGTCCCTGGTGCTCGGAGTGGCCCGGCTGGTGCGCAAGGACACCCTCAAGCACGCCTTCAGCGGCGTCTTCGGGGTGGCCTTCGGCGCGGTCTTCGCGATGATGTCCGGCGACGCCAAGAACTTCTACCTGCCGGGCATGCTCTACACCCTCGGCCTGGCGATCGCCTACATCGTGACGGCCGTGCTCGGCTGCCCGCTGCTCGGCCTGATCCTCGGCCCGGTGTTCAAGGAGAACCTCTCCTGGCGCACCCGCAACCCGGGCCGCAAGAAGGCGTACACCAAGGCCAGTTGGGCCTGGGGGCTGATCCTGCTCGCCAAGTCCGCGATCCTCTTCCCGCTGTACTGGTGGGGCGACGCCACCCAGCTCGGCTGGGTCAAGGTGGCGCTCGGCATCCCGCCGATGCTGCTCTCCGTCTACCTGACGTGGATCTTCCTGGCCAAGGCGCCGCCGCCGATCGACGTGTTCGCGGAGATGGAGGCGGCGGAGGCCGCCGAGCGCGAGGCGAAGGCCGCGGAGGGCGCCGCCGCGGAGGACAAGGTGACGCCGTAGCGTCCCGCACGCATACGAGAGCCCCCGGGACGCGTCGTCCCGGGGGCTCTCCTGCGTCACGCTCAGTCCGTCGGCTCCTCGCGGCGGACCGACAGCAGGTCCTCCAGCTGCTCCTCGCGCGCCGGTGCCGCGACGAACAGCAGCTCGTCGCCGGCCTCCAGGGCGTCCTCCTTGTTGGGGGTCAGGACGCGGTTGCCGCGGATGATGGTGACCAGCGAGGTGTCCTCGGGCCAGTCCACGTCGCCGACGCGCGTCCCGGCCAGCGCCGCCTCCGGGGGCAGCGTCAGCTCGACCAGGTTGGCGTCGCCCTGGCTGAAGCGGAGCAGCCGGACCAGGTCGCCGACGCTCACCGCCTCCTCGACCAGGGCCGACATCAGGCGCGGCGTCGAGACGGCGACGTCCACGCCCCAGGACTCGTTGAAGAGCCACTCGTTCTTGGGGTTGTTCACCCGCGCCACCACGCGCGGGACCCCGTACTCCGTCTTGGCGAGCAGCGAGACGACGAGGTTGACCTTGTCGTCACCGGTCGCCGCGATCACCACGTTGCAGCGCTGGAGCGCGGCCTCGTCGAGTGAGGTGATCTCGCAGGCGTCGGCCAGCAGCCACTCGGCCAGCGGCACCCGCTCCACCGAGATGGCGGACGGCGCCTTGTCGATCAGCAGGACCTCGTGCCCGTTCTCCAGCAGTTCGCCGGCGATGGAACGGCCGACGGCGCCCGCTCCCGCGATTGCGACGCGCATCAGTGGCCACCTTCCTCGGGGCCCTGCGCGAACGCGGCCTCCACCGTCTCGACCTCGTCGGTGCGCATCATCACGTGCACCAGGTCACCTTCCTGCAGCACCGTCGACGACGACGGGAGGACCGCCTCGCCCAGCCGGGTGAGGAAGGCCACCCGGACCCCGGTCTCCTCCTGGAGCTTGCTGATCCGGTGCCCTATCCACGCCTCCGCGACGGGGATCTCGGCGAGCTGGACGCCCCCGGTGGGGTCGCGCCACAGCGGCTCCGCGCCGGACGGCAGCAGGCGCCGCAGCATCTGGTCGGCGGTCCACCGGACCGTGGCGACCGTGGGGATGCCCAGCCGCTGGTAGACCTCCGCGCGGCGCGGGTCGTAGATGCGGGCCGCGACGTTCTCGACGCCGAACATCTCGCGTGCCACCCGGGCCGCGATGATGTTGGAGTTGTCGCCGCTGCTCACCGCGGCGAAGGCGCCGGCCTCCTCGATGCCCGCCTCGCGCAGGGTGTCCTGGTCGAAGCCGACCCCGGTCACCCGCCGCCCGCCGAAGCCGGAGCCGAGGCGCCGGAAGGCGGTCGGGTCCTGGTCGACGACCGCGACCGTGTGGCCTTGCTGCTCCAGGGTCTGGGCCAGGGCCGAGCCGACCCGCCCGCACCCCATGATCACAATGTGCACGACGCCTGCCCCGTACTCCGGAATTCCGCGCTGACCTGCACCAACACCCTGCTCACTTCTTCCTGCTCATTCGAGCCCCTGCGGCGTCCACCGGCTCGCCGCCCCCTCGTACGGGCGGCCGGCGGCACCGGTTCGACCGCGCCCACGGGTTCTCGTTCCCGTCGGCGCACGGCACCACGGTAGCCGCAACGCCCCGCGGCCCGGTCCCCCGGACCCGCCGTCCGGCCGCACGGCCGTCGCCCGCGGCCCCGCGGGCGCCCCCGGCGGGGCGCGGTGGCCCC
>NZ_JAIQLH010000174.1 GCF_020037025.1 Streptomyces huiliensis | reverse complement strand
AACTGGATCGGCACCATGTGGCGGGGGTCGCTGTCCTTCGAGACGCCCATGCTCTGGGTGACCGGATTTCTGGTCACTTTCCTGTTCGGTGGGCTGACCGGTGTCATCCTCGCGTCGCCGCCGATGGACTTTCATGTCACGGACTCGTACTTCGTGGTCGCGCACTTCCATTACGTGGTGTTCGGGACGGTGGTGTTCGCGATGTTCGCCGGGTTCCATTTCTGGTGGCCGAAGTTCACCGGCAGGATGCTGGACGAGCGGCTCGGGAAGGTGCATTTCTGGACGCTGTTCACCGGGTTCCACATGACGTTTCTGGTGCAGCACTGGCTGGGGGCGTCGGGGATGCCGCGGCGGTACGCGGACTATCTCGACGCGGACGGGTTCACGGCGTTGAACACGGTGTCGTCGATCGGGTCGTTCCTGCTGGGGCTGTCGACGTTGCCTTTCCTGTACAACGTGTGGAAGACGGCCCGGTATGGGAAGCCGGTCGTCGTGGACGATCCTTGGGGGTACGGGCGGTCGCTGGAGTGGGCGACGGCTTGTCCGCCGCCGCGGCACAATTTCTGTACGCTGCCGCGGATTCGGTCGGAGTCGCCGGCGTTCGATCTGCACCATCCGGATATCGCCCAGCGGGATCAGGTCGAGAACGTGGGGGAGCGGGATGTGGTGGAGCCCGGGGGGT
>NZ_JAIQLH010000173.1 GCF_020037025.1 Streptomyces huiliensis | reverse complement strand
GCACCATCCGGATATCGCCCAGCGGGATCAGGTCGAGAACGTGGGGGAGCGGGATGTGGTGGAGCCCGGGGGGTGAGGTGCCCCGGTCCCTCCCCCAGAGGGGGCACCCCCAACGGGCTGGATTCGGCCTGGGCGCGCACTTCAGCCCGTCCGGCGCTTGAGGACAACCGCGCGGAGCGCGGTTTCAGGGAGTCCGGGGGCTTGCCTCAGGGAATCGGCGAAGGGGCGGGACTGGAACACCCCCCGTGACGACGGGCCCCACGGGCCCTAATGTGTGGGCGGCCCGTTCCGGTTCCGCCGCGCCGACCGAGAGGTGACCGCCCGTGACCCGCGCCGCCGTCCTGACCGCCGTAGGAGCCCCCCTCCGCGTCACCGACATCGACCTGCCGGACCCGAGACCGGGCCAGGTGAGAGTGCGGATCGCCGCGGCGGGGGTCTGCCACTCCGACCTGTCCCTCGCCAACGGGACGCTGCGCCAGCCCGTCCCGGCCGTGCTCGGGCACGAGGGGTCGGGGACGGTCACCGCCGTGGGGGAGGGCGTCACGCACGTGGCGCCGGGGGACGAGGTGGTGCTCAACTGGGCGCCCGCCTGCCGCGCTTGCCACTTCTGCGGGATCGACGAGCCGTGGCTGTGCGCAGAGTCGCTGACGAACGCGCCGGAGCCGTACGCCACGCTCGGCGGCGACGGCACGCCGCTCCACCCGGCACTGGGGACGGCCGTGTTCGCCGAGGAGACGGTCGTCCGGGCCGACGCCGTGCTGCCGCTGCCCGCGGGCGTGCCGCTGACCGAGGCGGCGCTGCTGGGCTGCGCCGTGCTGACCGGCTACGGCGCGGTGCACCACAGCGCCCGGGTGCGGCCGGACGAGTCGGTGGTGGTCGTCGGCGTCGGCGGGGTCGGGCTCGCCACCGTGCGCTCCGCGCGCCTCGCGGGCGCGGGGCAGGTGATCGCGGTGGACGTCTCCCCGGAGAAGGAGGAACTGGCCCGCGCCTGCGGCGCCACCGAGTTCGTCCCCGCGGGGGAGGACGCGGTCGGGCGCGTCCGGGAGCTGACCGGCGGGCACGGCGCGGACGTGGCGATCGAGTGCGTCGGCCGGCCGGAGACCATCCGGACGGCCTGGACGGCCACCCGGCGCGGCGGCCGGACGACCGTCGTGGGCGTCGGCGGCCGGGACCAGCGGGTCGCCTTCTCACCCCTGGAGCTCTTCCACTCCGGCCGCACGCTCTCCGGCTGCGTCTACGGCAACACCGACCCCGCCCGCGACCTGCCCGTCCTCGCCGCGCACGTCCGCGAGGGCCGCTTCGACCTGTCCGCGCTGATCACGCGGCGGATCGGACTCGCGGACATCCCCGACGCGTTCGCGTCGATGCTCGCCGGCCGCGGCGGGCGCTCCCTGGTGGTCTTCTGAGCCCCCACGCCCCCAATGCCCCCACGTCGCGCCGCGCCCCGCCGCGCGTCAGTCCAGGACGCCGTCGTCCCGCAGCCCCGGCAGGTGGACGACCAGCAGCACCAGGCCGCCCAGCACCACTTGGCGCTCCGCCGCGGGCACCCCGTTCCACCGCGACGACTGCCACATCGCGAACCACTCGCCGCCCACGGCCAGGAACCCCGCCCCGAACAGCAGCAGGTACAGCACCAGCCCGAGCGTCGTGGCGCGCCGGGCCGGGGCGAGGGGGCCGTGCCGGAGGGCGCGGAGCCACCGGGCCGTCGCCAGCGTCAGGACCGCCGCCGTCAGCGCCTCCCAGGCGATGATCAGGAAGTAGGCGAGGTCCTGGAGGGGGCGCGAGGTGACGGCCCGCCAGGTGAGGTCGTCGTCCTGGAACGTCGTGTCCATGGCCAGGACGTGCCGGACGAACTGCCGGTTGGTGTCGAAGTCCGTGATGTTGCCGAAGACCACGAGCAGCATGAGGAGCGCCACCGTGCCGGTGAGCACCGTCGCCGCCAGGGGCAGCCCGTCCCGCCGCACCCGGCCCGCCCGGCCCCGTACCGCCGCCCGTACCCGTCCGCCCGCCATGCCGTCCCCCTTCCGCCGGGGACCGGCGTGGAGCCGGTCCGGAACAGCCGCCGCCTGAGGGCAGCATGCCCGCGTCCGCCGCCGTGTACGCGGGCTGAGCGCCTGCTCAGGAGCGGGGTAAGGTGTCGTTCCCTCCGGAGGGGGAGGGGCCGGGGACAGCCGAGGACGAGGGGGCCGTATGGACGCCGGGGCCGGACGGGCCGAGGAGTGGGCGGACGTCACACCGGACGCGGCCCGGCGGCTGCTGACCGCGGCCGTCCAGGCGTTCGCCGAGCGCGGCTACCACGCCACCACCACCCGGGACATCGCCGGCCGTGCCGGCATGAGCCCCGCCGCCCTCTACATCCACTTCCGCACCAAGGAGGACCTCCTCCACCGCATCAGCGGCGTGGGCCACCGGCTCGCGCTCGGCATCCTCAGCCGGGCCAGGGACGGCTCCGGAGGACCGGCGGAGCGACTCGCCGACGCGGTACGGACGTTCGTTCGCTGGCACGCGGAACACCACACCACCGCCCGGGTGGTCCAGTACGAACTGGGGGCGCTCGCCGAGGAGCACCGGGCCGAGATCACCGCGCTGCGCCGGGAGACCGACGCCGCGGTCCGCTCCATCGTCGAGGACGGCGTCCGGGCCGGGGAGTTCGACGTCCCCGACGTCCGCGGGACCAGCCTCGCACTGCTCTCCCTCTGCGTCGACGTCGCCCGCTGGTTCCGCGACGACGGCAAGCGCACGCCCGAGGAGGTCGGCGAGCTCTACGCGGGCCTGGCCCTGCGCATGGTCGGTCATCGGCCCGCGACGGACGCGCGGCCCGCGACGGACGCTCCGCCCGTCCCGGAAGCCGGCCGGCTGACGTAGGGTCGGGAAGCGTGCCACAGATACCCACGACCCTGCACGAGCTGACCGTCGGGCAACTGGCGGCCCGCAGCGGCGCCGCCGTCTCCGCCCTGCACTTCTACGAGTCCAAGGGGCTCATCAGCAGCCGCCGCACGTCCGGCAACCAGCGCCGGTTCGACCGCGACATGCTGCGCCGGGTGGCTTTCATCCGGGCCGCGCAGCGCGTGGGCATCCCGCTGGCGACGATCCGGGAGGCGCTGGCGCGGCTGCCGGAGGAGCGCACGCCCACCGCCGAGGACTGGGCGAAGCTGTCCGAGGCGTGGCGCGGCGAGCTCGACGAGCGGATCAAGCGGCTGGAGCGGCTGCGGGACCGGCTCGACGGGTGCATCGGCTGCGGCTGCCTCTCGCTGGACAAGTGCGCGCTGTCCAATCCGGACGACCGGTTCGGGGGCCGGCAGGGCTGCGGTTCGCTGCTGGGCGGCTGAGCCGGTCCGGAGGCCGGGCCGGGCACCGCGGGGCGTCCCCCTTCCGCTGGGGGCGACGCCCGCGCGGTGCCCGGCCGGGCCCTGACGCGCTCCCTCACGCCACCGCGTACCGCGGCGCGAACGCGTACCGCCGCGCCGCGGCCAGCGCCGCGGGCGTGAGGACGGCGACCGGCACCACGATGCCGCAGTCCGTGCACACCGGCCCCTCCCACGGGTGCCGCTCCAGCCCCGTCCGCCACTCGATGCGCTCCTGGGCGCAGACCGGGCAGCTGTCCCCGGGCGCCGACTCCATGGCGTCGATCACCCGCCGCAGGACGTCCGCCAGCCGGGCCCGCGGCTGGAGGTCGGGGGAGGCGCAGGGGACGATGTCACATCCGCCCCACGTGTTGCGGTGCCAGTCGTCGAGGGCGCTGGGCTGGCGGATGCCGTCGTGCTTCTCGCGCCGGCGGCGGCCGGCGAACTCCACCTCGTAGGCGAGCCACAGCTCGCGTGCCTCCTCCAGTTCCTCCAGGGCGCGGATCAGCCGTACGGGGTCGGGCGAACGGTCGTCGGGGGCCAGCCCCGCCCGGGCGCACAGGTGGTGCCAGGTGGCCCGGTGTCCGTACGGGGCGAAGCGTTCGAGGCACTTGCGGAGTGACGTCCTTCGCAGAGCGATGGTGTTCCCCGGGTTGCGCACCTCTCGTGCGAGAGCTCTGAAACCTGCCACTGCTTCCCACCTCCGGCGAGCGGACTCGGACGTCCTCTGTTGGCGCCGCCGGCCGTCGCGGGCCGGCACGGTTGGGACGTAGCGCGGCGCGATTCGGATCCCTCCGGAGCGGCGCGGGACGGTCCCGTCCGCTAGCGCATGCCCAGTCCGGCGCGAAGGACGACACGTGCGAGCTCTTCGTGGCAGATGTCGCTGTGCGCGCCGGAGGGCGGACCGCCGGTCCTGACCACCTCCGAGGCGTCGACGTTCACACAGCCCTCGGCGGGCAGGCCGTCCGCCAGGGCCTCGGCCAGGGTGCGGGCCGAGCAGCCCGGCACGTCCCGGATGCCCTGGTAGCCGAGGGCGCCCCAGCGGGTGAGGTCCACGCCCAGCAGCGAGTCGGCGTCGCCGGCGAGCCGGGACGCGAGGGGGTAGAGGGTGCCGAGCGCGCTGTCGTGCCCGGAGTGGCAGCAGATCAGCGGGCCTTCGACCCGGTCCGTCAGGCCGTGCAGGACGCCGCCCCGGCGGGGCGCGAACGGCAGCCGGGGCGCGAAGGCGTAGTGCGAGAAGGCGCCCTGGAGCAGGGTCAGCGACCGGATCCGGACACCGTCCGGCAGGCCGCCGAGCGCGAACGCGACCAGCCGGGCGCCGAAGCTGTGGCCGACCAGGTGCACGCGCGGGCCGCGCCCGGCGAGCTCGCCCGCCACCGGGCCGAGCCCCTCCCGGCCGACGACGCCGGCCCGCCGCTTCATCTCCCAGTAGGTGCCCTGCCGCAGCAGTTCGAGCGCGCCGCGCCAGACCCGGCCGAGGGCGCCGCCGAAGAGGCCGGGGGCCGGCTCGGCGCCGGTGGCCTCCAGCGCCGCGGCGAACTGGCCGCAGACCTCGACCGCGCTGTCGGCGAACATGGCCGGCACGGTCGGTTCGGACTCGGTGTCCCGCGCCCAGGCGTCGTCGCCGCCGTTCCGGTCGGCCTCCCGGTCGGCCTCCCGGGGGCGGGGGCTGACCAGGGTGCGGACGAGGCCGGTGAACTCCTCCAGCCGCGCCCGGTCCTCGGGCTGCCGCTCGGCCAGCTCCGCCAGCCGGCCGATCACCGCCTCCCGGCCGGGGAAGGCCAGGGCCAGGGCTTCGCGGGTGCCGGGCGGGAGGCCGGGCTGCGGGGCCCCGGCGGACGGTACGGCGAGGAACGGCGGCGCCTCGTCGGCGAAGCGGAGTGACGGCCAGATCACGCCGACGTAGCCGACGCGCGGCCGGTCCCCGGGGGCGGTGAGGGTGTCGAGGAGGACGGGGAACGGGGTGAAGAAGCGGCGGTAGAGGGCGGTGGCCGTGGCGCGGGTGTTGTTCCAGCCGTGCGCGAAGATGACCAGATCGGTGAGGTTCTCCTCCGCGACCCCTCGGAGGAGGGTGTCCCGCTCGCCGGGTTCGACGCGCCCGTCCTTGCCGAAGGTCAGTTCCCAGTACGGCTGCACACTCATGTCCGCCATGGAGCCCCCTGTGCCGGTCGGTGTGCGCGCATGGTCCTGCTGTCAAGGGGGTCTGTCCAGCCTTCTCGCCCCCGCTCCTGCGTTCGTACGCGGTGTGGCGCGTTCCGGTCCCCCGGCCCGGCGGGCGGCCCGCGCCGCGCCGTGTCCGGAACCTGCCAGAGGGCAGGCGGAAGGCCCAACTCCCGCCCCCGGCGGGGCATCCTGCCCGGAACGCTCGAACGCGTGAGTGGCAAGATCCCTCCGGGGGAGCCGCGCCGGCCGGCGCGGCACATCAGCGTCACCAGGCGACAAAAGGGGTGGGATCCGATGAAGAGGGTGGAGAGAGCGGGAAGAACGGCGGGGACGTACGGAACGGCGGGGTGTAGCAGGAGGCCGGTGCCGCAGCGGCTGCTGGCCGCCGCCACCCGGCTGTTCGCGGACCAGGGCTACGACCGGACCTCCGTACAGGAGATCGTCGAGGCGGCCGGGGTCACCAAGGGTGCCCTGTACCACTACTTCGGCTCCAAGGACGACCTGTTGCATGAGATCTACGCACGCGTCCTGCGCCAGCAGCAGGAACGGCTGGACGCCGTGGCGGACCGGGACGCCCCGGTCGAGCGGCGGCTGCGCGACGCGGCGGCGGACGTGGCCGTGACCACCATCGAGAACATGGACGACACGAAGATCTTCTTCCGTTCCATGCACCAGCTCGGCCCCGACCAGTACCGGCGGGTCCGGGCCGAACGCCGGCGCTACCACGAGCGGTTCCGGGCGCTCATCGAGGAGGGCCAGCGGGCGGGCGTCTTCAGCCGGGCGACCCCCGCCGACCTGGTGGTGGACTACCACTTCGGCTCGCTGCACCACCTCGGC
Source organism: Streptomyces huiliensis (assembly GCF_020037025.1). Classification (GTDB taxonomy): domain Bacteria; phylum Actinomycetota; class Actinomycetes; order Streptomycetales; family Streptomycetaceae; genus Streptomyces; species Streptomyces huiliensis. Next base: position 25,204 of record NZ_JAIQLH010000173.1, on the reverse strand, counting down.
AGCTGGTACCGCCCGGACGGGCCGCTGACCCCCCGGGAGGTCGGCGACCACCTCGCCGACCTCCTGCTGCGGGCGCTGCGGCCGTAGGTCCTTGCCGACCGGGATGCGGCCGAGGTGCTACGCGTGGCAGGCCAGCGGCCGGCCGCCGTTCATCTCGGCCATGTCCCCCAGCACCTTCGGCAGGTCCAGCGGCGCGCCCAGCGGCAGCCCGTCCAGCTCCGCGTAGGCCCGGTGCAGGTTGCCGACCAGCCGCTCGCTCTCCTGGAGCGCCGCGAACTCGCCGAGGTCGGCCTCGCGCGCCACCTCCAGCGGGGTGTGCCCCGACGCGTGCCCGGCGCGCGCCAGCTCCTCGACGTACCGGAAGTAGCGCTCCACGGTGTCGTACACGCCGGGGTCGGTCACCGGGCCGTGGCCGGGGACGACGGTCTCGGCGTCCAGGTCGCGCAGTACGTCCAGCGCGGCGAGGGAGCCGCTGAGCGAGCCGAACGGGATGAACGGCGTGCCGCCGTTGAAGACCAGGTCGCCGGTGAAGACGATCCGCCGCTCCGGCAGCCAGACGATCGTGTCGCCGACGGTGTGCGCCGGGCCGGGGTGGATCAGCCGGACCTCGGTGTCACCGATGTGCACGGTGAGCTCGTCGGTGTACGTGAGGGTGGCCGGAGTGATCCGGACGTCGCCGTACTCGACCCACGGCCAGATCGCGTGCAACTGCGGCCCGACGGCCAGGGTCTGCTCCCGGCAGCCGGCGTGCCCGACGATCGTCGCGTCGGGGGCGAAGACGCAGTTGCCGTAGGTGTGGTCGCCGTGGTGGTGGGTGTTGACGACGAGGGAGGGCGCCGGGGCGCCGCTCGCCGCGACGGCGTCGCGCAGCAGCTCCGCGCGGCGGACGGTGGGGGCGGTGTCGATCAGCAGGGTGCGGCCGCCGTCGGTGACGAAGCCCGCGTTGTTCAGGCACCAACCGCCGTCGGGCTGGACGTAGGCGCTCACCCCGGGCGCCAGCGGCTGGGTGTAGGGGGCGGGGACGGCCTCCGGCCCGGCGGGCGGCTCGGCGGCCCCGGGGGAGCCGGACGCTCCCTGGGGGCCGGGCAGGGGGGTGCTGGTGCTCGACATCGTGCGCGCCTCTCCTCGGGGTGCGCCCGGCCCGCGCCGGGTGCGCGGAACCGGACCGGCCGTCAGAATACGGACGCGGGCGGCGATGTGGGAGGGCGGGCTCCGGTCGGTACGGGAGGGCGGGCTGGGGTCGTCACGCGGGTGCGGGCTCCGGTCGGCGCGTGCGTGCGGGCTCCGGTCGTCACACGAGTGCGGGCTCCGCTCAGCCCCGGCGCTCCAGGCCCGTGCGCAGCCGCTCCAGCAGGCCGTGCAGGACGGCCCGCTCCTCGTCGTCGAAGGCGTCGAGGGCGTCGCCGGTGGCCCGCATCATTTCCTCCCTGACCCGGCGGATGGTCTCCTGCCCCTCCTCCGTGGCCACCACGTTCTTCACCCGGCGGTCGGAGGGGTCGGGCTCGCGGCGCACCAGGCCGCGCGCCTCCAGCCGGTCAACGATGCCGGTGACGTTGGACGCGTCGCAGACCAGCAGGGCGGCCAGGCCGCGCATCGGCACCGGGCCCTTGAGCTGGGCGAGCAGCTTGGCCTGGGCGCCGGTCAGGCCGTGCCGGGCGGCGGAGGTGGAGAAGTCCTGCCACTGGGCGCTGCCGAGGGCCGCCACCAGTTCCAGGAGCTGGGACTTGCCGGGAGAGGTCGAGGCGGTCGGGGCGGTCATGCCGGCCAGTCTACTCAAGAGGTTGATGTCCTAAATCATTAACTTGACGACCTCAAGCATCGGGCCTACCGTTACCCAGTTGCTTGACGACCTCAAGCATCAACGTCGTGAAGCATCGATGCCGTGCAATGCCGTGCAGCAGACGGCCACGCAGCAAACGGAGGAACGAACCGGCCATGACCACACCAGCGCCCGCCACCCCGGCCCGGCAGCGGAGCGAGACCGTCGTCGTCTTCGCCCTGAGCCTCGCCGCCATGGTGGTCTCGATGATGCAGACCCTGGTGGTGCCGATCCTCGGCCTCATTCAGAGCGACCTGGAGACGACCCCGGCCAACGTCAGCTGGGTCACCACCGCCACCCTGCTCTCCGCCGCCGTCTTCACCCCGCTGCTCGGCCGCTTCGGCGACCAGCACGGCAAGAAGCAGACGCTCATCGGCGTCCTCGTCGTCATGGTGGCCGGATCCGTCCTGGCCGCCACCACGCACTCGCTCCTCTGGCTGATCGTCGGCCGGGTGCTCCAGGGCGCCGCCACCGCGATCTTCCCGCTGGCCCTCTCCGTACTCCGCGAGGAGATCCGCCCGGCCCGGCTGCCCGGCGCGATGGCCCTGGTCAGCGGCACCCTGGCGTTCGGCAGCGGCCTCGCCCTGGTCGCCGTCGGCCTGCTCACCTCCGGTGACAACCCCGACTACCGCAGCGCCTTCTGGCTGGCCACCGGCCTCGCCGCGCTGGCCCTGATCGCCGTCGCCACCCTCGTCCCCGCCACCCGCGAGACCACCGGCGGCCGGACGGACGTCCTCGGCGCCCTCACCCTGGCCGCCACCCTCGTCCTGCTCCTGCTGCCCGTCTCGCAGGGCCACGAGTGGGGCTGGTCCTCGGCCCGCACGCTCGGCTGCTTCGCCGGCGCGGTGATCATGGCCGCCGTGTGGACGCTCGTCGAGCGGAAGGTGAAGGAGCCGCTGGTCGACATGCGGATGTTCGCCCACCGGCCGGTCCTCTTCGCCAACCTCGCCGGGCTGCTCGTCGGCTTCGGCTCGTTCGCCCTGTTCATCGGCGTCTCGTACCTCGTCCAGATGCCGTCCAGGCTCACCGGCTACGGCTTCGACGCCAGCATCCTGCGGGCCTCCGTCGAGTTCCTGCTCCCCGGCACCCTCGTCTCGCTGCTCGCCGCGCCCATCGGCGGCAAGCTGGTCCGGCAGCACGGCCCGCGCCCGGTCCTCTACCTGGCCTCCCTCGCCGGCGCCCTGGGCTTCGCCTGGCTCGCCATCGACCACGACCACGACCACGCCTTCTCCGTGATCGCGGGCGGGATGCTGGTCGGCGCGGGCATCAGCTTCGGCTACGCGGCCATGCCCGCCGTGATCGTCGGCAGCGTGCCGCCGCAGCAGACCGGCATCGCCAACGGCATCAACTCCATCTCCCGCTCCACCGGCAGCGCCATCGGCAGCGCCATGGTCACCACCGTGCTCGCCTCCAAGAGCGTCGAGCACCTGCCGCCGGGCCTGCCCAAGCTGCCCGCCGAGAGCCAGTTCACCCTGACCTTCGTGATCGCCGCCGTGGCGTTCGGGCTGGTGTCGCTGGTCGCCGTGCTCGGACTGCGGACGATTCACACCCTGCGGTCCACTGCGGTGGCGGGCGCCGCTCCGGCGACGGACGCTGAGACGGCGGGCGCCACGCGCTGAAGACCGTGTGCGACGACTGAGGACGACGTGCGGACGACTTGAGGACCCGAGGAGCATCAGAATGAAGGCTGTCAGCTACCACGCCTACGGCGGACCCGAGGTCCTGGAGTACGGCGAGGTCCCCGAGCCCAAGGTCGGCCCGGACTCCGTGCTCATCGGGGTCAGGGCGGCGGCGGTCAACCCGGTCGACTGGAAGGCCCAGGCCGGCTACCTGGACGGGCAGCTGGACGCGGTCTTCCCGGTCGTCCCCGGCTGGGACGTGTCCGGGATCGTCGTCCGGCTCGGCGCGGACACCCCCGAGTTCAAGGTCGGGGACGAGGTCATGGGCTACGTCCGGGAGGACTTCCTCTCGCGCGGCACCTACGCCGAGTTCGTCTCCGCCCCGGTGCGCACCCTGGCCCGCAAGCCGGCCAACGTCTCGTTCGAGCAGGCGGCCGGGCTGCCGCTGGCCGGCCTCACCGCCTACCAGGCGCTGCGGGCCGCCCGCGTCGGCCCCGACGACACCGTCCTCATCCACGCGGCGGCGGGCGGCGTCGGCTCGCTCGCCGTCCAGCTCGCCCGGAACACCGGCGCCCGGGTGATCGGCACGGCGAGCGAGCGCAACCACGCGTACCTGAGCTCGATCGGCGCCGAGCCCGTCACCTACGGGGACGGCCTCGTCGACCGCTTCCGCGCACTCGCCCCCGAGGGCGCCTCCGTCGTCCTCGACTTCGTCGGCGGCGGCGTCATCAAGACGTCCTCGCGCATCACCGTCCCCGGCGCCCGCCTCGTCTCGATCGCCGACCCCGCCGTGACCGAAATGGGCGGCCGCCTGTTGTGGGTCCGCCCCGACGCGGCGGACCTCGCGGCACTGGGCCATCTGGCGGAGCGGGGGCGGCTGTGCGTGGAGGTGGCGGAGGTGTTCCCACTGGAGCGGGCCGCCGAGGCGCAGCGGCGGAGCGCGGAGGGGCACACGCGGGGGAAGCTGGTGCTGGTGCCGTAGGGGCGCCTGCGGCGGGCTGTGCCCCGGTCCCGCCCCTTCACCGATTCCTGGGGGGCAAGCCCCCAGGCCCCCTGAGACCGCGCTCCGCGAGGGATCGCGGTCGAAAGCCCGGCGCCTGGCGGAGCGCGGGTGGCTCCTCCCGGAGCGTCGGGGTCGGTGCCGGCCGACGGACCGTGGCCGTCCCAGACGCCGGCTCATCCGCGTGACCATCGGCCACCGGACCATCGCCTCGCTGGTGGCGGGCAGGGTTTCGTGGTCCCGGGCCGGACGGCGGGAGTTCATCAGCCACGCGAACGTGCGCTTGGCCCCCCGGCGCCTGGGCGGCATACGCACCCTGCCGTGTCGTCGGTGCGCTGGACGATCTCCAAGGTCAGGGCGAGTCCGTTCCGGCACCCGCCGACGAGGGAGCCGGTGCAGCCGCCGTCGGCCCGGCACCTTCTTCCCGCCGTCCTGGCCGCGCCAGACGGTCGGCACCGTCGCGGCGGCCCGCACCGACTGCGCGTCGACGGTGCCCGCAGTGGCCGGACGGTCACCCACTCCGCGTCCGTCAGGCCTGACGGACGCCGGCGCAACCGGTCCGGATGGTCGGCCGCGTTGCCGTACACGTGGGCGAGGCAATCACACGATTCACGCGTCGGGGTGCTCCGGCAGGGCGAGCCAGTCCGACCAGGAGATCTCACGGCCGAGGAAGCGCGGCCGCTCGAACGGCCAGTCGGCGGCGATCCACTGCGGCACCAGCGCGTCGAGGGCCTGCTCGACCTCGCTGCCCACCAGCTCGTCCACCACCCACCAGGAGATCTCGCCGTCAGCGCCGACCCTCTCCGGTGGGTCGATGTAGACACAGCCGAGCAGAGCCGTCTCCGCCGCGTCGAACAGCGCGTAGTTGAAGGACTGGTGTGCGGCGATCTCCTTCTCGTGCCGCAACAGGTCGGCCCGGTCGGCCTCGTAGGTCATGGTGGCCGCGGGCCAGCCCCAGGCCGGACCGAAGATGGTCCACAGGCGCTCGCGCGAACCCATCACGGCCGCATAGTCGAGCGGGGTGTCCGCCTCCCGGATCGGCCGCAGGTGATGGGCACCGCCCGGCAGCGGTACCAGGACGGGGTGGACGAAGTCATCGGGAAGCCAGCTCATGGCGCCCGACGGTAGCAGCGCGCGGCCGTCCGGGCCCCGGGTTTTCCCCCGCATACCGCCAGGCCCTGCCACCGACCTCGGGCAGCAGTCCCCGCGTCGTGCCGCTGCCCCTCCGGCGGCGGCCCGGTCAGGGGGAGAGAGGGCCGTTCGGCTCGGCTACGGCGGTGACGAAGCGGCTCCAGGCCGCGTCGGGGAGCGTCAAGAGGCCCCGGTCCGGGGCCTTTGAGTCGCGGACCGGCATGAGGCCGGGGATCTTTTCGGCGGGGACCTGGAGGCATTGGCCGCCGCCGGCGCTGTGGGTACTGCTGCGCCAATAGGTTATGCAGAGGGAATATTGGGTCGGCATGGGTATAGCTCCTCAACTACCTTGGTAATGAACTGCCGTGTCGCCTCTTGGTCCAGTGCGAGCTGATGCAAGTGATCGTAGAGGTTGTTGAGAGCCGTGATGGCCGAGTGGCCACTGATAAACAGGCCGTCAGTAGTGCCCTGCGGGTGCCATGCGCCTCGGTGGCCGTTCGGGTCTTCCCACATGGTCACGAAGCCGACATCGTTGACGCCGCTGCCGACGCCGAAGGGGAGGACGCGGAGGTCGATGTTCGGCTCGTGGGATCGTTCGACCAAGTAGAGCAGTTGGCGGCGCATGGACTGCTCATTGCCGATCATGTCGCGCAAGACCGCTTCGCGAAGGACGATGCCAAGTCTGGGAGCGTTGGGTCGGAGCATGATTTCGCAGAGTTTCGCGCGAAAGGCCATCTTCTCGTCGAGGTCGCCGCCATGGCGGCTCATGCCGGCTTCCAGGGACAGACGGATGTGCTCTTCGGTTTCCAGCAGGGGCGGAGTCCAGAAGGAGCAGATCTGTCGAATCGTGGCAGCCTTGGAGTGTTTGGCCAGGTACTTTATGACGCGCCCGGCGTCGGGGTTGTCGTCCATCTCGTCGCGGAGCTTGAAGATGTCCCCTTCCGCGTCCAGTGCCCGGTCGATGCGGAGGGTGACGTCGCGGCGGGGGATGTGAGTGCCCCTCTCGAAGTGCGAGATGGCCGTGTGGCCGAGGGCGACCTCCCTGCCGAGATCCTTCTGCAGCCAGCCCTTGGCGAGCCGACGCGCCCTGATCGCCTCGCCCAGCTCGGCCACGCGCCTCTGGTACGCGGTAAACGGCGTGCGTTCAGGCATGGTTGCGTCCCCCACAAAGAGCCGGTTCCTCAGGGTCTGGACGGCAGAGCATAGGGGTGGAGGCGGAAGCCGGTCAGGGGAATCGTGCGGCCGGCACCGTAACGGCTGATGCTGTGTTCGATTGTTGCCGTCATGATGCCCGGTCGGCGGCGCCGCACACGCCGGTTCGGTCCCGCCGGGCAGGAACTCGCCCACCAAGGGGGCCGGTTCGAGCAGGGTGTCGATCAACCGCCGTCGGTGCGGGGCGCCGGGGGCGCCGTTCATCCGCCTGAGGTTCATGCCGGATCAGTCGGCGTTCGTCCGCCCTTGGGCGCGATCCCGGCGCCACTCCCGCAGCCTCTGCCACGCCTCCAGCCCGTCCGGTACCCACTGCCACTCCGGCAACCGCCGCGCGACCTCGTCCTCCGGCAGGAAGGCGTACCAGTCCACCTCCTCCGCCTGGGGCCGGACCTCCAGGTCGCAGCGGACCTCGTAGACGGCCGACCACCAGCCGCCGTGCTCGTCCGAGCGGTAGAGGAAGCGGAAGAGGGGGGTGGGGGCGGGGAGGCCCGTGACGCCCAGTTCCTCCTCCGCCTCGCGGAGGGCCGCCTCGTCGTACGTCTCGCCGGTGCCCAGGACGCCGCCGACGAAGAGGTCGTAGTGCGAGGGGAAGATCAGCTTCTGGGCGGTGCGGCGGTGGACGAAGAGGCGGCCGGCCGCGTCGCGTACCTGGACGAAGGTGCAGCGGTGGAGGAGGCGGCGGGCGTAGATCTCGGCTCGGGGGGCCTGGCCCACGACCCGGTCCTGTTCGTCCACCACGTCCAGGATCTCGTCCGCCGAGAGGGGCTGAGGGTGATCGCTTCGGTCGGTCATGGGGCCATTCAAGCGAACCGGCTCAGCGCGGCTGGAGGTCCCGTAGTTCCGGTGCCGCCGTGCCCGACGGCATCGCCGGATGGCGGCCGATCAGGACGATGCCGACGACGATCGCGGCGATGCCGGCCGCCTCCCAGGCCAGCGCGCCCGGCGTAGTCCGCAACTGATCGCCGAGGAAGCCCACGCCGCAGGCGATGCCCGCCAGGGGCTGGGCCGCGGTGAGGGCGGGCAGGGACATCCGCAGGGGGGCGGTCTCGAAGGCGCTCTGGACGAGGACCAGGCCGGTGACGCCCAGGGCCAGGACCACGTACGGCTGCCAGCTGATCACCAGGGCCGCCCAGCCGCCGTCGCGGAAGCGTTCGCCGCTGACCCGGGTGAGGGCGTCCTGGAGGCCGTACATCAGGCCGGCGGCGACGGCGAGGGTCGCGGCCTCGGCGCTCATCCGGAGGTGTTTGGAGACGGCCGCCAGGACCAGCGCGCCGCCGACCACCAGGCCGAAGATCAGCCAGTGTCTCAGCGGGTCGGAGACCGACTCGCCGCCGTGCGGGCGGCCGGCCACGATGAACGCGGTCACGCCGCCGGCCAGCAGCCACAGGCCGCCCCAGCCCGTCCAGCCGAGCGGCTGCTTGGTCTGCCAGCGGGAGAGGGCCATGGCGAAGAGGAGGTTCGTCGCGAGGAGCGGCTCGACCAGGGAGACCTCGCCGCCGCCCAGGGCCACCGCGCCGAGCGCCATGCCGCACACCATGAAGCCGATCCCCGCCAGCCAGCGCGGCATCCGCACCAGGTCCAGCAGCAGCCGAAACGAGAGGAAATCGCTCATGGGGGCCCGCTGTGCCGCGTTCTGCTGGAGGACGAACCCGACACCGAGGCAGAAAGCCGCGCTCAGGGCGAAGGCGAAGACCATACGTCGCGCACCTCAAGACCTGCCGGTCAGCAGCGGATTGACCAGGGAGACGATAGTCGCCGCACGGACGGTACGAGGTCCGAGTACCCCGCTTTCGGACGTTCATCCAGACCGGAGCGGAGGGGACCACATCGGCCTTGACGGGAAGCTGTGACTAACGCTTTGCTGTGCGTGATCACATGGGACGCACGCCGCGGAGGACGTTCGACGATGACCCCTCCACCCCCCTTGGGCCGCTCTCGGCTGGGGGGCGGGCCGACCTTCGACTCCGCACTCGACGACGCCGAGCTGGTCACCGTCCGTGATGAGCTGGCCCGGGGGCGGTGGGCCGAGACCCGCCGGCTCCTCGCGGACACCGGCGACGATTGGGACCTGCGCGGCCACCGCCTCACCGTCCTCGCCGAGGTGTCCACCAGCACCGCCTGGGGGCGCGAGTGGCTGCTCGCCGAGCCCGACAGCGCCGATGCCGCCGCCCTGCTCGCCTGCGCCGCCGTGCACCGCGCCGTACACCGTAAGGGCGACGCCGAGAACGCCCGCGCCCTGTGCCGGGCCGCCGCCCGGATGGCCCCCCGCGACCCCACCCCCTGGCTGGGACTGCTCCTCCTGGCCCGCGCCGGCGTCACCGACGACGAGCCCTCCCGCTGCTTCGGCCAGGTGCGCGCCCGGCACCCCGAGCACCACCACGCCCACCACCTCATGGCCGCCTGCCTGGCCGGGCACAAGGCCGAGCTCGACGACCCCCTGCACGAGGTCTACGACTTCGCCGCCTGGGCCGCCGAGCAGGCCCCCGCCGACTCCCCGCTCGCCCTGCTCCCCGTCGTCGCGCACGCCGAGCGCTTCCGCGCCCTCGCCCGCGCCGGCACCCTGCCGCGCGACCCGGGCGCCTCCGGGCACTGGGCCGGGCGGCGGGCCCGCCAGGTGCTCAAGACCGCCTTCGACTGGTGGCTGGAGTGGGACGTGAATGACACGGATGACGCGCCTGAGGCGGGTGGGGTCCAAGGGGTTCCCCGTCCAGGTCAGCGGCCCGCCACCCCGCCGCACCCCCGGCACAAGGTCGACCTGAACTTCCTCGCCCACGCCAAGCTCCACGAGGGCCGGCTCGCCGAGGCGGCGGCGCTGCTCATCCGGATCGGCCCGCACGTCACCCGGGCGCCCTGGGCCTACCCCGACCGGGACCCCAAGGCCGCCTACCGCGCCGCCCGGCGGGCCGCCCTGGGCTCCCGGTGAGCGTCTCGGTAAGCGTCCGGTGAGCGCAGCACACACATCCCCCCGCAACCCACCCCAGTGAGGACGGCCCCGCATGCCAACCGGCAGGACGACTTCAGGCAAGACGGCACCAGGCGAGATCAGCACCTTCAAGGGACAGGAGAGGAGCCTGCGCGCCGACCGCATCGGCCTGGCCGGCCTCCTGATGTCCGTCGTCGCCGCCAGCGCGCCGCTGATGGTGACCACCGGCGGCATGCCCGTCACCTTCGGCGTGCTGGGAGTCGTCGGCTCGCCCCTGCTGTACGTCATCCTCGGGCTGATCCTGCTCCTCTTCAGCTTCGGCTACGCCGAGATGAGCCGCCACGTCCACAACGCGGGCGCCTTCACCGCGTACATCGCCCGCGGTCTCGGCGGCACGGCCGGCGCCGGCTCGTCCATCGTCGCCCTGGTCTCGTACAGCGCCATGCAGTGCTGCATCTACGGCCTCTTCGGCTTCGAGCTGTCCAACCTGCTCCAGCGGCACCTGGACCTGACCGTCGCCTGGTGGATACCCGCCCTGATCGCCGTCGTGGTGGTCGGCGTCCTCGGCTGGCTGAAGATCGACCTGAACGTGAAGGTGCTCGGCGTCCTGCTGCTGATCGAGGTCGTCATGGTCCTCGTCTTCGACGTCGCCGGCCTCGGCTCGCCCGGCCCCGAGGGCGTCTCGCTGCGCGCCTTCCACCCCGACACGCTCTCCGGCGCCGGCCTCGGCACCGCGTTCTGCGGCACCATCGCCTCCTTCGTCGGCTTCGAGCAGGCCGCCGTCTACTCCGAGGAGACCAGCCGCCCGCAGGTCGTCGTCGCCCGCGTCACCTACCTGGCCGTCGGGTTCATCGCCGTCTTCTTCGCGATCAGCGCCTGGGCGCTGACCGTCGCCGCCGGACCGTCGAAGATCCACGAACTCTCCCTCGCCGAGGGCCCCAACCTCCTCTTCGGGCTCACCGAGGACCGGCTCGGCTCCGGGTTCACCGACGTGATGCACCTCTTCTACGTGACCGGCATGTTCGCCGCGATGCTCAGCTTCCACAACGTCGTCGCCCGCTACGCCTTCGCCATGGGCCGCGAGGGGCTGCTGCCCGCCGCCGTCGGCCGCACCTCCCGCACCAGCGGCGCGCCCGCCCACGGCTCGCTGCTCCAGAGCACCGTGGCGCTGCTCGTCGTCATCGTCTTCGCCGCCACCGACGACAAGCCCACCGGCGACCCGACCGCACCCGTCCTGCGGCTGTCCAACTGGCTGGGCAACGTCTGCGCGCTGGGCGTCACCGTGCTGATGATCGCCGCGTCCGCCGGCGTGATCGTCTTCTTCGTGCGGCGCGGCGCCGCACGCGCCCAGGCGTGGCGGCTCGTCGCCTCCGGCGTCGCCGGCCTGGCCCTGACGGTGATCGCCGTGATCACGGTCAGGGACTTCGACGCGCTGGTCGGGTCCGGGCCCGACTCGCCGCTGCGCTGGCTGCTGCCCGGCATCGTCCTCGCCGCGCTGGTCGCCGGGCTGGTGCTGGGGGCCGTCCTGAAGTCCGTACGGCCCGAGGTGCACGCGCGGATCGGGCTCGGGAACGAGGCGTTCCAGCTGGAGAAGGCGGCCGAGAGCGCTGGGAACAAGGCCGCCGGGCGGGCCTGAGCTCGTCCGGCGCTCCGGGCCCGCGCGGGTCCGGAGCGCCGTGCCGGGGGGCGGCGCGGGCATCAGAGACCGCGCCGCCCCCGCCCGGTTCACCCCGCGGCCGCCGCGTCCCGCCGGGACACCAGCCGCTCCACCAGGTCCACCACGTCGCCCACCGTGCGGACGTACGCCAGCTCCTCGCGCTCGACCTGCTGGCCGAGGTCCCGCTCCAGGACGGTGATCAGCTCGACGTAGTCCATCGAGTCGACCCCGAGGTCCTCGCGCAGATCGGTGCGGAGGTCCTCGACGTCCTCCCTCGGCACCACCACGGCCTCCGCGAGCAGGCTGATCACCCGCTCCTCGATCTCGGCCCGGTTCATGGCCGCCTCCTCGTCTGTAGGGCTGGGGGTCACGGCTTCGACGGGCGCTCGGGCAGCGGCACGCCGGCCACCGCCAGGGCCTTCGGCGACAGTTCGTCGCGCTGCCAGCCGAGCGAGGAGAAGCGGCTCAGGCCGTCGCCCTCGTTGTTGTGGCCCAGCAGCACCGAGTACAGGTTCACCGTCTCCGGCTCCTGGAGCTGCTCGGCGAACGGCACGTCCTCGAACCGGGTCACCCGGCGGTGGCGGACGAGCAGCGAGCCGTACCGGCGGTCGTAGTCCTCCGGCGTGAACGTCAGCACACCGCACTGGCCGTCGACCGCGCCCGGGTCGACGCTCTCCCGGTAGGTGCGGATGACGGAGTGGCTGCCGTTGACGAACCGGAAGATCGTCAGGTTGCGCCGGAACGCCGAGTGGTCGACGGCGATCTGCTGGACGAGCGTCGGCACGATGTCCGGCACCATCGCGGCCGTGCCGTCGCCGGTGAACGAGATGACGTTCTCGTCCCGGCGGGTCGCGATGCCCGGCAGCGCCATCAGCCCGTCGCCCATCAGCCCGCGCCCGTACCAGCCGGAGAACGACGGGCTGGTGCGCGGCAGGCTGTTGACCGCCGACAGGCCGGCCCGGCCGATGTCGTAGACGCCCACGTAGCGGTAGTCCTGCTCGCGGATCAGCCCGTCGAGGACGCCGCGCAGCCGCCGGAAGAAGTGGTTGGTGGTCATGGGCAGCACCGGCAGCAGGCCGATGACGTCGCCGTCCGAGTCGCGGGACGCGGCGATGGCCGCGCGGCGGAACGCCAGCACCTCCGGGTCGACGTCCAGCCGCTCGCGCAGGGTGCGCAGCACGCCCTCGATGTCGGCGACGACGCCGAGGCCGGTGAACGGCGCCCGGTCGACCTCGCGTTCGACGATCTGGACGGGGGCGAGTTGCCGCAGGGAGATCTCCGAGAAGGGCGTGTCGATCTGCGGTATCGGGGTGCCGACGAACATCACCGCCTGCTCGTCGCCCGGCCGCAGCGCGCCGTCCTTGTACAGGTACTCGAAGACGCGCGGCGAGTAGCCGTACATGCTGAGCGTGCCGATGTACTCGTCGACGGTCCCGCCGTCCCGGTAGCGGCTGACGGTGCCGGGCTGGGCCACCGAGTCGGCGAGGCCGATGCCCGCCTCCCGCGCCAGCTCGTACATCAGCTCCAGGGCCGGGCCGCTCAACGGGCCGACCTGGCACAGCAGTCTGCGGCGCTCGGTGTTGAGCAGCGTGACCAGCCGGTCGACCTCGGGGGAGCGGACCGCCTCGACGGCCGGGCGCGGCGGGACCCGGGGGATCTCGGGCCGCTGGTCGTCGGGGAGCGTGGTCTGGAGGACGTCGCGCGGCGCGATGATCATGACCGGGCCCTTGCCGGCCGAGTACGCCTCGAACGCCTCGGCGAGGCCGCGCGCGATGTCGGCGGACCGGGGGATGTGCACCACCGGGAAGCCACGGGCGAGCAGCGAGGGGCGGCTGTCCTCGGTGAGGTGCATGGTGCCCTGGAAGGGGTGCCAGGCGTCCAGCTTGGAGTCGCAGCAGACGATGAAGCCGCGGGTGCCGACGGAGATGTGGTTGGCGAGCGTGCCGCGGAACTCCTCGTGCATGCCGCTGGTCGCCACGATCGCGAACGGCGCGCCGTCCAGCGTCCACCGGGCCAGCGCCGAGCAGGCGAGGCTGTGCTCGCTCGGACCGCGCACGATCGGGTTGCCGTTGCCGACGGCCCGCCGCTCGATGTCGTCGATGAACGTCGCCACACCGGAGCCGGTGTAGTAGTGCAGGCCCCAGGCCGAACCCGCCTCGGCGGTGAGGAAGTCGGCGAGCGCGTCGGCCATGGTGCTGGTCTTCAGGGCCGGCCGCAGCCGCCGGTTGGAGTGCAGCTGCACGGAGTCGACGAACGCGCAGGCGAGGTCGGCGGTGGCCACCCACTCCTCGTCGGGCGCCCAGCGCGGGGTGAACAGCTCGACCGAGTAGAAGCTCTCGATGTCCGGGTCCGTGTAGACGTGGACGGTGTACGGGCTCGGCTCGAACTCCACGGCGTCGCCCAGCGACGCGGCCAGCTTGACCAGCCGGGTGTTGAGGTCGTCGGGGGCGGTCACCCGGTAGCGGAGCTCCTGGTGGTCGACGACCAGCAGGCTGAGCACGGCCTTCGCGCCGTCGGCCGCCTCGGTGACGGCGCTCTCCACGCCGGCCAGCGAGTCGGTCGTGACCAGGGTGAACCGGTCCTCGGGGGCGACCAGGTCGAGGAAGCGCAGGCCGCGGTCGACGACCTCACGGTAGGCGTCGGTGCCGTCGTGGCCGGCCGGTGCGACCGGGGTGACGACGTCGCGCGCGCCGGCCAGGTCCCGCAGCGCGCGGGCCGCCGCGGGGCCCATGACGTCACCGTCGGAGACGACGACCACCAGCCGCCGGAGGCCGCCGGAGTGAGGGTTTTCGGGCATCGGGCACATCCCAACGGTAGTTGTGTTCTCGGATTGCCGGGGGAGGGGCGGCGGGTCAGGCGAAGGGGGCCGGGGAACCCGTGTCGCGGAGCCGTACGACGGCGGACCAGAGGGCGTTCCCCGGCTGCCGCGGATTGGCCTCGGGAAGCCGCGAGACGAGCCGCATCAGCAGGGAAAGGCGGCGCCATTTCGCCGCCGCGGACAACTGCGTGCCGACGCGTTCCACGGCCCAGCCGGCCCGTTCGAAGAAAGCGACTCCGTCGTCCGGCGCGAATACCACCGGGGCGTTGTTCTCCCGGCTCGCCCGGGCCGAAAGCCTGCGGATGAGCGGGCCGATGACGTCGGCCGTCCACCACGTCACCCGACAGGATTTCAGATCCGCCGAGAGGGCGTGGACCTCGGACGCGTCCAGATATAGCAGAAGCCCTTCCGTGATGACGAGCGTCCGGCCGTCTCCGGCTGTCGCCTCCGTCAGGAAGGCGCGGCGGGCGGTGGTGTCGGTGAGGTCCACGGCGGTGCGGGAGAGGGCGCAGCGCGGCTTCTCTGCGGCCAGCAGCCGCTCCTTCTCCTCGATGATCCCGGGCAGGTCGGCCTCGATCCACTCCAGGGAGGAGGGCAGGTCAAGGCGGTAGGGACGGGTGTCGAAGCCCGCCGCGAGGTTGATCACGCGGGTGCAGCCGTCCGCCACGGACTCCTCGACCAGCAGGTCGATGAGCTTGGTCCTGGCGATGAAGAACCAGCCGTTGCCGAAACCCCGCCGGGCCTCCTCGGCGATCACCCGGCCGCGCTCCCCGGCCAGCATGGCCGCGTGCGGATCACTGAACAGCCGGTCCCGGCGGGCGGATTCCCGGGCCCGGTACTCGGCGACCCAGCGCGCGGTATCCGAGACATTGTCGATAACCGGTTTCCGCTCGCCTGCGCGGACCCGTTCAGGGGAACCGAGAGGTTTCAACTGCCTTTCCTCCTGGGGAGTTTGTGAGCCATCCGTTACTCTGCTGTATCGTCTGCGTCCGTCAGCCGAAGGAGTTCGCGTCATGACCGTTCCGCGTGCGCGTCGCGTCGAAGTTCCGCAATCCCTCCGGAAAACCGAGGAATTCACCGACCCCCACTACGCCTCGGCCTACGCGATACCGGTCGACGACGCCGGGTCCCGGACGCCGGAGGAGTGGGCGCGGTCGGCGATCGAGGAGGCCCCGGCCTTCCTGCGCTTCTTCCTGCGCTTCGGGTGGACGAAGGTGCTGGGGCTGCGGATGGGACCGAAGTCCGGGTCCGCCGAGCACGTCCTCGGGTGGCGCATCACGGAGTCCGCTCCGACCGCGCTGACCATGGACGGGCACTCGGGCCTGTTCTCCGCCTACAACGTGGTGCTCGTCCAGGACTCCACGCTGGTGTGGGCCACCTCGCAGCACTTCAAGGGGCGCGGGGCAGGCCTGCTGTGGGGGCTGGCCCGGCCGGTGCACCAGATCGCGGTGCCCTACCTGCTCCGGCGCTCCTGCAAGGCGCGGCTGCGGGCCGCCGGCCGGGCGTAGGGCCGGCCGGGACGGCCGGGCCGTTCGGGCCGTCCCGATCCGCCGGCTCATGCGGGGCCGGCGGAGGTGCCGGGGGCGCCTGGGGTGCCTGAGGTGCCGGGGACGTCCGCGGTCCCACCGTCAGGGCCGGAAGCCTCCTCGCGGCGGCCGGAAGCGCCCCCGCCCGGGCCGCCCCGCCACCGTACGGCCGCCGCCGAGGCGAAGTCGCCCGCGTGCGCGAAGCCCGACATCACCACCAGGTCCCCGGCGCGCAACCGCCCCTCCCGCGCGGCCAGATCGAGCGTGATCGGCACGGCCGCGCCGTAGAGGTTCCCGTAGCGGTCGAACGTGTCGAGGTGGCGCTCCGCCGGAAGCCCCAGCGCGCCGCGCCAGTTCTTCAGGAAGATCCGGTTGGGCTGGTTGGTGACCAGCACGTCGATCGCGGTCGCCGGCACCCCGAGGTCCGCGCACAACTTCCCGACCAGCTCGGGCACCAGACGGTTGCCGCGCTCCAGGATCTCGGTCTGCCGGGACGCGTCGAAGGCGATGTCCATCTGACCGCCGCCCGGCTCCCAGTACTTGCGCCCGTCCGGCGTCCGCAGCCCCAGGTCGAAGGAGTGCTCCGGAACGTTCAGCGTGCGCACCCCCAGGATCGGCGAACCGGCGCCCGCCACCAGGTACGCGACGCCGCAGCCGTCCCCGGGCACGGCCGCGTGCGGCTGCCGGCGCACCTCGGACTGGGCGAAGACCTGCCCCGCGGTGTTCTGCACGTTGGCGATCAGCGCGGTGCGCGCCCCGCCGCCCGCCATGATCTTCTGGGCCAGCGCCATCATGTACATGAACGAGCCGCAGCCCGCGTTGTGCAGGTCCACGATCCACTCGGGGCTGATGCCGAGCCGGTGCGCCGCCTGCGCCCCGACACCCATGAACGCCTCGTCCGGCAGCAGGACGTTGGTGAGCAGGACGTCGACCTGCCCGGCCGGGTCCACGCCGAGCCGCTCGAAGACCGGCCGGGCCGCCTTGGCGATCATGTCGGCCGCCCGCTCGTCCCGCGCGACGTGGTGACGGGTCGCGGGCACCTTGAACAGGGGCGCCTCGGCGAGCGGGTCGACGGGCGCGTCCGGGTCCCGGAAGAACTCGGGGCCGACCACGTTCTCGGGTAAGTAGCTGCCGAAGTCGACGATGCCGACGTTGCCGGCGGAGCCGTCGGGCTGCATGGCGGGTCCTTTCGACGCCTGCTCACGGCCGGTGCGGCCGGCCCGCGGCGGACGGCTCGGTGCCGGGGCAACTCGGTGCCGGGGCATGCCGGGTCCAGGACGGGCACGTGCTCGGTCCGAGCCGCTCGTACCGAGCAAGGAAAACACTTCGATCCCTTTTTCGCCAGCAATCCGCCGCGGTTGATGATCATTGCCCTAAAGGGCAATGGAGGGCTGTCGGGTGGCTGGGTATGGTCGGTACACCCATGCCGGAGCCACTGGTCACAAGGACCGTGGCGGTATCCGTTCCCGGCCGGGACACCGGACGGCCGGAAGCGGCCGCGGCGTTCGCGGGCGGGGCGGGAGGAGTGGGCACGGGAGCGTGCGCGAAAACGCGCACGGAAAGGTTCGGGATCGCGTACAGCGGCGTCCGGAAAAACCGCTGGAATTCTTCCGGGTGCGGGCTTCGTGGATATCCACCGGCGTGGAAGTCCACCGGCATCCGTACCGCCGTTCCGTACGGCATCCGCCACGGGACACCGCGACACCGCGGACCCACCCTCCCCCATCGCACGCGATCCAGGGCATTCAGACACCGCGCACCAGAAGACATCGGAAAGGCCGTCACGTGATCACTGCTGAAGAGGTCTGCGCCCGCATCGCCAAGAAGCTCGGCGGCAAGGCGGACGCGCATGTGCTGAACGCCGACACCGCCTTCGACTCCGTCGGTCTGTCCAGCCTGCAGATCGCCGACATCGTCTACTCGATCGAGGACGACCTGGACATCGAGTTCGACCCGTCCAAGGCGGCGAGCGTGAAGACCGTGGGCGACCTGGTGCGGCTCGCCGAGGAGACCAAGTCGGGCAGCGCCGCGTGACGGCGGCCGTCTCCCCGGGCTACTCGGGCGCCACGGCGGAGGCCATCCGCCACCACTACGACCTGTCCAACGACTTCTTCGCGCTGTGGCTGGACGCGTCGATGACCTACACCTGCGCCCTGTGGGACGACGGTCCGGACGCGGCGTCCGACACCCTGGAGGCGGCCCAGCGGCGCAAACTGGACCACCTGGTCGAGGGGGCGCGGGCGGCCGGCGCCGGGCGGGTGCTCGACGTCGGCTGCGGCTGGGGCAGCCTGCTGGAACGCCTGGTCACCGAGCACGGCGTGGGGCACGCCGTGGGCCTCACGCTCAGCGACAGCCAGGCGGAGCTGCTGCGCGGGCGCGCCCTGCCGCGCACCGAGGTGCGGGTCGAGAACTGGCTCGACCACGAGCCGGCGGAGCCCTACGACGCGATCGTCTCCATCGGCGCGTTCGAGCACTTCGCCCGCACCGGCCTGAGCCGCGCCGAGCGCGTCGCGGCCTACCGGGAGTTCTTCGAGCGCTGCCGGTCCTGGCTGCCCGCGGGCGGCCGGATCGCCCTCCAGACGAACGTCAAGGGCAACAACGTCCGGATGGACAAGCAGACCGTCCGCGACCTGATGTTCATCATCGACCACATCTTCCCGGAATCCGAGATTCCGGCGCTGGCCGAGGTGCTGGAGGCCGCGGAGAAGCGTTTCGACGTGGTCCGGCTGCGCAACGACCCGGACCACTACGCCCGGACCTGCGGGGAATGGCTGAACCGGCTCCGGGCGCACCGGGAAAAGGCGGTCGCCCTCGCCGGGGAGAAGAACGTCGCCGACTACGAGCGGTATCTGGGCGCGACGGTCGGGCATTTCACCAACCGCCACCTAGGTCTTTCGCGCATCGTCTTCGAAGCCGTCTGAGCGATCGCCCGAGAAGGCGCCGGAAAAACCGGTCGGTAAACCGACGGGCGGGCCGTTGAGGAGCACTCATTGAACGCGTACAAGCATGTCGTGTACTGGCACGACACGGAACCGGTCACCCCCGGCCCGCCCCTGCGGGAATCCGTCGAATGCGACGTCTGCATCGTGGGCGGCGGATTCACCGGACTGTGGACGGCCTATTTCCTGAAGGAAGCCGAACCGGCCCTCGACATCCGCATCGTCGAGGCCCACCACTCCGGTTACGGAGCCTCGGGCCGCGCCGACGGATTCGTCACCCCGACCATCGGCAAGGACATCCAGGCGCTCGTCAGGGAATTCGGCGAGCAGCGCGCCCTGGAGGCGTCCCAGGCGGTCGGCCGGTCGATCCTGGAGATCGGCCGCTTCACCCGCAAGAACAAGGTCGACGCCGAGTACGAGGCCACCGACTACCTGATGGTGGCCACCGACGCCGCCCAGCTCCGGCGGCTGGAGGAGGACCGCGAGCTCGCCATCCGGCTGGGCGCCGCGCCCGCCGAGATCATGTCCCGCGACGAGGCGATGTCCGTCGTCGGCTCGCCCGCCATCGCGGCCGGCATGCGGACCGGCGGTGCGCTGGTCAACCCGTTCAAACTGGCCCGCGGGCTGGCCCGGGTGGTCCGCGAGAAGGGCGTCACGCTCTACGACCGGACCCCCTGCCTGCGCGTCGAGCCGGGCGTCCGGCCCGTCGTCGTCACCGCCGGCGGCCGGGTGAAGGCCGACAAGGTGGTCCTCGCCACCAACGTCCACATGGACGCCTTCCCGCCGTTCCGCCGCAAGGTCGTGCCGATCTGGACGTACGCCATGGTGAGCGAGCCGCTCACCGACGCCCAGCTGGCCCGCGTCCCGTGGGCGGGCCGGGAGGGCCTGGTCGAGGCCAAGTCCCTGCTCACCTGCGCCCGGTTCACCCACGACAACCGGATCATGTTCGCCGGCGGCCCCGCCCCCTACTACTGGGGCCGCGACAAGCGGCAGCGGAACATGAACCGGCCCGAGGTCTACCGCGAGATCCACCGGGAGTTCCTGCGCTTCTTCCCGATGTGGTCGGACGTGGAGTTCAGCTACGCGTACGGCGGGACGGCCGACGTCGTCCGCGACTACGCGCCGCACTTCGGCACCCTCGCCGGCGGCCGGATCCTCTACGGGTACGGCTACTGCGGCAACGGCATCGCCGCCACCCACACCGGCGGCAAGGTCCTCCGCGACCTCACGCTCGGCAAGGACACCCCGCACTCGCGGCTCCTCTTCGTGGACGACGGACAGCGCCGCCCGCCCGCCTCGTTCCCGCCCGAGCCCGCCCTGTACGTCGGGGCCCGCGCGGCGACGCGGCTCATGAACTGGAAGGAGTCGCGGCCGTGACCGCCCCCCGTACCGCCCTGCTCACCGGCGCCACCGGCGTCGTCGGCCGCTCCCTGCTCCGCGAACCCGGGGCCGTCCGCCTGCTGCCGGCCGCCCGCTCGGCCGCCGTACCGGACGCGGCCGAGCCCGTCGTGCCCTGCGACGTCACCCGCGAGCGGTTCGGGCTCGACCCCGACGCGTACGCCGCACTCGCCGCCCGCGTCGACGTCGTGATCCACTCCGCCGGCCTGACGGAGTGGGGGCTGCCCGCCGAGCGCTACGCGCCCGTCAACGTCGAGGGCACCCGCCGGGTGATCGAGTTCGCCCGGGAGGCGGGCGCGCCCGTGCACTTCATGAGCACGGCCTTCGTCGCGGCGCTCGCCGACACCGCCCCCGTGCCGCTGCGCACGGAGAACGTGTGCCGGAACTACATCACCTCCAAGCACACCGCCGAGGAACTGCTGCGCTCCTCCGGCGTACCGCACGCCATCTACCGCCCCACCAACCTCATCGGCGACTCGGTCACCGGCTGGACCTCCCAGCCGCAGATCGTCCAGCAGATGTCGGACTGGCTGGGCCGCGGCCGGGCCCCCTTCCTGCCCGTCCACCCGGGCATCCGGATGGACTTCGTCCCGCAGGACCTGCTGTCCAAGGCGGTGCTCCGGGCCGTCGAACGCGGCGACGACGAAGGCGAGTGGTGGGTCACCCTGGGCGCCGAGGCCATGGACGTCGAGACCTGCGTCCAGGTAGTGCTCAAGCAGGCGGCCGAGCGTGGACGGCAGTTGACCGTCCCGCCGCTGCTGGACGCCGACGGCCTCGCCCCCGAGGTCATCGCCGAACAGCCGCCGATGACTCGCTCGTACCTGTCCGTGCTGCGCGACGTCAGCGAGGTCACGCGGTGCAGCGGCGGCGTCCTGCCCACGTCGATGCCCGAACTCCGGGACCGCTACGGCCTGCCGGCGATCGACGACACGGCCGCCTACGCCACCACCCTCGCCTACGCGGCCCGGCACCTCGCCTGAACGACCGCGCGCCGCGAGGACGTCGGCCCCCGACCACGAACCCCAACGGAGGACACAGCGATGACCGAAGCCACCGGCGCGGCCGAAGCCACCGACGCCTGGACCCCGCCGGACCTGTCGGGGAAGGTGGCCGTCGTGACGGGCGCCAGCCGCGGCGTGGGCCGCGGCATCGCCCTCGCCCTGGGCGCCGCGGGCGCCACCGTCTATGTCACGGGCCGCAGCACCCGCGGCGGCGCCCGCACCGAGGACCTGCCCGGCACGGTCGACGACACTGCCGACGAGGTCACCGCGCGCGGCGGCAAGGGCGTGGCCCTCCGCTGCGACCACGGCACCGCCGCCGACAACGAGGCGCTCGCCGACCGGATCCGCGCCGACCACGGCCGGCTCGACCTGCTCGTCAACAACGCCTGGGGCGGCTACGAACGCTCCGCCGACGTCCGTTTCGACGCCCCCTTCTGGGACCAGCCGATGTGGCGCTACGAGTTGTTCGAGGCGTCGCTGCGCGGGCAGTACGACGTCACCCGGCGGCTCGTCCCGCTGATGTTCGAGCAGGACGGCGGCCTGGTGGTGGGCATCAGCTTCACCGACGGCGACATCTACCTCGGCCAGGTCGGCTACGACGTGTTCAAGTCCGCCGCCGACCGGATGTGCCGCGGCATGGCGTCCGACCTGCGCAAACGCGGGGTCGCCGCGCTGTCGCTGCACCCGGGCTTCGTCCGCACCGAACGGGTGGCCGCCGCCTGGGAGTTGATGGGAAGCGGCCCGGCGGCCGTGGTGCACTCCCCGGAGTACGTGGGCCGGGCCGTCGCCGCGCTGCTCGCCGACCCGGCGGTCGGCGAGAAGTCGGGGCAGGTGCTCAGCACCGGCGACCTGGCGGTCGAGTACGGCTTCGCGGACGTGGACGGCCGGCGTCCGCCGGCGTTCCGCCTGGAGGGCCGGATGAGCCTGGCCACGCGGATGCACCGGCTGACGAAGGCCGTCGACGGCGCGGCGCGGGGGTAGCGGCCGGGGGGGGGGGGCGGTGGCCGGGCGCAGCGGCCGGGGCCGGACGGGTCACCGGCACCGCGGCCGGTACCGGTGACCCAGTTTTTTTACGTGTTCTTTTATCTGGAGAGGACCGTTTCCGTGGAGGAGGTGCCGCCCGTGTCTCCCGTACCGCTACGTCAGGTCCGCATCCGCCCGGTCGGCGCGCAGCTCGTCGGCCCACTCGGCCGACAGCAGCGCCGCCTCCACCCGGGAACGCAGCCCCAACTTCCTGGTGATGCTGGTCAGATGTGCCTTGACGGTGCGCTCGGCGATGCCCAGCCGGCGGGCGATGGCAACGTTGCCCTCACCGCTCGGCAGCACGCTCAGCACCTCGCGCTCCCGCGGGGTGAGCGCCCGCAGGGCGGATCTCGGCACCCCCGTGCCCTTGCCGGCGCCCGGCAGTGCGGTGGCGCCCCGTCCGGGAGCCGCGATCGCGGACGGTGCCGTGACCGTGGACGGTGCGGTGATCGTGGACGGTGCCGCGACCGTGGCCGGTCCGGTGGCGGTCTGCTCGGCGGTCGGCTCGACGAGACGTTTCGGCAAAGGGTTCACCCCGTGTTCCCCGTTCATGTGCTCCCCAACTCCTCAAGGGAATGTCCGCCGAAAGAGGAGGGGTCGGAGGTCTGTAAGAGGCGGTCGAGCCTCACGGCGCGCGCATACGTCGGCGCCGTTCTGCGGAGTCGCGGAAAAACGGACACGATCGGCCATTCCCCCTTCGGCCTGATGTCGATCGGCGCGGCCTCGCGGGCCGCCCTTACTAGCGGTAGGCCACCCCTTCGTCAACCGTTCCCCGCGGTCGTCGGAGGGGCCGGGTGCCTATCGCAACTCCCGGGCTGTGATCCAACTTTGAAATGTGTTCGACCGGGACCTGGTGGTGCTTGCGGGCGATTCGCCCCGCTCGCGAAGCCTAGGGCGACCAGGGGCCCGATACAAGGTTTCGGATCATGCCCGGAGACCCGGCCGGCCCGGCCGCGGCGGGACGCCGGACGGCGCCGTCCGGCACGCCGAGTGTCCGGCGGTAACCCCGGCGCGGCACCGCACGGCGGCGCCTCCGCCCACCGGCGGTCGCGACCGCACCCCTCCGTCAGAACGGCGGGCCCGGGCCACGAGCCCGTCCCGCCGTCCCCCGCCGCTGACCCGACGAGGTGACCTCACCTTGACCACGCCGCCCCCCTCTCCGCAGCCCGCCGCCGGTGCGACGGGCTCCCGCATCGCGGCCGTCGCCGGCGTCCGCCCCGAGCGGATCGTCGACAACGCGACGCTCGGCGCGCCCCTCGGCGTCACCGCCGAATGGATCGAACGCCGCGTGGGCATCCGCGAACGCCGCTTCGCGGGCGCGCACGACTCGGTGCAGTCCATGGCCGCCACCGCGGCCGGCAAGGCCCTCTCCGCCGCCGGCCTCACCCCGGCCGACATCGACCTGCTGGTCCTCGCCACCTGCTCGCTGCCCTCGCCCATGCCCAACGGCGCGGCCTCCGTGGCCGCGCTGCTCGGCGTGCCGCGGATCGGCGCCTTCGACGTCAACGCCGCCTGCGCCGGGTTCTGTTACGCGCTCGGTGTCGCCGACGGACTGGTCCGTTCCGGCACCAGTCGGCGCGCCCTGGTCATCGGCGCCGAGCGGATGACCGACTGGGTGGACCCCACCGACGTCGACACCGCGACCGTCTTCGCCGACGGCGCCGGCGCCGCGGTCGTCGTCGCCGACGAACGCCCGGGCATCCACCCGGTCGTCTGGGGCGGCGACGGCGACCAGGCCGGCCTGGTCGCCATCCCCGGCCGGCACGGCAGCGTCACCATGCAGGGCCAGGCCGTCTACCGCTGGGTCACCACCGAACTCGTCGCCGTCGCCGAGGAGGCGTGCGCCCGGGCCGGCCTGGCCCCCACCGAACTGCGGGGGTTCGTCACCCACCAGGCCAACCTGCGCATGATCGAGCGGCTGGCCGAACGGCTGGGCGCCGACCACGCCGCCGTCGGCCGCGACATCGTCCACACCGGCAACACATCCGCCGCCTCCGTCCCGCTCGCCCTCTCCCGCCTCATCGACCTCGGCGAGGTGCGGTCCGGTGACCCCGTGCTGCTCATGGGCTTCGGGGCGGGCCTCAGCTACGCCGCGCAGGTCGTCCGCTGCCCCTAGGCCGGGCCCTGGCAGGGCCTCGCAGGGCCTTGGCCAGGGGCGGGGGCCGGGCGCGGCACGGCGACCGGAACAGAGCCGAACCCAAGAGCACGTCGACAAGGGGATGCACGTGAGTACTGCGGAATCCGACGGCAACCACACCGCCGGCTCCCTCGCCGGGCAGGTGGCCGAGGCCGCGCCCGGCGACCGGCTGCGCAGGATCCTGGACGCCGTGCTCGCCGAGACGGCGGACCTCCTCGGCCGGACGCCCGACACCATCGATCCGCACCGCGCGTACCTCGACTACGGCTACAACTCGCTGGCCGCGCTGGAACTCACCGGCCGGCTGAGCCGGGCCTTCGGCCTCGACCTGCCGCTGACGCTGCTGTTCGACCACCCCAACCCGCAGGCGGTGGCGGGCAACCTGCTCGACCGGCTCGGCCTGGCGACGGCTCCCGTCGACGAAGCGGCCGACGCACTCGAAGCGGAAGCGGAAGCGGAACCGGAACCGGAATCCGACGACGACCCCGTCGTCGTGGTCGGCATGGCCTGCCGCTACCCCGGCGACGCCGACTCGCCCGCGGCGCTGTGGCGGCTCGTCGCCGAGGGCCGCGACGCGATCACCGGCTTCCCCGAGGACCGCGGCTGGCCCCTCGACGAGCTCCACCACCCCGACCCGGACCACCCCGGCACCACGACCACCCGGCACGGCGGCTTCGTCCGCGGCGCCGCCGACTTCGACGCCGAGTTCTTCGGCATCAGCCCGCGCGAGGCCCTGGCCATGGACCCGCAGCAGCGGCTGCTCCTGGAAGGCACCTGGGAGGCGTTCGAGGACGCCGGCATCGACCCCGCCGACCTGCGCGGCTCCCGCACCGGGGTGTTCGCCGGCGTCTCCGGCGTCGACTACAGCTACGTCACCCACGCCGACGGGAGCAACCTCCAGGGCTACTGGGGCATCGGCACCCTCCCGGCCGTCGCCTCCGGCCGGGTGGCCTACACGTTCGGCTTCGAGGGCCCGGCCCTGACGGTCGACACGGCCTGCT
>NZ_JAIQLH010000172.1 GCF_020037025.1 Streptomyces huiliensis | reverse complement strand
GGACCGCGGCCCCACCGCCGCCGACGGCCCGGGGCGCAGGCGGCGGACCGGCCGGTGCCGGCCCGGCCTCGGGCTCCGGAGCCGGCGCCTGGGCGGCCGGGACCGGGGTGACCTGCTGGATCGTCATACGACGACGCTAGGGACGGGCCGGAACCGGGGGGTGACGGCCGGGGAAACGGGTGATGTCCCGGCGGTTGCGACCCGGCGTGCCGGGCGCGGATACGGTCAGAGGCGGGCCGCCCGTGCCGCCGGCGCCTCCGCACGGATCAGGGACCTGACCATCCGGCAGGTCGTGTTCGATGGCGGGCGCACGCCGATCCGGTCCGCGACCCGGCGTATCCTGCGGTTGGTCGCCTGCTCGGGCCGGTACGCGCCGCTGTGGAGCAAGGCGATGGCGAGGCGCATGGCCTTCAGCCGGCGGTTGTGGGACTCGTACCACTCACGGGGGTGCCCGGCGGGCAGACGCTTCTTGGGCAGCGTCTCGAGGGTGCACGGATCGGTGAGTGGTGCTGCTGCTGCGGCCATCGGCGTCCTCCTGACGAAGGGGTCGGGCGACCTCTTCACTACCCCTCCATTCTACTGCCGGGCACTGACAATCGCCCCAGCTCAGACGGGATTTGACGGGGTGCGGACGGTATCCTGGGCGGCATGGAGATCTGGATCAACCCCGCCTGTTCGAAGTGCCGCTCGGCCGTCGGCCTGCTCGACGAGGCGGGCGCCGAGTACACCGTCCGCCGCTACCTCGACGACGTCCCCGACGAGGACGAGATCCGGGCCGTGCTCGGCCGGCTCGGGCTGGAGCCGTGGGACATCACGCGCACCGGGGAGGCCGAGGCCAAGGAGCTCGGCGTCAAGGACTGGCCGCGGGACGCCGCCGCCCGCGACCGCTGGATCGCCGCCCTGGCCGGGCACCCGAAGCTGATCCAGCGGCCGATCATCACGGCGGACGACGGCACCGCCGTGGTGGGCCGCACCGACGAGGCGGTACGGGAGGCGCTGTCCCGGTCGGACGGCTGACCGCCGGAGCCGGCCGCTCCACGTCTCCTCCCCGCCGCCCTCCCGATGGCCGGAACCCGCCGGTACCCCGCCGACCGGGAGGGGCTTCAATAGGGGCTTTCCCCCACGGGACCCCCCATGAAGAAACGAGGAGCAGACATGCCGCTGCGCAAGGCGACGATCCAGGAGCACGTGGGACGTGCGGTGGTCGAGGCCAACCCCTACGACCGGCCGGTGGTCACGGTCTACGGCATCAGCGGACCCAGCCCGCTGGCCATGGCCTTCCTGTCGAGCATATGGATCTTCTTCGTGGACACCTACTTCGTCACCTTCACGCAGCAGGCCCTGCTCTTCCACCGCGCCGGCAAGTTCAGCAGCCGCCCCAAGGAACTGGTCTTCGCCCTGCCGCACGACCAGGCCCGGCAGATGGTGAGCGACGTGCGGATGGGCACCCTGTGGAGCTCGTTCCGCTTCTGGATGCCGGGCCGGGAGAAGCCGACGCGCATCAACGTCAACCGCGCCTGGCGGAACGAGCTCGACCACCTGCTGCGGACGCTCGCCTCCCCGCAGCCCATGGGGCCCACGGGGTACTGATCCCCGGGATCCCGGGCCCGGTCAGCGCGGCGTCAGCGACGGCCGGGCGTTGAGGACGGCGGGATCGCTCCCGCTCGCCCGCCGGTAGGTGTCGGTGATGCGGGCGTAATGCTCGGCGCTCCGTCCGGCGTCGTCCGGGACGCCCTTGACCGCCTGGTTCATGGCCCGGTTGGCGTGGACGACGGCGGCCGTCGCCTCCCGCCTCTCGGCGGCGTAACGGGCCAGCACGGCCGGTACGTCGTCGGCCCCCGCCAGTGCGTGGGCGAGCACGCGGGCGTCGACGACGGCCTGGGAGGCGCCGTTGGCCCCCACTGGGTACATGGGGTGCGCGGCGTCGCCGAGCAGGGTGACCCGGCCGCGCCCCCAGGACGGCAGCGGCTCCCGGTCGACCATCGGGTACTCCAGGATCCGTTCGGCCCCGGCCAGCAGCCCCGGCACGTCCAGGAAGCCGAGCTCCCAGTGCGCGTAGCGGGGGAGCAGGTCCGCGAGCCGGCCCGGGCGGTTCCAGCCGGCCTCCTCGTCCAGCGGGCCGGGCGGGGCCTCCCGGACCAGGCAGACCCAGTTGATCCGGTCGCGGCCGATCGGATACGCGATGAACTCGGCGTCCCCGTCCCGGACGAGGACCGCCGACCGCCCGGTGAGGAACGGCTTCCCCGTCGTCACCCCGCGCCACATCCGGACCCCCGACCACAACAGGGGCCCGCCGTCCGGGTGCAGCAGACCGCGGACGGCCGAGTGCAGCCCGTCCGCCCCGACCAGCGCGCCGGCCTCCGCGGTCCGGTGCTTCCCGGTCGCCCGGTCGAGGAGCCGGGCCCGGACGGCCGACCCGGTGTCGGTGACGCCCTCCAGGCGCGTCCCGGTGCGGACGGCGTCCGGACCCAGCCGGTCGCGCACCGCGGCCAGCAGCATCAGCTGGAGCTCGCCGCGGTGGACCGAGTACTGCGGCCAGTTGTAGCCCTGGGCGACGCCGCGCGGCTCGGAGAACAGGACGGTGCCGTCGCGGTCGCAGTACACGTTCTCGGAGGTCGGCACGCCGATGGCGGCCAGGTCGTCCCCGAGCCCCAGCTCGGTGAGTTCGCGGACCGCGTGCGGCAGGAGGTTGATGCCCACGCCCAGCGGGCGGATCTCCCGGACGCTCTCCACGACGGCCGCGTCGATCCCCGCGGCGTGCAGGCTCAGGGCGGTGGTCAGACCGCCGATGCCGGCTCCGGCGACGAGCACGCTCATCGGCCGGCCTTCGACTCGGGCCGGTCGATGATCCGCAGCCAGGTCCCGTCCGGCTCGCGCCGGACGACCTGCACCCTGCCGCCCGTGTCGTCGGAGGACCGGGTCGAGGTGAGGGCCAGATCGGCCCCGTACCGGACCGTCGGCAGCGGCGGCTCGGGCACGAACGGCAGCTCGGCGTGGAGCAGGAGCTGCTCGCAGACGGCGCGGATCGCCTCCCGGCCGACCGTCGTGCTGCCGGGCGGGAACGCGAGGACGGCGTCCGGCGCGTAGAGCGCGGCCATCCCCTCGGCGTCGCGGGCGTTGGTCCGCTCCACGAACAGGCGGGTCAAGTCCTCGGGGGTGGCGGCGCGTTCACGGGTTCCGTCGGTCATGGCACTGCTCCTTCGTCTGGTCTTCTCTGGCCGTGGAACCAGCCTCCTCCGCGCCGCACCAGAAGTCCAAGACATGACAAGTCTGACTGCTAGCATCACCGGTTATGGAACTGCGGCAGCTCGAGTACTTCGTGACGGTGGTGGAGGAGCGCAACTTCACCCGGGCCGCCGAGCGGGTGCGGGTCGCCCAGCCCGGCGTCAGCGCACAGATCCGCAAGCTGGAACGCGAGCTCGGGCAGGAACTGCTGGACCGCTCGGGGCGGTCCGTGGCGCTCACCGAGGTCGGCGCCGCCTTCCTGCCCCACGCGCGCGCCGCGCTCGCCGCCGTCGAACGGGCCCGGCTCGTCGTCGACGAGATGGCCGGACTGCTCCGGGGCCGGGTCGCCGTCGGCACGGTGACCTCGCACAACGCCGACCTGCCCGGTCTGCTCGCGGGCTTCCACCAGGAGCATCCCGCGGTCGAGATCACCCTGGCCGAGGACACGACGGACCAGCTGGTCGACGGCCTCCGCGGCGGGCGCTTCGACGCGGCCATCATCAGCGTGGGACGCGACGCCCCGGCCGGCCTCTCCCTGCACGTCCTGGAGGACCAGGCGATCGTCGCCGCGGTCGCCCCCGGCCACGAACTCGCCGTCCACCCGGTCATCTCCCTCGACACCCTGCGCGACCGGCCGCTGATCAGCCTGCCGCGCGGCACCGGGCTCCGGGCCCGGCTCGACGAGGCGTGCGCGGCGGCCGGCTTCCGGCCGCGCATCGCCCTGGAGGCCGGCGATCCCGGCACGCTCGCCGAACTCGCCGCGCATGGCCTCGGGGCGGCCATCCTTCCCGACGAGTTCGCCGCTTCCCGGGCGCCGTCGTTGATTTCGGTGGCCATCGATCCGCCGGCCCTGCGGGGCCGACTCGCCTTCGCCTGGCGGACGGACGGGCCCACCAGCCCGGCGGGGCGGGCGCTGATCGCGCGGGCGCGAGGGGTGTTGCCCGGGCCGGGAGGGAGCCCGGCCCCTACCCCGGAGGGGGGCACCCCCACTTCGCCGCTTCCTGGAGGCCAACCGGAATACGCCCGAAACATGCCGTAGGAGTCTGACCTCAGACTGTTCCTGGTCAGAAGGTGCGGCGTTGGCTGGGACGTCGGCGACTTCGTCGTGGTCATAGGCGGTGCGGACGCCGGAGATGGACATTGCGGATGCGTCGACGAGGTCGGCGAGCTTGTAGGGGCAGGGCCGGGTGAACTCGCGTCCGTATGCGACGAGCCGGCGGATCCCGGCCTCGGCCTTGTCGCGGCGCCGGCGGGCGGTGGCGATGGCCGTCAGCAGCGGCTCGTTCTCCTCAGGGTCGGCGTCCCAGGCCGCTTCGAGGTGGAGGACGGCCTCCCGGCGGGTGGCGTCGATCTCATGACAGACGTCGTTGTAGACGTCCGGGTCGACGTCGTCGGGCTCGGGCATCGGGTGGAGGCGCCTTCAAAAAAACCAACGTTTAATGAAGATCTCCGGGCGGACCACCGGAAGGCCCCCAGGGCCTTCAAAAACTTCCTTCAACAACCCAGGTGGATCAAGAACCCCGCAGCACCGTTTTCTGACAGGATTTCGGGCGTGAGTACGCCCCTTGAGGCCGACTATCTCGAACTGCTGGCCGCCGAGCCTGCCGTCCGCACCGAGATCCGCATCGGATACGCACGCGTGTCCACCGGCGGACAGAAACTCGACCGGCAGATCGACGCCCTGAAGGCGGCCGGGTGCCGGAAGATCTTCGCGGACAAGAAGTCCGGCAAGAACGACCTCCGCCCCGAGCTCAAGGCATGCCACGCCTTCCTCGACGTCGGGGACACCCTGGTGGTCCCCACCCTCGACCGCTACGGACGGTCCCTCCAGGACGCCGCCCGTGCCCGTGCCCGCGGCAAGGTCGGCGGCCGGCCCACCGTGGTCGACGAGAAGATCCTGAACATGGCCCGGGACCTGCTGCCCAACCCCGAGCGCTCCATCAACGCGACCGCCAAGATGCTCGGCGTCTCCCCGGGCGCGCTCTACAACCACATCCCGGACCTGCGTGAGCTGCGGGCCAGCCGCATCCCCGCCCAGCTCGAAGCAGGCACGTGGTGATCCCTGGGTGCCACCGGGTCAAGGGAGGCGCCCCGCAGCTGGGCGCGAAACCGGGCGAGGAAGGCCCGTTCGGGCGTACGGTGATGACGGCACCTCCTGGAGGTCCGGCCGAGGTGAGCTCAAAAGCCGCCACGGGATGATCTCGGACGTTGGAGGCTCTGGCCCTGGGGGCCAGCGGTAATGAGAGGCACAAACCGGCGTGTGTGTCGACCCTCGTAGGTGGGACAGCATTTCCAGTCGAAACGCTTCCGGCCGAGGCTCTCCCCGCCTCACCCCGCAAGGTGGTGGTCGTTAAAACATCGACTTATTGGCTTATTTAGTACCAGGTCAAGTGTTCTCCTATTTTGGCAGCCTATTTTCTTCACCGAGGATGACGGGGTCGGTAACCGCTCGGGGAAGGTGATGTGGCATGGCGGATTGGGTGAAGGTCGCGGGCAGCCTCTCGGCCATCTCGGCAGGGTCCAGGACGACGGTGTGGGGGGTGAACTCGGCGAGTGCCGTCTACCGGTACACCAACTACGACGGCAGCCCGTGGATCAACATCCCGGGGGGCTTGAGCGACATCGGTGCCGCATCGGACGGCACGGTGTGGGGTGTCAACGCGGGCAACCAGATCTACCGGTACGCCGGAGACCAGGGCACCACGAACTGGGTCGGCATCAACGGGAGTCTGGTCCGCATCGACGCGGGGTCTCGGACGAACGTGTGGGGGGTGGACTCCGCCAATGCCATCTACCGGTACACGAACCACGACGCCAACCCGTGGATCAAGATCCCCGGTGCGCTGAGCGACATCGGCGCGGGCGCCGACGGCACCGTGTGGGGCGTCAACAGCTCCAACCAGATCTTCCGGTACACCGGAGACCAGGACAGCACGAACCCGTGGAGGGACGTCTCCGGCAGCCTCAAGCGCATCGCAGTGGGTTCCCGGACGAACGTCTGGGGCGTCGACCCCGCCGGCAGCATCTACCGTTACACCAACAACGACGCCAGCGGCACCAACCCGTGGATCAAAATCCCCGGCACCGCGACCGACATCGCCGCCGGCGCCGACGGCACCGCGTGGCACATCAACAGCGCAGGCGACATCTACCGGTACTCCGGCGACCAGCCGAGCTGATCCCTGCCCCACCACCCATGCGGGCCCCCGGCCAGGACAGGACAGGCCCGGGGGTCCGCATCGGCATCCTGGCCCGGCTGGTTGAACGCCTCCACCTTGTTCGTCGCGGCCGTCGCCGGCCGCGCAGCGGTTGCCGCATCAGGGTCATCCCGTGGCGGTCATGGACGTCTCGGTGCCCCACACGACCGGGTCGAGGGCGGAGGGGAAGGCGAGCTGGACTTCCAGGTGCTCGGTGGGCAGCCGTACGGCCCGCTGGAACCACCGGCCCCACTTCTCGTCCCCGACGCTGTAGGCGTACTCGATCCACACCGACTCGCCGGGGTAGAGGGGGAAGCGGCCCTGGGCGTTCTCGAACAGCAGCCAGACCTCTTTGAATGCGTCGCGGTCGTGCTTGGCCTCCCACCGCATCGCCTCTCCCCGGCACGTCGCGCTCGGCGCCAGTTCGTCCCAGGTGAGCGGGTGGGTGCGGTAGTGGGCGTTGGACCCCAGGGGCCCCAGCGGTCTGGACCGTCAGCCTGTCCGGCGATGGAACACAGCGCGCGCGGCTCGCTTCGGGGGTGCGGGGGCGTCGGCCCCGCAAGAAACGCGCGCCGGTCAGGGCGCGGGCGTCGCCGACAGCTCCGGCCAGAGCTCGACCACCCGCTCCGCCGCCTCCCCGAGGCCACTGGTGTCCAGCACGGCGGCGGTCTCCGCGACGTCCTCGTCCGGCCACTCCAAAACCAGCGTCACGGGTCCGTCAGAAGGCATGGCGGACAACAGAAGCCGCACCGGCCTCCGGAACTCCCCACCGGGATCCGTGCCGTACTCGCGCAGAGTGACGGGCCGTTCGCCGCCCTCCGGCACCGGCCAGGGCGCGGCGTCCACGGTGGTCACGCGGCGGCCGTCCGCCAGCCGCAGGCCCACCCGCAGCGCCCCGGCGCCGGAACCGCCGTACCAGGCGTCCCCGAACACCCCGTCCGTTCGCCTCCGCCGCCAGAAGACGTCCAGACACAGCCCGACCTCCTCGGGCCACACCTCCCAGCCCGTGAACATCACCCGCACCCGTGGCCCCTCGGCCACCTGCGCCACCCGGGGGAGCACCGTCGGCAGGTACCAGTCGGCCGGCGGGCCGTCGTCCCCGTACCGCCGCCCCGGCGGCCCCAGGTCGACGAACTCCGGCCGCTCCGCCTCCGGTTCGTCCGGCGCCACCAGATCGTCGAAGAAACCCATGGCTGTCCTCCCCGCACCCGCCCTCACGGGTACTCACACGAACGATCGTGACAGAGGGGTCTGACAATCCCCCTCCGGCACCTTCCGCCCCTTGGGCGGCACCTGCTCGGCGCGCACCGGGACGGAGCGGGGGGCGGCGAATCTGACTATCGGGAAGTGGGCAAGGAAGAAAGTCGAATTGAGGGGGGGATGGTGACCGATCCAGGAACGGGAGAGGACAGGTTCTTTCCACCGACGGAAGAACAGCTTTCGGCAGCCGGAGAAGAAACCGCCGAACGGTCGGCGGAACAGGCGGATTTCACCGTACCGCAGGAAAACCTGTCCGGGATTCCCGCGCGGATGCTGGACGCGAAGGACGAGCTCGCGGAATCCATCCGCCGGCAGGGAGCGGCCGGTGCGCGGGCCGTCGAGAGTTTCCTGTCCGACACGGGCAACGTCCAAGGCGTCGGCAGCGGCTTCGGCCGGCCGGGAGGACCGACCGAACCCGGCGCGCCCACCTTGGCCGTCTTCGTGGCGGAAGAGGCTCCGACCGATCGGGTGCGTTCCGTCCTGGTCGATGCCATGGGCGTGCAAGCGGCCGCCGACCTGCCGCTGACGGTGCACAAGAGCGGGATCATCGACGCCCAGGCGCACCGGTGCAGGATCCGGCCCGCTCCGGGTGGTGTCTCCGTCGGCCACTACAGGATCACGGCCGGGACTCTCGGCTGCCTGGCGGTGGGCCGCAGCGCGCCCCGCAATTCCCGGCTCCTGGCGCTCAGCAACAACCACGTACCGCCTGGTTCGTGGGCCAGTTCGTGGTCCAGGGCAGCAGCGGGTACTTCAGCCAAGGCGGAGACTCCGGATCCGTCGTCTGGACGTGGGACTCGCACAGGTACCCAGTGGGCCTCCTTTTCGCCGGTGGCGGTGGCTACACCATCTGCAATCCGATGCCGTGGGTGGTATCCGCGCTGGACGTCAACCTGTATACCTGACAGTGGCAGAGGCGGAGCCGATCCGTGATCGGGCTTTGCCCGGAACAAGCCCGGAGGCGTCTCCGGGCTTGTCCGCACGTGGCCGCACAAGACGGACCGGGTCACGAGCCGACGGGGGGCGACGGACGTCCGGCCGCGACAGCCCGTGCCGAGGACCGACGCATTCCGAAGGATGGCCGCCGTGAACGGTATGTGGCCCGGGGCCCCGGGCTCCCTTCCCCCCGAGGGTCCGGGGGAGGGCGCGAAACCTCCGTTCGTTCCGCCGGAGATGCCGGCGTCGCGCCTGACGGCCGTGCTGGAGCGGAACAGGGCGCGGCTGCACGAGATCGACGGTGTCCACGGCGTGTCCGAGGGAAGGACGCCCGCCGGAGACGATGCCATTCGGGTCGACGTCGAGGACGAGTCGGTCGGCGACCGGGTCCCCGGGGAGGTCGAAGGGTTCCCCGTGGTGATCGCCGTCGTGCCGGGCGGCTTCGGGAGCCTCCCGGCCTGAACCGTCGCTTCCGTGACAGCGTGCCGGACAGCCGTCGGCGAGGGCCCTGTTCCGCCCGGACGCGCCCGGCGGGTGCCGAGGGCGACCGGTGTACCGGCGCTCGGCCGGCAGCACGCCGCGCGCCCGCGCGCGTCCGAACGGACCCGCTACCGCCCGAACTCCACCGCCGCCACGTGCTCGCGCGTCGTCCGGTCCAGCAGCACCACCGACGCCGCCTCCGGCACCGGCCCGCCGCCCGGTTCCCCGGCGCCGGGCGCGGCGAGCGCGTCCAGGAGGCGCCGCAGTCCGCGCCGGTGACGGTCGAAGACGCGCGGCCGGGCCCACCGGCCGCGCGCCTCCTGCCCGGCGAGGGCGTCGGCCGCGCCCACGTCCAGGAGCACCAGGTGGAGTTCCCGGCCCCGGCGCCCGGCCTCCCGGGCGAGGAGGCGCCGGAGCCACGCGCGGCTGCCGCAGTCGTGGACCAGGAGCGGTCCGCCCGCGCGGACCGCGGACCACAGCCGGCGGGCGTGGACGAGGCGGGCCCACGGCCGGTACACCGCGTAGGGCAGGGAGTCCGGCATCACCGCGGCGCAGTCCTCGTGGGCGTCCCGCGGGTCGACGACCGAAGCGGCCCGCGACCACCGGCGGATGAGGGTGCTCTTGCCGCTGCCGGGCAGCCCCGACACGACCAGCACCGCGTCGGCGGGGTACGCCAGCAGCGCGGGGGCGCTCTCCCGCCCCCGCAGGTCCACCAGGCCCCTCGGGCGCGGCGCGGCCGCCGGCCGCCCGGGCGGCGTCGTCTCCCGTACGGCGGTCGAGGCCGGCCTGCGTATGTCGTCCACTGCTCCCACGGTCCCTTCGGTCACGAGCGCTGACGCCCGGCGTACGTACCGCCGGAGCCTCGCACAAGACGCCGGGGGAGCGCGGACGGTTGCGGGCCGCTCCCGCGCTGCTCCGCCGCCGGTCCCGCGGACGTGACCCGCGCCGCGCGCGCGTCGTTGGGCGACCGTGATCGACGACATGCCCCGAGGCGGCCCCGGCGCCGCGTGGTGGGACCGGCTGTACGAGACGGACCGCCTCGAGTACCTCGACCGCGCCGACGCGGCGGACCGGCGGCGCCGGGCGCTGCGCGGACTGGCCCGGCTGGAACGGTTGACCCTGGCCCACCGGACGTTCGGCGGGCCGGTCCTGGACCTGCTGCGGGACGTGCCGCGGCCGCGCTTCCTCGAACTCGGCGCCGGTGACGGCGGGCTGACCCGGTGGGTCCTCGACCGGCACCCGGCCGCCCGGGCGACCGTCAGCGACCTCGCGCCGGACCTCGTCGAGGCGCTGCGGGCCGGGCCGCTCGGCCGCCACGGGCGGGCCACCGTCGCACGGCTCGACGCCACCGCCATCGACGCGCCCGACGGCTCGTACGACCTCGCCGTGTTCTGCCAGTCACTCCACCACCTGCCGCCCCGGGGCGCGGCGGACCTGCTGCGCGAGGGAACCCGCGTCGCCCGGCGGCTCCTCATCGTCGACGTGTGGCGGCACCCGGCGTGCCTGGCCGCCGTCCCGCTGATGCTCCTCTGCGGCGGCTACGCCCAGGCGCACGACGGGGTCGTCAGCCTGCGCAAGGCGTACAGTCCGGCGGCGCTGCGCCACCTGGCGGGCGGCTGCGGCGCGCCCGTCGCCCTGCGCACGCGGTTCCTGCCGCCGCTCTACCTGGCGGCCGTGGCCGCCAGGCGGGCCTGAGGCGGGCGTTGCCACGGCCGGCCGTCACCCGTCGAGGGAGCGGAAGACCTTGCCGAGCAGTGCGTGCAGCCGCTCCCGCTCCCGGCCGGTCAGCGGGGCGAGGAGCTCGTCCTGGACGGCGAGCGCGTCGTCGGTCAGCCGGGCGAGTTCCGCGGCGCCGGCGGGGCTCAGGGCGACGGTGAGCCGGCGGCGGTCGCGGGGGTCGCGGGTCCGCTCGACGTGACCGAGGGCGGTCAGGTCGTCCAGCACCTTGGTCATGTCGCTGGGGTCGATCGTCAGGCGCTCGGCGAGCTCCCGCTGCGCGTGCGGGCCGAAGTCGGCGAGGGCGGCGAGCACGGCCATGTGCCACATCCGCAGGTCGCGGCCGGCCAGCCGGGCCGCGGTCCGGCCGCGGGCGCTCTTGCCGACCCGGGAGAGCAGATAGGTCGTCAGCGCGGTGAGGGTGGGGGGTGTCTCGGTCACGGTCTCGGTCGCGGTCGTCACGGTCTCGGTCACGGGATTATTGTAGGTTGCGACCCATCATTGGACAGCACCTAAGATTGAGGGGCGTCATGGACGCACTGCACCCGCGGCTGCTCGTCGGCCGGTTCGCCGAGACCTTCCGCTTCTACGCCGCCGTCCTCCCCGAACTCACCGGCGCCCGACTGGTCCAGGGCACGGAGGAAGGGCCCTACGCCCACTGGGACCTGGCCGGAGAAGGCGTGCTGATGCTGCTCGACCGGCAGGCCATGGCCCATGTCGTCGGCGGCCCGGCGGAGGCGGCGGACCCGGGGGATACAGCGGACCCGGCACCCGCCCCCACGCCGTCCGACCGGACCATGCTCGTCAGCCGCGTCCCGGACGCCGACGCCGCGTACGCCCTCTGCCTGCGCCACGGCGCCACCCCCGTCGCGGCCCCCGCCGACCGGCCGGAGTGGGGGCCGACCCTGCGCACCGCCCACGTCCGCGACCCCGAGGGCAACCTCGTCGAGCTGCAGTCCTACGACGGCTGACGCCGGCCCCGCCGGGTCAGCGGCCGGAGTTCCGGATCTCCACGCACGTCTTGCCGAGCGGCTTCCGCTCGCCCCCGACGTGCTCCCAGCCCTCGGCGCAGATCTTGGTGTGGTCCGCCACGCCCCGGCCCCAGGCCACCGAGTAGCGCAGCCTCTCGTGCCAGTGCTGCAGCGCGCTGGTGTTGTCGACGCCGCCGCCGTACAGGTGGTACTGGCCGAAGAACTTCGCGCCGGCCGGCGGGGTGACCGTCGCCCGTGCCACGTAGAGGCCGGACCCGTCGACCGTCAGACAGGTCCGTCCGGAGCAGCTGCTGCCGCCCGCCGAGGCCGACGGGACCACGGCGGCGCAGAGCGCCAGGGTGCCCACCGCGGCCACGGCCGTGCGCACGGCCCACCGTGTTCTCGCAACGACGTGTCTCATCCGTCCCGTTCCTCCCGTCGGCGTCGTTCCGCCTCGTCGGCGTCCGTCCACGCTCGCCGCTCCGGACGGCCCGGCGCAATCGAACTCCGCGAGGTTCACCCGCACGACGGGCGGATCGGGGCGGGGATCGCGGATCAGGCCGGGGATCAAGGCAGCGGGACGCGGGAGAGGAGGCAGCGCGTCGTGGTGCCGCCCGGTCCGGTGTGGGTGCGGACCAGGTCGCTCAGCGTGTGGACGAGCAGCAGCCCCCGGCCGCCCGGCCGGTCCGGCGCGGGCGGTCGGCGGCCGGCCAGCGGATCGCTGACGTGCCCGCGGTCCTGCACCTCCCACACCACGTGGCCGCCCTCGCCCCAGATCCGCACCGTCCCCGTCCCGCCGCCGTGCACCACGCTGTTGGTGGTCAGCTCGGCGACCGCCAGGGCCAGGTCGTCCCGCCGCTCCGGCGCGAGACCCAGCGCCGCCGCCCGCTTCACCACGAGGTGCCGCGCCTCGGGCAGCAGCTCGTCGTCGAAGCGGAAGGAGAGGACGCCCCCCGCGGGCGGCGGCGGCAGCGGCTGGTTGTAGGCGGCGATGATGTGGTCCGGGGCGTACGAGCCGCTGGGGCCGTTCCGGTCGCCGTCGATGATCACCGGATGGGTCGCGTAGGCGTCGGCCACCGCCCGCGGCGCCAGCCGCGAGGTGTCGTACGGACAGACGATGGTGACCCTGCGGCCCGCGAACGCGTGGTTGATCAGGGCCTCGTGCTGGACGCACGCCGGGTACTCCGTGTCGGTGCGGCCCGCCCAGATCGGCTCGCCGATGATGCGGACGTGACGGTCGGGGTGGGCGTCGGCGAAGGCCCGGAGCACCCGCGGGATGATCCGCCCGGGATTGCGGCCCGCCTCCTCCATGTCGAGGAACCGGACGCCGGCCCCGTCCGCGCCCAGCGCGTCCCGCAGCAGCTCCAGCCGGGCACGGGGCACGGCGATCGCCACCGGGTCGCCGTCCGCCAGCCCCTCGCGGACGAACGCCGTGAGCGCCGCGACGTACTCTCCGCCGTCCCGGTAGAACAACGCCGGGTGGACGAACGGCCCGGCCACGGCCGTCGGGTCGGTCACAGCGTCACCTCGATCACTGCGGGGTCGGGACCGCACGCCCGTCGCGGGTCCGCTCACCGTCCCCGCGGAGTCCGCGGGCGCGCACGGTGAGCCCGGAACGCCCCGCCCCGCCGGGAGTTCCGCCACCGTACTAGGAAGAGGTACCCACACGGCGCCTTCCCGTCCCCCGGCGGAGCTCACGCCTGTCCCCCTCGCTCTTGCCACCCCACACTCCGTACTCCTGGCGGGTCTCCAAGGCCCACCGCAAGCATTCCTCCCGCACCGGGCAGCGCGCGCAGACCGATTTGGCCCCTTCGGTCTGCGCCAGTGCCGGAGCCCCCGTGCCGATGGGGAAGAACAGGTCGGGATCCTCTTCCGTGCAGGCGGCGTACTGTCGCCAGTCCACGTCGGTACCTCCGTTCCGGGTGTTCCGGGATCGTCCCTCTCTCCACGCCTCGCCCGGAAGTCCGGAAATAACCCTGGAAGAAGGCCCTCGGATGTGCTCTCCGCTCCGGCGCGTCCGGCCCGTCGCGCGGGACCGTCCGGGCACGACGGCGCCCCTCGCCGGCCCAGGGGCCGT